>DASYIJ010000173.1:0-14398 GCA_035997675.1 Solirubrobacteraceae bacterium
AGTGCCCGAGGAGAACCTGCTCGGCGACGAGAATCAGGGCTTCTACCTGATCATGGCCAACTTCCAGTGGGAGCGGATCATGATGGCGCTCGGGGCCGTGGGCGCGATGCAGGCCATGTTCGAGCGCACGCTCGCCTACGCCAAGGAGCGCACGGCGTTCGGGCGGCCGATCGGCTCCCACCAGGTCATCCGCCACAAGCTGGCCGAGATCGCGCTGCGGATCGAGGCCGGCCGCGACCTCACCTACCACGGCCTGCGCCGTTTCGTCGACGGCGCCGACGCCGTGCAGGAGGTGACGATGGCCAAGCTGGCCACCCAGCGCGCCGCGTTCGACACCGCCGACGACTGCCTCCAGATCCACGGCGGCGCGGGCTACATGGTCGAGTACGACATCGAGCGCGCCGCGCGCGACGCCCGCCTCGGCCCGATCGGGGGCGGCACCGACGAGATCATGAAGGAGATCCTCGGAAAGTCGTTCGGGCTCTAGCCGCATAGCCTTCGCCTCCCGACCACAGGAGGCGTCATGACCATGCTGGAGACCGAGCAGGCCGGACGGGTGCTCACCGTGCGGATGAGCAACCCGCCGCGCAACTTCATGACCGGCCGCATGGTGGCCGAGCTCGACGAGCTGGTCGCCCGCGCCGACGAGGACGCATCGATCGGCGCGGTGGTGCTGACCGGCGCCGTCGAAGGAGTGTTCATCACCCACTACGACGTGGCCGAGATCCTGGCCGGGTCGGAGGCGGCCGGGGCGCAGGTCTCCCCGGCGGTGGCCGGCGGCGCGCTGCGGGCGACCGGCGCCCTGGGCCGGATCCCGGGGGTTGACGACGCGCTTCGCCGCACACCCGCCGTGGGGCTGGTCGAGCTGCGCCGCATCCACGACGTCTTCCGCCGGATGAACCGCTCGGACGTCGTCTTCGTGGCGGCGATCAACGGCCTGGCCATGGGCGGCGGGTGCGAGCTGGCCCTGGCCTGCGACGTGCGCATCATGGCCGCCCGCGACGACGCCCGCATCGGCCTGCCCGAGATGACGCTCGGCCTGATACCCGGGGGTGGCGGCACCCAGCGGCTCGCTCGCATGCTCGGGACGAGCCGGGCGCTGGAGATGATGCTCGAGGGGCGGGTGCTGGCGCCGCACGAGGCCGAGGAGCTCGGGCTCGTGCATCGCGTCGTGGCCCCCGAGGCGCTCGCCGGCGAGGCCGCGACGACAGCCGAGCGCCTGGCCCGCCGCGCGCCGGGGACCGTGGCGGCGCTCAAGCGCGCCGTCTACGACGGGGCGACCCGAGGGTTGGGGGACGGCATGCACCGGGAGCGCGCCGCGTTCATGTCCGTGGCCGCGCGGCCCGCCGCCGTGCGCGCGATGCGGGCCTATGTCGAGGAGGTCGAGCGGCTCGACGACACCGTGCCGTTCGCCGACGAAGATCGCATGGCCCGGTGGCAGGAGGGCGTAGCCGTCGACCTCATCCGCTGAATAGAGTCCAGCGCCCTCTCGAAGCAAACGACAAGGAGACGCGAACGGCATGGGAGTCCTCGACGACAAGGTGGCGATCGTCACCGGCAGCGCCCGCGGCATCGGGCGCGCAACGGCGGAGCTGCTCTCAGAGCACGGCGCCAAGGTGCTGATCAACGACCTCGACGGCGATGTCGCCGAGCAGACCGCCGGGGAGATCGACGGCGAGACCGTCGTCTACGCCGGCGACCTGACCGACCCGGGAGCCCCCGACGAGCTCGTCAACACCGCCGTCGACGCCTGGGGCAAGCTGGACATCATCGTCAACAACGCCGGCTACACGCGCGACAACGTCATCCACAAGATGACCGACGAGGAGTTCCAGGCGATGCTCGACATCCACACGATCGTCCCCTTCCGCGTCCTGCGGGCCGCCGCGCCACACATGCGCGAGCCCGCGAAGAAGGAGCGCGACGAGGGCGTCGAGGTGTTCCGCAAGATCGTCAACATCACATCGATCTCGGGCACCATGGGGAACGCGGGCCAGGCCAACTACTCGGCGGCGAAGGCCGGCGTGGTCGGGCTGACCAAGACCCTCGCGAAGGAATGGGGCGGCTTCAAGATCAACGTCAACGCGGTCGCCTTCGGCTACATCGAGACCCGTCTCACCGCCTCCAAGGAGGACTCCAACGTCATGGAGATCGGTGGCGAGAAGGTGCAGCTCGGGATCCCGGACCAGATGCGCCAGATGGCTCCCGTGACGATCCCGCTCGGGCGCCCCGGCACCCCCGAGGAGGCCGCCGGCGGTGTGTTCCTGCTGTGCTCGCCGTGGTCCAACTACATCCACGGCCAGGTGCTCAACGTCACCGGCGGCCAGTGGAGCGGGATGACGACGTAGCCGGGCCCGCGGTCAGCGCCGCGCCGACGAGTAGACCGAGTAGGCGAGGGCCCCGAGCACGAGCAGCGCGAGGATCGCGCCGCCGGCGTCGCGCCACCAGGCGGCGTCGCCGCTCGCCGCGCGCAGGAGCGCGGCGGCGCCGACGGCCAGCACGACTCCGACCGGCAGCGCCCAGGTCTCCCCGAGCACGAGCTTGCGCAGCGCCCTCACGCCGGCACCTCCGCCGCGGCGCCGCGGCCGCGGGCCAGGGCGGCCGCCATGAGCTGGGACGCGAGCACGTAGAACGCAAGCAGCACGAGCAGCGCGGCGTCGCCGAGCGGCCAACTCACGCCCAGGCCCTCGGCGGCGAAGAAGGTCCCGAAGGTCGTCAGCACGAGCCCGACCAGGTACTTCAGCTCCGTCTCGGGCAGGCGCTGCAGCGGGCGGTGCAGCACCAGGCCGACGCCCACGGTGGCCGCGAGCGCGACCGCGGCTCCGGCGAACGCCGGCGCAGCCCCGCCCGGGCGCGCGCCGAGCGCGGCGACGATCAGCACGACCTCGATCCCCTCGAGCAGCACGCCCTTGAAGGCGACCACTCGCGCTGGCCAGTCGGGCTGGCCGGGTGGCGGCGGGGCCTCGGCTTCGAGCGCCTCGCGCTCGGCCACGAACTCCGCAAAGGATGAGGAGCGCGCCCGGCGCCCGGCCAGGCGCAGGATCGCCTTGCGCAGCCACTCCAGCCCGAACAGCAGCAGGGCGACGCCGATGACGAGGCGCAGCGGCTCGCCGGCCACGCGGCCGATCAGCGCCGGGCCGACCACCGCGCCGATCGCCACGCAGGCGACGAGCGCGGCGAGCGCGCCGAGCACGGCGTCGCGCGGGCGCCGGGTGGCGGCGACCGCCAGCACGATCGCCAGCGCCTCGAGCATCTCCAGCCCGCAGGCGAGGGCCGCGCCGAGCATCGTGAGCAGGAAGGCCACGGATCGAGGGTACCCCCGCGATACGCTGAACCGCAGATGGCCGGCGCGCACGTCCATGCCCACCACGTCCGCGGCAGCAACGATCGCCAGGCACTGACCATCGCGCTGGCGCTGATCGTCAGCTTCATGCTCGCCGAGGTCGTCGTCGGCATCCTGGCCGACTCCCTGGCCCTGATCTCCGACGCGGGGCACATGCTCACCGACGCCGCCGCGATCGCGCTGTCGCTGGTGGCCGCCCGCCTCGCCTCCAAGCCGGCGGAGGGCGCGATGACCTACGGCCTCGGTCGTGCCGAGATCCTCAGCGCGCAGGCCAATGGGATCACGCTGCTCGTGCTCGCCGTGCTCATCGCGTGGGAGGCCGCGCAGCGGTTGGGCTCGCCGCCCCAGGTCGACGCGGCTCCGGTGCTGGTCGTGGCGCTCGCGGGCGTCGCCGTCAATCTGCTGGCCGCCCGAGTGCTCGCCGGGGCCGGCCGGGAAAGCCTCAACGTCGAGGGCTCGTTCCGCCACGTGGTGACCGACCTGTACGCCTTCATCGCCACGGCGCTGGCGGCCATCGTCATCCTCGCCACCGGATTCGACCGCGCCGACGCCATCGCGTCCCTGTTCGTCGCCGCGCTGATGCTGTACTCGGCCTACTCGCTGCTGCGCGCGTCCGGGCGGATATTCCTCGAGGCCGCGCCCGAGGGCGTCGACGTCTCGGCGATCGGCAACGCTCTCGCCGCCGAGCCGCACGTCGTGCAGGTCCACGACCTGCATGTGTGGGAGGTGACCTCCGGCTTCCCGGCGCTGTCGGCACACGTCCTCGTGGAGCGCGACTGCGACTGCCACGCGGTGCGGGCGCGCCTGGAGGGCCTGCTCGAGGAGCGCTTCGCCCTGACGCACACGACACTCCAGGTCGAGCACGAGACCCCGGAGCAGCTGCTCGAGATCCAGCCGCGCGGGGACGGTGGGGCATGAGCGCGATGCGCGAGACCATGGCTGGCCAGCCGGCGGCCCTCCGCGCGATCCTCGACGACACCGGGCCCGTCGACTCGGCCGCGCGGGCCATCGGCGGCCGCCGGGTGTGGCTCGTGGGGACGGGGACGAGCTGGCACGCGGCCAACCACGGCGCCTGGATGCTGGGGCCCACCGGCGTGGACGCCCGGGCAGCCCAGGCCGCCGACGTGGCCGCGTACGGCCCGGTGCCCGGCGAGGGCGACGCGCTCGTACTGCTCTCGCACACGGGCGCCAAGCGCGACGCCAACACGGTGCTCGAGCGCGCCCGAGCCGCGGGCGTCCCCTGCGTGCGCGTCGGCGCGCGCAACACCGGCGCCGATCTGGAGACCGTGGAACGCGAGAGCTCCTCCGCCTTCACGGCGAGCCACCTCGGCGCGATGCTGCGCGTGGCCCAGCTCGCCCGTGCGCTGGGCGCCGATCTCGGCGACCTCGACGCCGTCCCGGACGCGGTCGCGGCGGCGCTCGACGCGCCCGGGCCCGGCGTGGCACCCCCCGCGCGCCTGCTCGAGCTCACCGGTGCCGGTCCGAACCAGTGGACGGCCGCCGAGGGCGCGCTCAAGGTGCGCGAGGCGGCGCGCGTGGCGGCCGAGGGTCTCGCGGTGGAGCAGCTGCTGCACGGACCGGCGGTCGCGCTCGGCGCCGACGACGCGCTCGTCTGCCTCGACGGAGGCGGCCCGCTCGCCGACCGCCTCGAGGAGCTCGCCGGCCTCGCCGAGGCCGGCGGCGTACGCGTGCACCGCGTGACGGCGCCCGAGCTCGGCGAGCCGCTGTCGGTCTTCCCGCTCACCGTCGCCGTCCAGCGCATCGCGCTGGAGGCCGCGGAGACGCTGGGCACCGATCCGGACGCGTTCGGCTACGACGTGCCCGGGCGCAAGGCGGCGTGGGAGGCCGTCGAGCTGTGAGCCGCCCGCGGGCGGGGGCGCGGGTCGGCGCTCATGCCGGCGAGCCGCCGAGATCCATGACGCATCCCGAGTAGTAGTCGCCCGCCGGGGACGCCAGGAAGGCGACCACCGCGCCGATCTCGTCCGGGGAGGTCGCGTCACCCGGCAGGATCGCGGTGGTGCGGATCGCGTAGCGCGACCACTCGATCGACAGGGTGCGCGCGAGGTTCTCGAGTGCCGCGCGTGTGGGCTCGGCCCGCGGGCCTGCTCCCGGCGGCGGGCCGATCACGACGATCTTCCCTCCGGCCTCGGCATCGATCATGGCCGCCTGGGCGGCGGCGCGGGTGGCCGACCACGCCGGGTCGGCGGCGGCGCGCAGGGCACTCGTGCCGGCGCCCTCCGAGGCGGCGGCGGCGAAGGCGGACGCGGCATCGAGCACCAGCGTGTCCAGACCGCCGCGGCGCTCCACCACCCCGGCCGCGAAGGCCGCGGCCGCGGCGTCGTCCAGCGGCTCGCCGTCGTGGCGTTCGACCGCCGCTCCGAGCGCCTCGCAGGCGGCCGCGGCGGCCTCGGCGATCGGCCCGCTGGAGGCGATCGCCACGGTCTGCCCCTCGAGCAACCCGCGGCGGAAGATGTCGAGGGGAGCGCCCTGGCCCATCCGATGCCCAGCTTACCCGCGGCTGTACTACGCTGGCCGCGATGGCGATGTCGACGGAGGCCCAGCCGGCGACGCTGCCGCTGCCCGGGGGCCGGGACGGGGCAACCATACGGCTGCACCCGCTGCTCGCCGGCGAGATGCTCTGCCCGCCGGGCCTCCTGGAGCGCCCCTCCGGCCGGCTGGCGACCCCGCGGGTCTTTCTCGGCTCGCGTTCGGACTGGACATGGATCCCGATCCCCGCGTTCCTCGTCGAGCACCCCGGCGCGGGGCCGATCCTGATCGACACCGGGCTGCACCCGAGCGTCGTCGCCGATCCGGGGGAGAACTTCGGAGGCGTCTGGAAGCGCCTGCTCAAGTTCCGGATGTCCCCCGAGCAGGGACTGCGGGAACAGCTGCTCACGCGCGGGATCGGCCATCACGACGTCGCGGTCGTCGTCATGACCCACCTGCACTACGACCACGCCAGCGGGGTGTCCGAGTTCCCCGACCCGATGTACATCGTGAGCCGGGCCGAGTGGCAGGCCGGCGCTCATGGCCAGGCGATGCGCAACGGCTACATCCGGAGCCAGTTCGACCACCCGTTCGATTGGCGCACGGTCGACTATGACGCCGCCGACGTCGACTCCTACGCGACCTTCGGCCGCGCCCTGGACCTCTTCGGCGACGGATCGGTGCGACTCCTCTCCACCCCCGGCCATACCGCCGGCCACCAGTCGGTCCTGCTGCGGCTCGCCGACCGCGAGGCGCTGCTCACCGCCGACGCCGCCTACCTCGAGCGCACGATCAGCGACGACGTGCCGCCCCTGATCACGCAGGACCACCACCGCTACGTGCGCTCGCTCGGGGAGGTCCGGCGCTGGGTCGGCCAGTCTCCCGGCGCGCTCGTGGTCACCGGGCACGATCGCGAGCACTGGCCGCGGCTCGAGCCGGTGTACGAGTGAGCGGCTTCGCTACGGGCGGACGATGTTGAACGTGACGGTCCGCGCGCGGGAGACGTTCCTCGCGGCGTCGACCGCCGTGACGACCGCCCGGTAGCCCCCGACTGGAAGCGCCCGGCGCCCGACGCGCCCGGAGAAGGTGATCGACCGCCCCCCGGCCAGCAGCCCGCGCGTGAGCGTGCCCGCGCGCAGGAACCGCGTGCACGCCTTTCGCCCCCGCAGGCGGCGCGTGGGCGCCAGGCAGCGCCGGCCCACGCGCCGGCCGGAGGCCACGCGGTCGATGCGCGTGATGACCGTGCTGCGCTCGGACAGCGCGAAGCGGAAGGCGCTGCCCTGCGGGGTCCGGCTCCGCGCCCGCGCCGTTACGGCGGTCGACCGCCGGCCGACGGCGAACGTGCGGCGCGCCATGCGCAGGCGGGTGACGACCGGCGCGCGGCGGTCGAGGGCAACCGCCGGCAGCGTTGCGCATCCGCCGGAGCCGGCGGGCGGCGCGGTCGAGGCGAGCCGGTACACCGGGCCCGATATCGAGACGACGTACAGGCGGCAGGCGGCGTCCTCGCCGAAGGAGTCGAGCTGCGAGACCGTGAGCGGAGCCGCTGCGCCGTTGGCCGGGTCGCCGACGGGTCCGTCGTTGGAGGCACGCCCGGAACCGAGCACGAGGGAGTGCATCACGCCGGCGCACCCGTCGGCGTAGACGTAGCGGCCGGCCAGCTCCGGCAGCGCGGTGTCCCGGGCGACGTAGCCGCCGGTGATCGCGCAGTTGCCGCCCACGTGGTCGTAGGTGAACACGGGCCGGACGTAGTCGGTGGGCTGCGGCCCGCCCGAGCCCGTGCGCTCGAAACCCTCGTAGAGATTCCAGCCGTAGTTGGCGCCGCCCCCGAAACCGGCTGCCTGGAAGTCGATCTCCTCGTGCCGGCTCTCGCCCACGTCGCCGATCACCAGGTCGCCCGTCAGGCGATCGAACGAGAAGCGCCAGGGGTTGCGCAGCCCGTAGGCCCACACCTGATCGGCGCCGATCGTCGGGCCGACGAACGGGTTGCTCGAGGGACTGGTGTAGGGGGCCGGGCCGGAGGCCCGCGGGTCGATCCGGAGGATCTTGCCGAGCAGCACATCCCGATTCTGGCCGTTGCCGTGCGCGCTGTCGCCGCCACCGCCGCCGTCTCCCACGCCGATGTAGAGGAAGCCGTCCGGACCGAACTGGAGCTGGCCGCCGTCGTGGTTCTGGAACTCCTTGTGGTCGATCCGCAGCACGAGCCGTCGCGTGCCCGGGTCCACCGCGTCGGCGCCGGCACCCCCGGAGCGGTACTCGTCGATGCGCACGTCGCAGTTGGCGCCGCTCGAGTCGCACGATGTGGCGTCGTTGGAGTACACGTACAGGCGACCGCTGGTGGCGTAGTCGGGGGCGAACGCGAGCGACAGCAGGCCCTGCTCGCCGGCGTCGTGCACGCCGGCGACGCTGAGGAACGGCGCGGGGAGCGTGACGCCGCTGCGCACCATGCGGATGGTCCCCCCCTTCTGGACCACCACGACGCGGCTCGGGTCGCCCGGCGGCCCCGTCACGTACGTGGGCGAGTTGAACGACCCGATCGGGGCCAGCCGCAGGCTGCCCGCCGCGGTGACGTCGGCGTGCGCGGGTGCGACGGCGAGAGCGGCCGCGACGATGGCAACGGCCAGCGAGCACGATCGGGCGCGCATACCCCCACGCTAACCCGTGCACGGACGCGTCGATGCGGTGCGGCGACGAGCCGGGCTAGGCGGTGGCCGTGCGGCCGTCGCGACCCTCGGCGCGGCGCTGCTCGCGCACGCGCTGCACCATGCCCTTGCGCCCGAGGCGCTCGAGGTCGGCGTAGAGGTGGCGGATGCGGGCGAACACGTCGTCCGCCACCGCCTGCTGCTGCTCGCGCGTGGGGTCCTCGACCTGATCGAAGGCCATCGGCTCGCCGTACTGCACGGTGACCTTCGGGAACTGGAGGCGCTTCCAGTTGCGCGCCTTCTGGGAGCCGTAGATGGCGATCGGCACGACGGGCGCCCCGGTTTCCAGCGCGATTCGCCCGATGCCGCGCTTGGGCTTGTCCGACAGCTCGCCGGTTCGGGAACGGCCACCCTCGCAGTACATGACGATGCTCCCGCCGCGCCCGAGGACCGTGTTCGCGGTGATGACCGCCTCCTCGTCGTGATAGCCCCGGCGGACCGGGAAGACGCCACCGTGGTGGTAGATGAACTGCGCCGGTGGCTTGAAGAGCTGCGACTTGGCCATGAAGCGCACGCGCCGCCGCGTGAACATCGCGACGAAGAAGTGGTCCATGAACGAGAAATGGTTCGGCGCGAAGATCACCGGGCCGGAGTCCGGGATGTTCTCGGAGGCGATGCAGCGGGCGCGAAACACTGTGAGGCAGAACGGCGTCAGGACGAGCCGGACCATGTCGTACACCCAGTCAGGCTCCCGCGTGCGCGTGCGCTCGTGGAAGCGATCGAAGTGCTCTGCCGGGCGCGGGTCCTTGTAGACCTGCGCCTTCATGGGCGCCAGCTCCTCACTCATCCTGCTCTGGCCTACCCCGTGTCGCGGCGGTCGTTACGGCTCGGCTGCCCATCCTCGAGAGCGCTCCAGAGCGCGGCGCCATTCTGCCAGCAGTCCGTCGCGTTCATCGGTCGACATCGTGGGCTCGTAGCGCGCCCGCTCGCGCCAGCTCGAGGCGACCTGGTCGAGGGTCCAAACGCTCGTGCCGACGCCCGCCAGGTAGGCCGCCCCGAGCGCCGTCGTCTCGGCGACCTCGGGCACGACCACGGGGACGCCCAGCATGTCGGCCTGGAACTGCATGAGCCAGGCGTTGACGGTGGCGGCGCCGTCGGCCTTGAGCGCGCGCAGCGGCTCCGCGCCGGCGTCCTCCATCGCGCGGACCGCGTCGACCGTCTGGTAGGCGATCGCCTCGAGCGCGGCGCGGGCCAGGTGGGCGCGGCCGCTGCCGCGCGTCAGGCCGACGATCGTGCCGCGGGCATAGGCGTCCCAGTGGGGAGAGCCCAGCCCGGTCAGCGCGGGTACGAAGTACACGCCGTCGTTGCCCTGCAGGGAGGCGGCGAGGCCCTCCGTCTCCCCGGCCTGCGAGATCACGCCGAGGCCGTCGCGCAGCCATTGCACCGCCGCGCCCGTCACGAAGATCGCCGCCTCCAGGGCGTACGTCGTGTGCTCCCCGATCGCCCAGGCCACGGTCGTGAGCAGCCCATCGGCCGGCTCCGGCGGACGGGCGCCCGCGTTGATCAGCACGAAGGAGCCGGTCCCGTAGGTGTTCTTGCCCGTTCCCGGCGCGAGACAGGCCTGGCCGAAAAGCGCGGCCTGCTGGTCGCCGGCCACGCCGGCCACCGGGACGGCGTGGCCGTGCAGGGCTTCCGGGCGGGTCGTTCCGAGCACTCCGCAGCTCGGGCCGACCGCCGGGAGGGCACGCTCGGGCACGTCACCGAGGAGTGCGCACAGCTCGGGCGACCAGCGCTGCTCGCCGATGTCGTACAGGAGCGTGCGCGATGCGTTGGAGGCATCCGTCACGTGCTCGCCGCAGAGCTTGTAGACCAGCCAGCTGTCGACGGTGCCGAAGACCGCGCGGCCGTCGCGCGCGCGCTCGCGCAGACCGTCGACGTGCTCGAGCAGCCACTCGATCTTGGTGCCCGAGAAATAGGGGTCGATCACCAGCCCGGTGCGCTCGCGGATCAGGGCCTCGTGGCCCGCCTCGCGCAGCTCGTCGCAGCGCTCGGCCGTGCGCCGGTCCTGCCACACCAGCGCGCGGTGGAGCGGCTCGCCCGTGTCGGGATCCCACGCCACCACCGTCTCGCGTTGGTTGGTGATGCCGACGGCCTCCAGCTCGCCGGGGCCGACGCCGGCATCGTCCAGGGCCTCGCCGGCCACCGCCTGCGTCACCGACCAGATCTCCGCCGCGTCGTGCTCCACCCAGCCGGGCCGGGGGAAGTGCTGCTCGAACTCGCGGTAGGCCCGGCCGATGAGCTCCGCCTCGGGATCGAAGACGAGGCAGGTCGTCCCCGTCGTGCCCTGGTCGATCGCGAGGATCATCGCGGCCGACCCTATCTCCTGGCCGCGAGCTCGAGGCTCGGTGCCTATGCGGAGTGCCGGCCGGGGCCCGCCGTGGGGTGGCGGCGCTGTCCCGACGCCGTCCACCTCACGTCCCCCGGGCCCCGGCCGCGCACCACCGCGACCACCGCGCTTGGGTCAGAACACGGCGGCTCGTGCGCATCCCCGATCGCCGTAACGTGCCGGTTCGTCGCAGGAGGAGACGTCGGAAGGTCGTTACGGAGGACGGGGTTACGCATGAACGGCAGGCTAGGGCCGGCCGCGGCCCCGACGTACCGACCGGCGGTCGGAGATTCGCCGGCCGCGGATCGACCGGCGGTCGACCAGCCGTCAGCGGGCGAGCGCCCCCACCCGCCTCATCGGCGGTCCACGTACACCGCCGCGAAGTCCGCCAGCTGGCGGGCCCGGTGGAGGAACCCGCGCAGCGTCTTCCCCGTGGCGCGGTGCTCGAGGTCGAGCTCCACCTCCGTGATCCGGAAGCCCGCTCGCGCCGCGTCGATGTTCATGGCCGTCTCCATCCCGAAGCGCGGCGCGAAGGGCAGCAGCGCGGGCAGCACGCCGCCGCGCACGGCGCGCTGCCCGGAGATCGGAGCGCGCAGCTCCACGCCGCCCAGCGCCCGCGTCGCCCAGCGCGAGAAGCCCAACGCCGCACCCACCCCCCCGCCGACGCGGCGGGCGAACGCGGCGATCGCGAGGTCGGCGCCGTCCCCCGCGTCGAGGGCGGCCACCAGCCGCGGCAGCTCGCGGGCGCTGTCTCCCAGGTCTCCGTCGCAGAGCACGACGATGCCCGGCGGCTCGCCACCGTCCAGCAGTCGCTCGGCCGCGAGGGTGGCGACGCCGCCCTTGCCGATCGTCACCGGCGCGCGCACGAGCTCGGCACCGTGCTGGAGCGCGACGTGTTGCGTGGCGTCGCCGGAGCCGTCGTCGGCCACCACCACGCGGGCGCCGGGGAACGCGTCCTCGACCGCCGCCAGCGTGGCGGGGAGGCGATCCGCCTCGTTGAAGGCGGTGACGATGACGGCAAGTTGGGCGGGCACGGTCGTGCGGGGCGGCTATTCTGCCGCGAACCCGGTCAGGACACGACGCTCAGGAGGACATTCCTTGCCCGATGTCGAGGCCCACATCACCGGCACGGTCTGGAAGATCGAGGTCGCCGTCGGCGACGAGGTGGACGAGGGGGACACGGTGGTGATCCTCGAGTCGATGAAGATGGAGATGCCCGTCGAGGCCGAGGACGCCGGAACGGTGGCCGAGATCCTCTGCGAGGAGGGCCAGGCGGTCAACGAAGGCGACGCGCTCGTTGTCCTCCGCGACTGACCGCGCGCAGGAACTTGCGGACGGCAAGCTCCTGCTCGACGAGCCGGTCGAGCACGTCGCCCGGCTGACGATCAACAACCCGGACAAGCGCAACGCCCTGGACCAGGCGATCCTCGACGCGATCGCGCAGACGGTCCCTTCGCTGGACGCCCGGTGCCTGCTGCTGACGGGAGCCGGCCGGACCTTCTCCGCCGGATACGACATCGGCGACATGCCCGAAGAGACCTTCGCCGACGAGGCGGAGAAACTCGTCGCCCACCCCTTCGCCGCCGCAATCGCGTCGCTCGAGGCCTACGCATATCCGACGGTCGCCGCCCTCAACGGACACGCGATCGGCGGGGGCCTGGAGATCGCGCTGTCGTGCGACCTTCGAGTGGCGGCGGCCGGCGCGCTCGTGGGCATGCCGCCCGCCAAGCTTGGGCTCGTCTACTCCCATACCGGCCTGGAGAAGTTCATCGAGGCGATCGGGGTCCCGCGTACGCGCGAGCTATTCCTCGTGGGGCGCAACATTCCCGTCGAGGAGGCGCTGGTGTGGGGCCTCGTGAACGCGGTCCACCCGCCCGACGAGCTGGCCGGCGCCGGCCTCGATCTGGCCATCGAGATCGCCGGCAACGCCCCGCTCGCCCTGACCGGCAACAAGACGGTCATCAGGCGCCTGCTCGAGAACCGGACCGTGCTGAATGCGGACGTGGAGCGCGAGCTGGTGGAGCTGCGCCGAGCCTGCTTCACGTCCGAGGACTTTCGCGAGGGTGTGCGGGCATTCGCCGAGAAGCGCCGGCCCGAGTGGCGCGGCCGCTAGCCCTTGGTCCTGCAAACGCATGACCCACACCTGGACCATCCCGGCGTCCGTGCCGGGGCGTGCTCGGAGGATCGCTTTCCCGCCTGATCTGCCGCATGCTGTCGGTGTGCTCGCTCCGGGTCTACCCGGTCCGACACATGGCCGGTGCGCACGGCGTGTTCGTGACGTGCGCCAGTTCCGTCTGCCGCTCCGCCTGGAACTCGAGGAGTCATCGGGATCGTGGGCGAGGCGGCGGGCGGGGTGAAGCCGTCCGCGGACGCTAGCGCCGTCGCGGCGGCATCCGCATGACGCGGTCGACCTGGTCCACGCTGGGTGCCTCGACCGACAGCGGCGCGGCCGGATCCGGATCGGCGCGCAGGCCACAGAGCACGAGCTCCAGGTAGCGGCGCCACAGCTCGGGCTCGACGTCGCGCGTCCTGTCGATGACCTCGCCGATCATCATCTGGATCAGCGGCACGTCCTGCGGCTCGATGTCGGCGCGCAGCGCGCCGGCGTCCCGCGCGCGTTCGACCAGGGCGCCGAGGAGGGGCAACAGTCGTTCCCGCGCGACCTCGACGAGCCCCGAGCCCTGAGGCGTGTCGTGCAGCAGCTCCTTCAGGCCGCGGTTGCAGGCCTGCAGGTCGAGACCGCGCTCGAGGAATCCCACCAGCCCCCGCCAGGGGTCCGGATCGGCGAGTCCCTCCTCGGCGAGCGTGACGATCTCGCCGATGTGCTCGTAGAAGAGCGCGTCGATCAGCTTCTGCTTGTCGGGGAAGCGGCGGTAGACGGTCCCGACACCGACGTCGGCGTGGTGGGCGATGTCGTTCAGGGTCACGCCCAGCCCGCGCTCGGTGAACAGGTCCTGGGCGGCATCGAGGATCCGCTGACGGTTGCGCTCGGCGTCCTTGCGCAGTGGGCGTTCGACGGTGGACATGTGTCGACTGTAGCAAAGTGGAAACCCGTTATCCAAGTGGATTGACAGGTTCCACTTCTGTGATACCTTGCCCCGAAGAAGTTGATACAGCGCATCCACTTTCGATCCGAGGAGCGACCGCGATGACCCAGGAAAATCCTCACCACGCCCGGCGCTGGGCCATCCTCACCGTGCTCGCCATGGCCCAGCTGATGGTGGTTCTCGACGCCACCGTGGTGAACATCGCGCTCCCCTCGGCGCAGAAGGCGCTGGGCTTCAGCAACGACAACCGGCAGTGGATCGTCACCGCCTACGCCCTGTCGTTCGGAAGCCTGCTGCTGCTCGGTGGTCGCATCAGCGACCTGTTCGGGCGCAAGTGGACCTTCGTCATCGGCCTGATCGGCTTCGCCGGGGCGTCGGCGGTCGGCGGCGCCGCCCAGAGCTTCGGCATGCTCGTCGGGGCACGCGCGGTCCAGGGAGCGTTCGGTGCGCTCCTCGCGCCGGCCGCCCTCTCGCTGCTGACGACGACGTTCACCGA
>DASYIJ010000188.1:0-2530 GCA_035997675.1 Solirubrobacteraceae bacterium
ATGTCCCAAGCCGCCCATCCAGCCGCGCCCCTTGGAGCTAGGGCGCGTACGGAGTCGCGCGACCGGGGGAAAGGTACGCGGCCAGGCGCGCGAAGAGCGCTTCGTTGGCGTTGCGTTCAATCAGTGAGCCCCGCTTCGTGCTCGTGACCGTGAGAGCCACCGTCAGCCTCCTTGCCGGAAGGTAAGCCAAGACGCCGCTGTAGCCGTTGAGCGACGGGTTCTGGATCCGCCAGCCGTTGGAGACGAGCAATCCGAGCCCGTAGTGGACCGCCGGGGTATTGGGCGCGACGTCGGGCGTCGCCACCAGCTGGCGATAGGAACCCGCAGACAGCAGGCGACCCGAGAAGATCGCGCGCCCGGCGGTCGCGATGTCGTCGATCGTCGACGTGGCGATCATGCCGTCGCCGAGGGTCCACGATGGACTCCACGTGGTCGAGTCCTCGTACACGCCGCGCTCGGACGTGAACGCGTGCAGGACGGCCCCGGGGATCGTCGCCTTCGAGGAGATCCGGGTCTCGCCAAGCCCGAGTGGACGCAGGATCCGCCGGCTCATCTGGTCCGCCGTCGACTTTCGGGTCACCTTCTCGACGATCCGGCCCAGCAAGATGTAGTTCGTATGGGCGTAGTTGAAGCACCGCCCCGGATCGCACGCGAACCCCCTCGCCAAAGCGATGTCGAGAAGCTCGGACGGCCGCCAGCGCTTGAACACATCCGCGCGGAAGCGATCGATGAAGGCCTGGTTCCCCTGGAGGTAATCGAGGTAGCCCGACGTGTTGTCGGCGAGCATCCGGACCGTGACCCGATCTGCGCGTGGGAGCCCGGGGAACCAGCGTGAGATCCGGTCGTCGAGCTTCAGGCGGCGCTCCTCCTGGAGCTGGAGCACCAGCGTCGTCAGCCACGGGATCGCCATCGAACCGATCCGGAAATGCATCTGTAGCCCGGCGGGCACGTCGGCTTGCGACCGGCCGATCGCCTTGCGCAGGACCGTGCGGCGTCCGACCTCGACGCGCGCGATCACGGCCTTCAGCCGATACACGTCCTTGGCCTCGCCGACGATGCGCCCGACACGGCGAGAGACGGCGCCGGGACTCTCGCAGCCGACGGCGGTCGCCACACGCCCCGGGCCGCAGTGACCTTCCGTCGCGGCGGCCGCGCCGGCCGTCGACGTGAAGGTGACCCCGACCGCGAGCAACGCGACGATGAAGCCGGCGGGCTTCGATCCGCCATGGCTCCTCACGCGCTCACGTGGGAAACGCTACTGCACGGCACGCGGGTGGAACTCGACCGGCGGCCGGATCGAAAGGTGGCTTGGCGTCCTCATGCGTACGCCATGGCCATCGTCGCGGGCATGCGATGACGCCGCACCGCGCGGGACAGGATTTGAACCTGCACCCCCTACCCCGCACACGCTGAGGTCTGTGCAGTTCAAATCTGGCTCTACAACTGCAATCGGGGCGGTCGGATTTGAACCGACGACCTTCCGGCCCCCAGCCGGATGCGCTACCAGGCTACGCCACGCCCCGTGGCTTACGGCAAGCGGGCGACGGGAATCGAACCCGCCCTAGGAGCTTGGAAGGCTCCTGTGCAGCCACAACACTTCGCCCGCAAGCGGTGGCCGCATGATACCCCGGACGCGCCGCTACCCCGATGGCGCGGGCCGCCGCGCCTCGGTCGGCACGTCTCCGCGCTCGTCCTGCAGTCCGGGGGGCGGCCAGGGGCCGAACCAGTTGTCGCGGGCGCCGTCGAGCGTCACGGTCGAACCGCTGAGCGCGCGGCCGATCGGCGAGGCGAGCAGCGCGACCAGCCAGGCGTGCTCCTCGGGCCGCCCGAGCCGCTGGAGCGGCACCGTGGCGGCGGCGTTGCGCCGAACCGGCTCTGGGTACTTGCTCAGCACCTCGGTCTCGAAGTGGCCGGCGGCGGCGGCGATCACCGCGATGCCGTCGGCGGCCCACGCCGCCGCGAGCTCGCGGGTCAGGCCCTCGACCGCGGCGCGCGCCGCGCTCGAGTGCGTCATCCCCGGCAGGCCGTGATGCGGCGAGAGCGTGACGTTGACGATCGTCCCGCGGCCGGCGGGGCGCATCGCGCGGTCGGCCGCCGCCTCGGCCATGCGCAGCGTCCCGTCGACGTTCAGGCGCCACACCGCGTTCCAGCCCTTCGCCTCGATCGTCTCGGCGGGCGCGAAGTACTGGCCGCCGGCGTTGTTCACCAGCACGTCCAGACGACCGTGGCGCGCGAGCACCTCGTCGACGAGGCGGGTGGCGTCGGCCGGTTCGCGGATGTCGCCGGCCACAGCGCTGGCGCCGTCGCCGATGTCCGCCGCCGCCGCCTCGAGCACGTCGGCTCGCCGCCCGGCGAGCACGACGCTGGCGCCGCAGCCCACGAGCTCGCGCGCGGCGGCGCGGCCCAGCCCGGTGCCGCCGCCCGTGATCAGGGCGGCCTGGCCGGCGAGCAGGTCGGCGCGGAAGATCTCGGACGCGGGCGCCACGGGGCGCCGGAGTCTAAGCCTCTCCCAGCATCGCCTTCAGCCGTA
>DASYIJ010000190.1:0-5490 GCA_035997675.1 Solirubrobacteraceae bacterium
TCGCGAGGCTCTCGAAGATATTCGCGAACTGGAACCGCAGGTCGCTGTGCTCGATCTCCGAATGCCAGGTCTGGACGCGATTTCGGTCACGAAGGCGATCGAGCGCGATGGGCTTCCGACGAGAGTCCTTCTGATCTCGGCGTCGACCGACACACCGATCGTGTACGAGGCGGTACGCGCCGGCGCCTATTCGTACATTTCGAAGGACGCGGGACGGCGCGAGATCTGCGAGGCGATCGCCGCGGTCGCGCGGGGCGACACGGTGCTCTCGAAAAAGATGCAAGCCGACCTCGTTGCCCACGTGCGCGGGCGACAGGAGGAGGATCGCCCGGTACTTACCGCGCGGGAGCGAGAGGTATTGACGTATCTCGCTGATGGCTCATCGGCACCACAGATCGCCGAGAAGCTCTACCTGAGTACTGCGACCGTGAAGACCCACCTCTCAAATCTCTACGGCAAGCTGGGCGTGTCGGATCGCGCCGCCGCGGTGGCCGAGGCTATGCGCCGCGGCTTGCTGGAATGACCGGTCCCCGCGATCCACCCGTAGCACGGTAACGCGGACGTACCGGCAGTCTGATCGTCACCGTCGTTCCAGTCCCCGGCTGTGCATTGACCTTGACGTCACCGCCAGCGGCAGTTGCACGCTCGCCAATCGACGCGAGCCCGATGTGTCCGCTACGTATCGCGTCACGTGGCTTGTTTGGCTCGAACCCTTGACCATCGTCGCGCACGACCAACTCGATGTAGTCGCCGCAGCGTGCCAGTTGGACCGAGACGTTACGTGCACTCGCGTGCTTGGCGGCATTTCCAATGAGCTCTCGGGCGAGCGAAAACAGCAGCTGATCATTGACGCCCGACGCCGCACGGTCGACTGATACATGGGCGACGAAACCAGCCTGCTTCCCCTTTGCTTCGGCGACCGCGACGAGTGCCGGCCCAAGACCAGCGTGCTCGAGCACGCTGGGATGCAACTCGAATACGGCATCCCGCAGGACTGCAACCGTGCTCCGGACCGCTTGGTCTGCGCGGTTCAGGCCTTTCACGTCTCCCGCCAAAGCTTCCTCGATGTCCTGGCGGGCGGAAAGCAGCGCTTGCAGGGGTCCGTCGTGGAGGTGCTCCGCCAGGGCACGTCGAGCCTCTTGCTCGGCGCCGACGGCTTCAGCCACCAGGCGGCCCCGGTCAGCCGAGAGCGCTTCGACCTGATCGGCGCGCTCCCGCGCGTCGACTGCCAGGCGGACGACGTACGTGAATACCAGGACCACGACGATGAGGGAGATGGCCGCCGCGATGCCAACGTCGTGGTACGTCTCCGTGATGGCTACGAGCAGTACGACGTTCGCGGCCAGAAATGGCAGGAACCGTCGATAAGCCGCGACGAGCCCGTCAAGTTGGGTTCCCTCGTGGAGGGACATCAGCGATGAAACGATGAGGACGTTGGTGACCACGGCGATGCACGTCACGAGGCCAAGCGCAAGGTCGAAGCCGAGGCCGGCAGCACCGACCACCGGTCTGAGTGCGAGCAACACCAGGCCGGCGATCCAGGTCGGGGCTACCGCACCAAGCCCGTTAACGACCACCTGCGCAAACGAAAAGCGCGACCACGCCCAGGCCGCGAGCTCTGACGCAAGGGCAACCGCCACGCCGGCAGATGGTCCGAGCACGGCAACGGCCATCAGACAACACAGAAACGATCCAGAGAGCCAGAGTCGCCCGGCGAATCGAACGTCCACCACATTCGACACCGCGGCTCCCGCCGCCAATACGGGAAGCAACGGATCCCCCAGTCGCCCGTCGCCGGCGTAGGCCGCGACGACGACGATCGGAGTCAACGCAGACAGCGCGATCGCGGTCGTAGCGACATGTCGTGCCCTGGCCCCGTGCAGCACGTCTGCAAAGTATCGCGACCTCGAGGTTGCTGATGCACCGTGCGCTACCGTGCCTCCATGCCCCCGCTCCTCTGGGACCGCCGCCCCGATGGCCTTCGCGCACCGGCGTTGGTGTGCGCGTTCAAGGGGTGGAATGACGCGGCGGATGCGGCGTCGACGGCGGTGACCTTCGTCGGGTCGGCGTTGAACGCCGAGCGGTTCGCGCGCATCGATCCCGAGGACTTCTACGACTTCCAGAACACGCGTCCGCGGATCCGTTTGACGGAGGGGCGGACGCGTGAGATCACCTGGCCCGAGGTGGAGATCTACGAGGCGCGTGTCCCGCTCGCGCCGCGTGATCTGATCCTGCTCGTCGGGTCCGAGCCGTCGTATCGGTGGCGGACGTTCAGCGGGCTGATCGTCGACCTCGCCGAAGCGATGGGCGTACAGCTCGTCGTCACCCTCGGCGCGCTGTTGGCGGACGTGCCGCACACGCGCCCGGTCGCCATCACGGGCCTCGCCTCCGACGGAACTCTCGTCGATCGTCTCGGCCTGAACTCGGCGACCTACGAGGGGCCGACGGGGATCACCGGCGTACTGCACGGGGCCTGCGCCGAAGCCGGAATTCCGTCGGCGAGTCTCTGGGCCACGGTGCCGCACTACATCGCCGCGACGCCAAACCCGAAGGCTTCGCTGGCGCTCGTGCGCAAGCTGGAGGGGCTCGTCGGAGTATCCGTCGACGCGGCGGAGCTCGAGGGCAGCTCGTCGGAGTACGAGCGCCAGGTCAACCTCGCCGTGCAGAGCGATCCGGACGTCCAGGCCTTCGTCGAGCGCCTCGAGCAGGCCGCCGCCGACGACGAGCCGAATCTCGACCCCGGTGACGTTCCCAGCGGCGACACGATCGCCCGCGAATTCCAGCGCTTCCTGCGCCAGCGCGGCGACGACGGCGGCCGCTGAGCCCCGGCCGGCGGCCTACTTCTCCGCCGCCGGGCAGATGATGCGGAAGTCGCAGGTCGAGCAGGCCGCGTAGGACGGCGTCGGCTCGAACCCCTGGGCCAGGATGCCCTCCGCCACCTCGAGCACGGTGTCCATGATCCAGTCCCGATCGCGCTCGTCGCGCTCGACCGGGACCTTCTCGTCGTCGAGGAGGTAGTAGTAGGCCTGCTGTGAGGCCTCGAGCTGCCATGCCTCGCGCGCGCCGACCGCGTAGAGGGACAGCTGCACGTCCTCCCGCAGCTGCGCCGCGGTCTTGGGCCGCCCGGTCTTGTAGTCGATGAGCTCGTAGCCGCCGTCGGGAAGGCGGTCGACGCGATCCACGCGGCCGCGCATCACGTGTGGGCCGAGCGGGAACGAGAACGAGCGCTCGAACCACAGGGGCTCGGCCGGCTCGGTCTGGAAGCGCCCGAAGTAACGCGTCAGCGCATTGCCCGCCTTCTCACGCAACTGGCGCTCCTCCTCTGAATCCCCGAACCCGTTGCGGCGCCACCCGGCGTCCAGGAGCCCGAGCAGTTCGGCCAGCGTCTGCCCACCGCCGGCGGCGTGGAAGCGTTCGAGCACCTGGTGGACGAGGATCCCGAAGCGCTGGTGGATCGTCGGCTCGGTCGGGATCCGGAAGACGCGCGCGAACTTGTAGCGCAGCGGGCAGATTCGGTAGGTCTCCACATCGCCGGCCGAGAGCACCAGCCCCTCCCCGCGCCGTGGCAGGAACGCCTCCAGCGACGGCTCCTCGCGTGCCACCACGGCCGCGGCCCGTCGCTGCTCGCTGCGCTCCGTATCGAGGACGTAGTCATCGAGCGCGCTGGTCTGGAAGATCTCGCGCTGCTCGGCGGTCACGGCGCGGGCCAGTCGCGCGTTGAGCTCAGGCAGCGCGTCCTCGACCGACTGCCCGGCCGGCCGCTCGATCAACGCCGCGAGCTTGATGAGCTCGAGGTAGCGCACCACCGCGTGGGAGACGTCAAGGTCGGTGTCGAACCGCAGCTCGCCCAGGCGGCCCGCCGTGCGGGCCACCGTCTCGAGCAGCTCCTCGCGGAGCATGCGGAAGGTCGCATGCAGCGACTCGGCGGGCCCGAACAACTCCTCCTCGCGCGCGTCCCACGCGGCCCCGAGCGCGGCACGTGCCTCCTCGGCGAAGGGCGAGGGGGGCTGTTCGTCGCCGCGGTCCGAGCGCGCCGCGTAGGAGAGGACGAGCCGCGTGCGCGCGCGGGTCATTGCCAGGGCGAGCAGGCGCCGCATCTCCGCCACGTGGGCCTCGCGCGAGTCGGGCGGAAGCGGTTCATGCAGCAACTCGTCCGGAATCGACGCCGAGGCGCTCCGGCGCGCGCCGGGCATACGGGCCGAATGCAGGCCAAGGACGTAGACGTGCTCGAACTCGAGGCCCTTGGCGTCCTGCATGGCCATCACGCGCACACCGCTCGCCTCGCCGGAGCCGGTGGCCTCCTCCTCCCGCAGCCCGGCATCCGCGACGGCGGCGATGTAACGGGCGAACTCTCGCGGCGTGGCCTGTGGCGCGCGCCGCACGTAGGCCGAGGCCATCTCCCCGAACTTGGCGAGGTTGACGAGCCGCTCGACGACGTCGGCCTGCGCGGCGAACAGCTGCTGGCGACGGAGGCCGAGACGCTCGATCAGGCGATGCACGAACAGATCGGGCCGGGTCGTGTCCAGCGCGGCCGAGGCCGAGCGGTAACGCTTGAGGAAATCGAGGATCCGATCGCGCGCCTCGGGCGGGATCTGCGGCGACTCGGTCGCCGCCACGAGCCCCGAGACCATGTCGAGCTTGCGACGCCGAGCGATCTGTATGCACCGGGCGAGATCGATAGAGCGCAGCTCCACGGGCGGCCGCGCCAGCGCGCGGACCACGGCGCCGGCGTCGCCCGGGTCGGCGAGTAGACGCAGCCAGGCCAAGACGTCGCGGATCTCCGCGCGCTGGAAGAACGCTGCCGCGCCGACGAGACGGTGCGATACGGCGCGCTCGTCGAGCGCCACGGCGACCGCCTGGCCCTCGCGGCGCACCGAGCGCACGAGCACGCACACCGACTCCGCCGCGACGCCATCGGCGAGGAGCGCCTCGACGTCGGCAGCGACGCCCTGCGCCTGCGCCCGCTCGTTGTCGCAGCGCCAGAACGCCACCTCCCCGCCGCTGGCCTCGGCCTCGGCCGCCGCGAGCTCGGCCACCGGTTCGACGACGGCTCGCGCCGCCGTCAGGATCGGCGCGCCGCAACGCAGGCTCCGTTCCAGCCGCACGACTCGTGGGGCGGGCTCCCCGCTGAGCATGGCCTGCACGTTGGCCCCCGCCGCCGCGCGGAAGCGCTGGAGCGCCTGGTCGGGGTCCGCCGCCGCCACCAGGGTCGCGCCGCCGCCGGCGAGTGCCCGTGCCACCGCCGCCGGGGCGAGGTCGAGCTCCTCCAGCTCGTCCACCAGGACGTGGTCGAAGCGCGAGGTCAGACGCCCCCTCGCCTCGGACCCTTCGGCCAGCAGCGCGTGGGCCCGCAGGACGAGGTCGCCGGTGTCGAGCATCCCCATCTCGGTCAGCAGGGCGTCGTGCGCCCGGTAGACGGCCGCGAACTCCCGCTCACGCTGCGCTGCATCGCCGTCCCCGTCCGCCGTCTCCCCATCCGGGAGCGCTTCT
>DASYIJ010000203.1:0-2456 GCA_035997675.1 Solirubrobacteraceae bacterium
GTGGCTCGCTTGGTGTCGGCGAGACAGCTGTAGAGCGCCCGGCGCAGCGCATACTCGCGTGGGTCGTCGCGGAGGTGGAAGCCGAGCCGGTTCATCACGTAGGCGAAGGCGACCTCGCGCTCCGGGTCGGCAAAGGCGAAGGACCCGCCGGCGCCGGGGTGCCCGAACGCGCGCTGGCTCGAGCCAAACCTGAACGGGCCCAGCGGCCGCGCATAGCCGAGCGAGAAGGCGGTGTTGACCTTGAGCACCTCGTCGCGCCAGCCCCGTGACGGCGGCTGGGGAAAGCGCGTCAGCTCCTCGAGCGTCGCGGGGCTGAGACCCAGCTCGGGCTCGCGCGCGGCGAACGCCGCGTAGGCGCGAGCGATGTCGCGCGCGCCGCCCACCGCCCCACCCGCGGGGAACTCGACGCGCCGGTACTCGCGGCGGTCGAGGTCGGCCGGGGAGCGCAAACGCGGGTTGGCGAACGTGCGAAACGTGACCGACCGCGGGTTGCCCATCGCCAGCGCCATCCGGGGCGGCATGTGGCGCAGCCCCGCCAGCGCTCGCATGGGCGTGGCGCGCTCGATCCGCGCGAGGCGCTCGTCGCCCACGCTGGCCGGGACTCCGAAGTGGACCTCGAGGCCGAGCGGCGCCGCGATGTCCTCGGCGAACACCCGGCCGAGGGTGCGCCCGGCCGGGTCGAGTCGGCGGATCAACTCGCCCTCGTACCAGCCGAGGCTGACCCCGTGGTAGCCGTGACGGGTGCCCGGTTCCCACAGCGGGCGCTGCCGAGCGATCACCGCGGCGAGGCGGTCGAAGTCCTGCAGCAGCCCCACGTCGAGCGGCTCGTCTATGACGGGCAGGCCCGCCTCGTGACCGAGCAGCTGCCGAACGGTCACGCGATCCTTGCCCGCCTGGGCAAATTCCGGCCAGTAGGCGGCGACGCGCTCGTCGTAGTCGAGGCGGCCGCGCGAGTGCGCCAGCGCCAGCGTCATCGCGGCCAGCCCCTTGGACGTCGAGTAGACCAGGACAAGCGTGTCCTGCGCCCACGGTGCGCCCGTGCGAGCGTCCCGCACGCCGCCCCACAGGTCGACCACCTTCTCGCCGCCGCGGTACGCCGCGCAGGCAGCGCCCAGCTCGCCGCGTTCGGCGAAGTTCCGCTCGAACTCCGACCGCACGAGCTCGAACCCGGGCGCGACGAATCCGTCGGTCCGCGCTCTAATCACCGACGGCCCCGGCCCACCGACCGGTTGCGATTCCACTCCACCGAGGCGACTCCGGCGCGCCCGTCGGCGGCCACCACGCGGCACTTCTTCGGCCCGCGAAGGATCGCGATCTCTTCTGCGCTCACGCCGCACAGTTCATCAGGCATCGGCGTGTACCTCGCAGACAACAACGGCGGACCGACGACGGTGCCGGCAACCAATAGCGGCTGAGCGTCGGGTTCGGTGCTCAAAGCGCCGGCCTGGCCTCGGTGCGGGAAGCGGGCGCCCTCAGCGCCGCGTGCGGGCGCGACACCGACGGTCGCCCGCGGGCGGTTGTCCGGGCGCATAGCGCTCGCCGGCCGGCAGCGGCTGACGCGAGACCGGTCGCACCGTGCGGCAGTCAGGCCGCTCGCGGACGGGCAGCGTCAGTCGCAACCTTCGCACCTGGACCTGGAAGGCCTCGTTGGAGGGCCGGGCGAACGGTGGATCGCCTCCCAGCAGCTCCAGCTTGGGAACGTGCCCCGCCGCGAACCGCCACGCGCCGGGGTGCAGCTGCCAGACGTTGGCGCCGCCGTGAGGTCGATAGAACCCACGCGCGACCAGCGTCTGGCTCCCGTCCGGCGCGACGTCCCACAGGCGCCCGGCGATCTGCGCGAGACCCGCCGGCGCGGCCCCGGTGTCGAGCCGGGCGGTGATCGTCGGCGCCCCGATCAGGGTGAACGGGCGGCGTGGGGCGGGCAGGCTGTAGCTCGCCGTGCCCGGCTCGGCAGTCGACGCGGTCGTCGCGCACGAATCTCCGCTCGCCACCGGGTCGATCGCCGCTCCAACCTGCGGGTTGCCGCCCAGCGACGAGACCGCCTGGGGCGAGGGTGAGGAGAAACGCACCTCGCCCCGCGCGAGCCGCGCGAACGTGGAAGCGTGGAACGGCCCGCCCGAACGAACGCTGTGGGGGCAGGTCTCGACGTAGGCCTCGACCCCGAGCGGGGGACGCCGCGCGCCGCGACCGAGGAAGTGATCGAACCAGGCGTGGGTCGAGCTGATGAGACGCGCCCGTTCGGCAGGCTTGTTACCCGAGCGCTGATGCCCGAAGTCACCGAAGAGCATCGCCATCGGCGAGCGGGGATGGCGCGCCGCCGTGCGGTTTGCGAAGCGCATCGCCTCGTCGACCGGGAAGAGATCGTCGGCGAAGCCGCTGGCGACGAACAGCGGCGCCGGCGGCACACCGTCATCGATGTAGTAGGGGGAGTGGTAGCGCTTGAGCTGCTCGACGAC
>DASYIJ010000211.1:0-3209 GCA_035997675.1 Solirubrobacteraceae bacterium
CACCCGCAAGACGAACTGCGACGAGATGGACACGGTTCGCCGCGGCTTTGCCGACATCCGCGAGCTGCAGCGCTACGTCGACGCGCAGGCCGGCGGCCCGGGGAAGGGGTTCTTCCAGATCGTCACCGACCCCTACCAGGCACGCCGCGTCATCAACCAGGGCAAGATGGCCGTGGTCCTCGAGGTCGAGGTCTCCGAGCTGTTCGGATGCCGCGGCTGGGACCAGCCGACATGCGGCCAGGCCCAGGTCGACCGCCAACTCGACGAGATGTACCGCCTCGGCGTTCGGTCCTCCCTCCTGCTCAACAAGTTCGACAACCCGCTCACGGGCGTTCGCTTCGACAGCGGACCGGTCGGCGTGCTCATCAACGCGGGGAACAAACAGAGCGCCGGCTCGTTCTTCAGCGCGCGGACCTGCACCACTCCGCTGCACGACAACACGATCGAGACGTTCGCGCCGCAGGGGAGCGCGACCCTGGACGGCGTCCTCGGGACGCTCGGCGTCCAGAGCGGCACGTTTCCCACGTATCCACCGGCGCCGCACTGCAACACGCGCGGGCTGACGGCGCTGGGCCGCCACGTCGTGCGGGGAATGATGGACCGCCACATGATCGTCAACCCCGACCACATGAGCCAGGCGGCCGTCGACGACACGCTCACCCTGCTCGAGTCGCGCCGCTACTCGGGGGTCATCTCACCGCACGGCTGGATGGACCCGGGCAACTGGCCGCGCCTGTGGAAGCTCGGGGGCATGGCGTTCCCCGGTCACTCGAAGGCGGGCGACTACGTCAAGGACTGGCAGAAGTACCGGCCCAAACGCACGCCGTACTTCTTCGGCTGGGGCTACGGGGCGGACCTCGGCGGGCTGTCGGACCAGCCCGCTGCGACCGACCAGGGCAGCATCAGCTACCCATTCAAGAGCTACGACGGGAGCGTGACGTTCGATCGCCAGCGGACGGGCGATCGGACCTTCGACTACTCCAAGGACGGAGTGGCCCAGTACGGGCTCTACGCCGACTGGTTCGCCGACCTCAAGCGAGTCGGCGGCCAGGCGCTCGCCCAGGACATGTGGAACGGGTCCGAGGCCTACCTCGAGATGTGGGAGCGCGCCGAGGGCATCCGCTCAGCGGGCTGCGACCGCGCGCGGGTCGGGGTGAGCCGCCAGGGCCTGGCGGGCCTGCGACTCGGCAGCGATTGGCAGGCGCTCCTGCGCCGCGCCGGCCAGCCCCAGCAGCGCACGCGCGCATGGACATGGTGCGCGAACGGCGCGCCCAACCGCACCGCCGCGGACGTCGCCGTGCTCAATGACGCGGGCACGGTGGACCTGGTCGGCAGCACCGGGCGTGGGCGCTCGGCCTCCGGCGTCGCCGTCGGCGCGCGCGCGGCGAGCGCCGTGCGCCGCACCCGCTCGCTCGGCGCGGGCATGCGCTTCCGGTCCGCCGGTCGGGTCACCTGGGTCTACGTCGTGCGCAACGGGCGGATCCGCGCCGTCGGGGTCGCCACGCGCGGACTCGCCCGGAGCCGGACCGCGCTGCGGCGTGCGGTCAGGCTGATGCTGTCCGCCCGCGCGGCCCAGACGACGCCCGAGTTCGTCGCGAGCGCAGCCCAGGCGGCCACCGCCCGGACCGCGCCGACGGGTCAGACGCTCGCCGGCTCGAGCAACCCCCGGCTCAACACGGCGTTCGCGCTGCTCTGCCACCTTCAGGTGCAGAGCTACTAGCCGCACCGGCGGAATTGCTCGGACCCGCTGCCGGCCTACCAATCTGCTCGTGACGGCGGCTCACCGAAATGAGCCGATCTTCGTGGTGCACAGGCACCGCGGTCGCGGCGAGCACTACGACTTTCGCCTCGAGGTCGACGGGGTCCTGAAATCGTGGGCGGTCCCGAAGGGCCCGTCGACCGACCCGCGCGAGAAGCGCCTGGCGATCCGGGTCGAGGACCATCCGCTCGACTACGCCGAGTTCGAGGGCGTGATCCCTGAAGGGCAGTACGGCGCGGGCCCGGTGATCGTCTGGGACACCGGGCCGTACCGCAACCGCACCAAGCGCGACGGCCGGGAGGTGCCGATCGAGCAGGCGGTCGAGGCGGGTCAGGTCGTCGTCGACCTGCGCGGCCGCAAGCTGCGTGGCGGCTGGGCGCTCACGCGCACGGATCGGGACGCGCGCGGGCGGGAACGGTGGCTGCTGGTCAAGAAGCGCGATGACGCGGCCGACCCGGCCCGCGATCCCGTGTCCGCGCAGCCGGAGTCGGTCCTCAGCGGCCGCACGCTGGAGCAGGTCGCCGCGGAGCTGGCATGACCGGTTCCGTCCTGGCCATTCGGGCCGGCCGGCGCACCGTCGAGGTGTCTCGACCCGACAAGCCGCTGTTCCCATCGGGCGTCACGAAGGCCGACCTCGCTCGCTACTACGAGGCGATCGCCCCGGCCATGCTGGGTCAGATCGCCGGCCGCCCGCTCAACCTCGAACGCTACCCCGACGGCATCGAAGGCACGAAGATCATGCAGCAACAGGCCTCCGATCACTTCCCGGAGTGGGTGGGCCGCGTGACCGTTCCCAAGCAGGGCGGAACCGTCACGCACGTGGTCGCCCCGGACGCCGCGACGCTCGTCTACCTCGCCGACCAGGCGTGCATCACCCTGCACGCCTGGCTGTCCCGCGCCGACCGGCTCGAGCGCCCCGATCGCATGATCCTCGACCTCGATCCCAGCGACGGCTCCACCGACGCCGTGCGGGCGGCCGCGCGCGACGTCGGGGAGCTGCTGCGGGAGCTCGGCCTCGAGCCCTTCGCGATGGCCACGGGCTCGCGCGGGTATCACGTGACGGTCCCGCTGCAACGACGGGCGGAGTTCGACGAGGTCCGCGCCTTTGCCCGGGACGTGGGGCGGGTGGCCGTGGCCCGCGACCCGAGGCTCACGCTCGAGGCGCGAAAGGCCGCGCGGCGGGGGCGGATCCTGGTCGATGTGATGCGCAACGCCTACGCCCACACGGCCGTGGCGCCCTACTCCGTGCGCCCGCGGCCCGAGGCGCCCGTCGCGACGCCACTGCGCTGGGAGGAGCTGTCGGAGCGCACGACACGCCCCGACCGGTGGACGCTGCGCACCGTCCCGAACCGCCTCCAGCAGGAGGGCGATCCCTGGGACGCGATTCGGTCCAACGCAGGCACGCTGGGGGCGCCACGGCGTCGGCTCCAGAAGCTGCTCGCCGAGCTGG
>DASYIJ010000217.1:0-11584 GCA_035997675.1 Solirubrobacteraceae bacterium
AGGCCCTGGTTGCGGTAGTTCTTGGCGATCGACACGACCAGACGCAGGTTGGACTCGACCATCTTCTGCTTGGCGTCCAGGTCACCGCGCTCGATGCGCTTCGCCAGGTCGACCTCCTCCTGCGCCGTCAGCAGCCGCACCTTCCCGATGTCCTTGAGGAACAGCTGCAGCGAGTCGGTCGTCATGTCGGGCTTGAGGTCCAGCGTGGCCTTGGCGGCCCGACGGCGACCCCGCTTGTCCGGCGCGCGCTCGACCTGGTTGGCGGCGATCGCCGGGTCGACCTCTTCGACCAGCTCGATCTCCGCCTTCTCGAGGAAGCCGTGCAGCTCCTCGACGTCGGCCTCGTCCACGTCCAGCTCGGCCACCGCGGTGGCGACCTCGCCGTACGTGAGCACGCCCGTCTGCTGGCCCTTGACCAGCAGGCCCTTGATCTCTTCGAGTTCCTGAAGTTCTGTCACAGACATTTCGTTCTCTTCCGGGGAGACCGCATGCGCCGTCCTGGGTCGCGCGCGGCGGGGACAAACCGTGCTCGAGTGAGGATTGGCGCTACGTCCCCGACTCAAACATACGTTCCTATGATCTTAGGCGCTTCAATTTTTGAAGTCAACGAGCACCCCTGCAAAGTCCGGCCTTTGTACGGAGCCGCCGAGCCCAATGCGTAGTGCGCCTGAAGTACTACGTCTAACGCTTGAATCCGTTTCAAGTTTCGGCAGCAATTTTGCACATCCCGAGCGTCGACTCTCCGAAAAGGTTTCGGCAGCCGTCCATTCTTGCTTGAGGCGGCGGCAACGGCGACGCGCAGAGTGCGCGATCATGTCGGGCGATGAGCGCCGACAAGCCAGACGCCGGCGACGAGACCGGCTCGGGCAAGGGCGGAGACGTGATGTCGTCCCTTCCCCGCACGCGACCCCAGCGTCCCAGCCGGCGCCGCGCCAGCGGCCGCGAAGCGACCGGCAAGGCCAAGCACACGGCGGCCAAGCCGGCGGCCTCCCGCGCGAAGGCGGCGAAGTCCGCATCCCGGGGATCGCGGGCCGCGTCGGCGCGGCCCAAGCCCCAGGGCGTACGACCCTCCGCCGCGACCAACGCCGCGAGTCACGCGCCGCCGCCCAAGCGCCCCACGAGCCCGCCGACCGGCACCGACCTCGTCGGCACCGCCGTCCAGGCGGCCGGCGAGATCGCCCAGCTCGGCCTGACGCTCGGGACGCGGGCGCTGCGCGACGCGGTGAAGCGGCTTCCCAGGCCGTAGCCGGCTCGCGGGCGAAGCCGCCCGGTCACCCCACTGCGACGCATTCCGCGCAGCGTTACGTATACTGCCCCGCTTCCAGCCGAGCCGTTGCGCGTCCTGCGCGTGATGGACGGGGGAACCATTGTGGGTCCGATGTCTGGGCCCGCGGGGGCGAATCGGTCGCAGAGTCGGCCGTAGCGGCGCATCACACGCGTTGCGAGCCCGTCAGCTCACCCCGTAGGCCGGACGACCGACATGAGGCTCGCCCGACGACATTCCATGCTCGCCTGCGCGCTGCTGGCCGCGGGCACGCTGGCCGTGCCAGCCCGCGCAGCCGCAGACACCGCGACCGCCGGTGTCTCGAGCGGCGGGACCCCCGCCCCCACCGGCGGGGCGGCGGCGCCCGGCGCCGGCGACGTCGTGCTGCGCTCCAGCCCCGGGGCGCTGGTCAACCGCACGACGCGCCTCCGGGGCAGCGTTCCCAGCCGGCTGCGCGGACGGACGGTGCTGATCCAGATCTTCAACGCTGACGGCTCGTGGACCACGGTGACCCGTACCATCGCCGACGGCGCCGGTAATTACTCCGTGCGCTGGCGCTCCAAGCGCAGCGGCCGGTTCACGCTCCGCGCGGCGGTCGACGGGGCGGTTCGCGCGGGCTCGAGCCAGGGCATCGACACCGGCCAGACGCGCGTGACCGTCTACCCCTCGGCCATCGCGACGTGGTACGGCCCGCGCGGCGCCCGGGCCGAGCAGACGGCGTGCGGCGTGCAGCTGACCAAGACGACGCTCGGAGTCGCACACCGCACGCTGCCGTGTGGCACCCGGGTCGAGCTGTATTACGCCGGGCGGACGATCACCGTGCCCGTGATCGATCGTGGCCCGTACGCGAACAACGCGTCCTGGGACCTCACGATCGCGACGTCAGACGCACTTCACTTCACCGACGTCGGGGTCGACCGCATCGGCGCGCTCGTCGTGCGCGGCCGGCCGAGCCCGCTGAACTAGCCGAGGGCCCAGGGACCGGAGCGAACGCCGCCCTGCGGCGGACCCTCGGGCTCGGGCCCGCCTCCCACACGCGTTCCCGCCGCGCGGGCCGTGTACATGCCCTCCTCGGCCTGAGCCGTCAACGTCGCGGCCTCCCGACCGTCGTCCGGATACACCGCGATCCCGATCGACGCGGTCAACGCCGCGCCGTGCAGCGACGCCGCGGCCTCGACCGCGTCGGCGATCCGCAGGGCCAGCGCACTGGCCCCGCCGCGGCCCGTGTCGCCGGCGATCACCCAGACCCGGCCATCGTCCTCGTGCGCGACGACGTCGGCCCGGCGGACGTGCTCGCGCACGGCCCGGCCGACGCGCGCGAACGCGTCGGCGGCCACGTCGGCGCCCGCCATGCGCAGGCGCTCGGCCGAGTCCAGCTCGACGAGCAGGAGCGCAAAGCGGCGGCCGGAACGCGACCCGTCGGCCAGCTGGCGCTCGAGCGCCTCGACCCACAGCGGCGCGTCACCCGCCCGCGCGGCGCGGATCCGGGCGAGCTCGTCGTCAGCCGGCGTCTCGACCGAACCGGCGCGCGACTCTCCCGCGGCCAGAGCCGTCTCGGCCACCTTCGCGCACACGTGCGCCAGCCGGTCCGCCAGGTGGAGGGGAGGCCGGCCCGGGGCCGTGCGCTCGATCGCCGCCCAGACGACGCTGCGCAGGCGCTCCAGGGCGCCCACAACCTCCGCCGGACCCGCGGCGCCGACGATGGCGCCGGCCGACGCGGCGAGCTCACCGAGGTCGCCTCCCGGAGCCAGGCGCTCGAGCTCTCGGTCGGAGACGAGCGCGCCGATCACCGACGCGACGAGCGCCGGCCCCTGCGCCGCCATCCGTTCCGAGGGGAATCGGGTCGCCTCCTCCAGCGGACGTGCCGCGACCAGCTCGAGCAACCAGGTCTTGGCCAGCGCCTCGGCGTCGCCGAGCCCGGCCACCGGGGCATCGAGGGCTGGCGGCTCGGCCATGGCGCGGGATCATGCCAGCGGGCTCCGACGGCGAACCGACGGAAAACCCGCAATGAGCGAGAAAGCCCTGGGGTTGGTGCGGCGCAGCAAGCGGGCCCCCTCGCGTGGGATGCTCCGCCGATGTCCGTGATCGCGGTCGTCGCGATCGTCGCCGGCGGCGTGGCCCTTGGCGCCCTGGCCGTGTGGCTCGTGCGCCGGCCGAGGCGGGTGGCCAACGCGACGATCGTGACTCCGAGTGGCTCGACAGAGCTCGACCCGTCGGGCGCCGTGCGCTCGGTCCAGGCGGCCGACATCACGATGCCCGCCGAGGACCTGGAGGCCATCTGGACCCCGATGCACCTCGAGCGGCTTGCCCGTACGTACTGGCGCTTCCTCAGCCGAGTCACGCTCGGCCTGATCCGGGTGGAGTACACGCCGGCCGAGCGCTTCGTCGTCTTCATCTCGCGGCCGGCGGTGCTCCTGCGCTTCAGCGCGCCGGAATACGAGATGGACGTGCGGCGGGGAATCGTGCGCTGGCGGATCGAATCCGGCGTGCTCGTGTCGCGCCGCGGAAAGGGCGGCAACGGCTATCTGCAGATCGACGTCCGCCGCGGCGAGCCCACCGGCGACGGCCTGGCCACCCTGCACGTCGAGGTCGAGGTGGCGAACTTCTACCCGTCGATCGCCTCGGGCATCGGGCGGCGCGTGTACATGCTCACGCAGTCCTGGGTCCACGTGCTCATCACGCACAGCTTCCTGCGCTCGCTGGCGCGCCTCGACCTCGCCGAGTCGAAGGTCGGGCGCTTCGCCTTGACCTCGGAGGCCTCCGCCAGCTTCGCGGACGTGCCCGACCCGCCGCGGGAGGACGAGGAGGCGCCCCAGCCGGCCTCCAGAGACTGAGGCGGGAACGCGCGGAGGTACATTCCGCGGCCATGGGCCGGCCCTTCGTCCACCGCCTGCGCGTGCGCTATGCCGAGTGCGACCGCCAGGGCGTCGTCTTCAACGCGCATTACTTCGCCTACTTCGACGTGGCCATGACCGAGCTGTGGCGTACTGCGATGGGGCGCTACGACGCGATGATCGAGCGCGGCATCGACATGGTCGTGGCGGAGGCGCAGGCGCGCTTCCTTGGCTCCGCCCGCTTCGACGACGAGGTGGAGCTCGAGGTCGCGGTCGAACGACTGGGGACGACCGCCGCGACCACTCGCCACCGGGTCGTGCGCGACGGCGACGTGCTCGTGGAGGGCATGCTGCGCCACGTCTTCGTCGACCCCGACACGCTCGAGAAGACGCCCATCCCCGATTGGCTGCGGGCGGCGCTGGAGCCCTACAGCGTCACGCCGTCGACTGCGCGCCCATGAGCTCGCGCATCTTCGCGCGATCATGGGTCGCGGAGATCCGACGCACGGTGCCCGAGCGCGACCGCATCACGAGCGACTCCGTCGTGGCGCCCCCGGGGCCGCGGTAGCGCACGCCGTCGAGGACGTCGCCGTCGGTCACGCCGGTGGCGGAGAAGAAGCAGTCGTCGCCGGAGACGAGGTCGTCGGTTCTGAGCACCCGGTCGAGGTCGTACCCGGCGGCCACGGCCGCGCTGCGCTCCTCGTCGTCGCGCGGCCACAGCCGGCCGAGCAGCTCGCCGCCGGTGCACTTCAGCGCGGCCGCCGAGATGACGCCCTCGGGCGTGCCGCCGATACCCCACAGGAGGTCCACCGGACGGTCGTCGCTCACGGCCAGCAGCGCGGCCGAGACGTCGCCGTGCGGGATCAGGCGCACGCGGGCGCCCGCCTCGCGAATCGCGCGGATCCCCTCCTCGTGGCGCGGGCGGTCCAGGCATACGACCATGACGTCGTTCACGTCCGTGCCCCTGCGCCCGGCGACAAGGCGGACGGTCTCCCCCAACGGCCGCTCGAGATCGAGCAGGTCCGCGATCTGCCGGCCGCCGGCAAGCTTCTCCATGTACACACAGGGGCCCGGGTCGAACATGGTCCCGCGCTCCGAGAGGGCGATCACGGCGATGGCGTTGGGCATCCCGAGGGCGGCCAGGGTCGTGCCCTCGAGCGGATCGACCGCGATGTCGACCTGGGGCGGGGACCCATCGCCGATCGACTCGCCGTTGTAGAGCATCGGCGCCTCGTCCTTCTCTCCCTCGCCGATCACCACGACGCCGTCCATCTGCACCGAGTCGAGCACGTACCGCATGGCGTCCACGGCCGCCTGGTCCGCCGCCTCCTTGTCGCCCATGCCCACCAGGCTCGACGCCGCGACGGCGGCGGCCTCGGTCACGCGGACGAGCTCGAGGGCCAGGTTGCGGTCCGGCCGCTGGCGCGTCGAGTCGGGGCTCACATCACGCCGGGCGGCTTGCGTACCGCCTCGGATTCCTTCGTGCGCTGGAGCGCGCCGACGATGATCACGATGCTCGCGACGAGCGCCAGACCCCAGCCACCCAACAGCTGGAGATGAATCGTGTCGCGGGGCTCACCCGGCCGGGCGATGAACCCGAGCACGAGCGCGAGCACCAGCGCCGTGATGCCGGCGATCGCCGTCAACTCCCCTCGCGGCCAGGACAGCTGGTGCTCGCGGACGACAATCCAGGCGAGGATGAACGGCGCCGCCGCTCCAAGCAGGAACAACCAGCGAGCTATGGGATGAGCGTCCCAGGCGGAGAACCCGCCGTGTGCACCGTCGACGACCGAGTTCGGGTTACCGTCGGTCGTGTGGTACCAGGGCAGGAACACCGAGATCGCGAGCAGTAGGCCTCCGATGCACGCGATGATCTCCCCCCGTTGGAGCTTCTCGAAATGCACGTGGCGAGCCTATAACACGGTTGCGCGCCCGGCGGCGGTCTAGGCTGACGCGATGGGCGACCCTCGCCCCAGCCAGACGCGGGCGCGCTGATGGTGCGCTGGGCCGATTTCGCCGCGCAGGCGCCCGAGTTGGCGAGCCTCGGCACGGCACGCTTCGACGCCACGGGCCTGTGCCTCGTCGGCACGCTGCGCCGCGACGGCTGGCCGCGAATCAGCCCCGTCGAGCCGCTCATCGCCGACGGCAACCTGTACCTGGGGATGATGCCGCGCTCCACCAAGGCGCTCGACCTGCGACGCGACCCTCGCTGCGTCGTCCACAGCGCGACCAGCGACAGGCACGGGAGCGAAGGCGACTTCAAGCTCTACGGCCACGCCGTCGAGATCAGCGACCCGGGTGAGCTGGACCGCTACGGCGAAGCCCTGTACGACGCCATCGAGTGGCGGCCCGAGGGCGACTTCCACCTGTTCGCCGTCGACGTCGCCGCCGCCGCGTACGTCCGGGTCGAGGACGGCGCGATGCGCGTTCGCGCGTGGCGGCCCGGCGAGCCGGTGACCGATCGCGTCCGCGAGTAGCCTGCGCCGCATGCGCCTCCGCCGCCTGGATCCGGACCCCGCGGAGGTGACGCCGCTCGAGGCGGCGCAATCGCTGCACCCCGCGGAGCACGCGCCCGCCGCCCGCCCCTACGTGCTCGCCAACATGGTCTCGAGCGCCGATGGCCACGCCACCCTCGCCGGCAAGTCCGGCGGCCTCAGCAACGAGGCCGACCGCGAGCTCTTCCATGCGCTGCGCGAGCAGGTCGACGCCGTCCTCGTCGGCACCGGCACGCTGCGCACCGAGCGCTACGGGCCCTTTGTCCGCGACCCCGAGCGCCGCGCCCGGCGTGAGGCGGCCGGATTGGCGCCCAACCCGATCGGATGCACGGTCACCCGCAGCATGGTGCTGCCCGACGACATCCCGCTGTTCCAGGACCCGGACTCGACGATCGTCGTCTACACATCGTCCGACGACGAGCCGCCCGACGTGGCGGCGCGCCTCCAGGTCACGCGCCTCCCGGCGGAAATGCTCACCCTGACCAGCGCGCTCGAGCGCCTCCGCGCCGACCACGACGTTCGCTCGGTGCTGTGCGAAGGCGGCCCGACGATGCTGGGCGCGCTGCTGGTCGAAGAGCTCGTCGACGAGCTGTTCCTGTCGGTGGCACCGCGCCTGGTCGGCGGACACGGCCTGGCCGTCGTCGAGGGGCCCGCCCTCCCCGAGCCGGCCGAGCTGGATCGCGCTTGGGTGCTGGAATCCGACGGCGTGCTCTTCCTGCGCTACCTCGCGAAGCGATGAAGGTGGACGGATTGCCGCTTGTCGAGACGGGTAGGGTTGGCGCCAACCCCGCAGCTGCCGCGTAACGCCCGCGCGCGACAGGGGACGAAGGGCCAACTGGTGCCGCCCACCACCGCAACCACCGCCCCGGCGACCGACGCCGACGCCTTTCTCGATGGCCTCGATGTGGCCCGCGAGCGAACTCTCGCCCTGGTGGAGCCGGTGTGCGCGGAGGATCTCGAGCGCGTGCACTCGAAGCTGATGAGCCCGCTCGTATGGGACCTCGGCCACATCGCCGCCTTCGAGGACCTGTGGCTCGTGCATCGCTTCGGCGGCGAGCCGATGCTGCGCGGGGACCTCGCCCAGGTCTACGACGCCTTCGAGACGCCGCGCTGGGAGCGAGGCGACCTGCCCTACCTCCGCTGCGCCGAGGCCCACGAGTACCTGGCCGACGTGCGCGCGCGCGTGCGCGAGCTGACCGAGGCCCGTGGGGTCGGCGACGGCCTGCTGCACGAGCTCGTGATCCGTCACGAGCACCAGCACCAGGAGACCATGCTGCAGACGCTCATGCTCGCGCGCATGCGCGACTACGACCCGCGCTGGCGAGTCGATCCCCCGCCCGCGCCCGCCGGAGCAACGCCGACCGGCCTCGAGCTGGTCGATGTCCCCGCCGGTCGGTTCGAGCTCGGGGCCCCGGACGGCGGCTTCGCCTACGACAACGAGCGCCCGCGTCAGACCATCGGCGTCGATGGGTTCCGAATCGGGCGCACGCCGATCACCAACGCGACCTTCCGGCACTTCGTCGAGGGCGGCGGCTACCAGCGCCGCGAATGGTGGACCGACGAGGCCTGGCACTGGAAGGAGCAGTACGACATCACCCACCCGCTGCACTGGACGGACGACGGGCGCGAGTGGCGAGTCGGGGGCCACCAGCCGCTCGACCCCGGCAAGCCCGTCGTCAATGTGTCCTGGTTCGAGGCCGACGCCTTCGCCAGAGCGCACGGGATGCGCCTCCCCACCGAGGTGGAATGGGAGAAGGCGGCGACCTGGGACCAGGACACGGGCGTCACTCGGCTGTACCCGTGGGGGGCCGACGCCCCGACCGCGGAGCGCGCGAACCTCGACCAGTTCGCTTTCGGGACGCATCCCGCGAACGCGCATCCCGAGGGGGCCGCGCCGAGCGGCTGCCTCGGCATGCTCGGCGACACCTGGGAGTGGACGAGCAGCGGTTTCGAGAGCTACCCCGGCTTTCGCGCCCACCCCTACCGCGAGTATTCCGAGGTCTTCTTTGGCGGCGACTGGCGCGTGCTGCGCGGCGGCTCGTGGGCGACCAGCGCGCGCGTTGCGACGCCGACCTTCCGCAACTGGGACCACCCCGAGCGCCGGCAGATCTTCGCCGGTATCCGGATCGCGAGCGACGCGTGAACCCGCTGGCCGAACTGACCGACGGCCACCCGGCCATCCGGGTCGACGTGCACGTCGGGGACGGCGACGGAGCCGAACGCCGCCTCGCCGACGATGTCCTCGACGGGCTCACCCGGCCGTTCAAGGAGATCCCGCCCAAGCACTTCTACGACTCGCGCGGCTCGGAGCTGTTCGAGCACATCTGCCAGCTGCCCGAGTACTACCCCACGCGCACGGAGATGGGAATCCTGGAGGCGTCCGCGCCGGCGATCGTGGAGGCGTCCGCGCCGGTCGAGCTCGTCGAACTGGGCTCCGGGGCGACCGCCAAGGCCCGCCTGCTGCTGGACGCCATGGGCGACGACGTGCGGCGCTACGTCCCCGTCGACGTCTCCGAGCGCATGGTCCGCGAGGCCGCCGTGGCGCTCGTCGACGACTACGAGGGTATGGAGATCCACGGCGTCGTGGCCGACTTCCAGCGCCACCTCGACCGCGTACCGCCGCCCGTCCCGGGCGAGCCCCGACTCGTGGCGCTCCTCGGCGGCACGATCGGCAACTTTCCCCCCGGGACCCGGCGATCCCTCCTGCGCGACGCCGCCGGACTCCTCGGCCCCGACGACCGCTTTCTCCTCGGCACCGACCTGGTCAAGGACCCGGCGATCATCGAACCCGCGTATGACGACGCCGAGGGGGTCACCGCCGAGTTCAACCGCAACGTCCTGCACGTGATGAACCGCGAGCTAGGGGCGAACTTCGATCCCGACGCCTTCGACCACGTCGCGTTCTTCGACCGCCGCCGCGAATGGGTCGAGATGCGCCTCCGCGCGCAGCGCCCGATGACGGTTCGCGTGGCCGACCTGGATCTCCAGCTCGAGTTCGCAGCGGGCGAGGAGCTGCGTACCGAGATCAGCGCCAAATTCACGCGCGAGCGACTGGAGCGCGACTACGCCGCGGCGGGCCTCGAGCTGCGCGGCTGGTACACCGATCCGCAGGAGCTGTTCGCGGTCACCCTGGCCGGCCGCGCGCGATAGGCTCCCGCGCCGCGATGCAGGTCGAGGGAGCCAGCGCGATCGTCTTGGGCGGAGCCTCCGGGCTCGGCGAGGCCACGGCACGCCGCCTGCACGAGCACGGCGCGCGCGTCACGATCGCCGACCTCAACGAGGAGAAGGGGGGCGCCCTCGCCGGCGAGCTGGGCGACGAGGCCGGCTTCGTCAAGACCGACGTGACCAGCGCCGACGAGGTCGAGGCGGCCGTGGCCACGGCGGCCGAGGCGGATGGCGGCCTGCGCATCAGCGTGTGCTGCGCCGGGGTCGGCTGGGCCGAGAAACTGGCCGGCAAGCGCGGCCCGCACCAGCTCCAGCCGTTCGAGACCGTGATCGGCATCAACCTGATCGGCACGTTCAACGCTCTGCGCTTCGCCGCCGTCGCGATGCTCGGCAACGAGCCCAACGCCGAGGGGGAGCGCGGCGTGTGCGTGAACACCGCGTCGGCGGCCGCCTACGACGGCCAGATCGGCCAGCTCGCCTACTCGGCCTCGAAGGGTGGGATCGTGGGCATGACGTTGCCGGCCGCCCGAGACCTGTCCTCGTCGGGCATCCGAGTGGTCACGATCGCGCCGGGCCTCTTCAACACGCCGCTGTTCGCGCTCCTGCCCCAGGAGCAGCGCGATGCGCTGGGCGCCACGGTGCCCTTTCCCAATCGCCTCGGCGAGCCGCCCGAATTCGCCCAGCTCGTGCAATCGGTCGTAGAGAACCCGATGCTCAATGGCGAGGTCATTCGGTTGGATGGGGCGCTGCGGATGGCGCCGCGGTAGTAGTCGCCGGTCGCTGGTCACTGGTCGCCAGGGCCGGGCTTCGGCCGGCGTGGCGAAGCTCGGTTGGTTCGGTTGGCTCGCGGTGTAGCGCGATCCCCGCGATGACCAGCGCGACTCCGGCGACCTCGACCGGGCTCGGGATCTGAGCCAGCACGACGATGCCGACCACCGTCGCGGTCGCCGGCAGCAGCGAGACCATCAGGGCGTAGGTCGCCCGCGGCAGACGGCGCATCGCCAGCTGGTCGGAGACGTAGGGGATGACCGAGGAGGAGATGCCGACACCGACGCCCGCGAGCAGGGTGGCCGGATCGCCGAACGCCGGCGCGGCCTCCCAGCCTCCGAGCGGGCAGACGACGACCGCGGCGATGAGCATCGCCGCCGCGAGGCCGTCGATGCCGCCCAGGTCGCCGCGCTGGGCGACCCGGTGGGCGAGCACGATGTACGCCGCGAACAGGATCGCGTTGGCGAGCGCGAACGCCACGCCGAGGGGCTCGCCGGCCAGCCGGACGTCGGTGAGCAGGTAGACACCGGGAACGGCGAGCGCCAGGGCGCCGACGTTGCGTGCCGTGCGCGCGCCGATGGCGGCGAGGACGATCACCGGGAGGAACTCGATCGCCGCGACGGTCCCGAGCGGGAGCCGGTCGATGGCCTCGTAGAAGCAGCAGTTCATCACGGCGAGCACCGCTCCCCAGGCGACGAGGAGCCGGCGCGCGTCGCCGTCGGCCCGGCGGAACGCCCCCCAGGGCCGGCGCCACAGCGCGAAGACCGCGGCGGCCGAGGCGATCCGCAGCCAGGCCACGCCGAGAACCGCGACGCGCGCGAAAAGGAGCACCGCGAACGATGGCCCGAGGTAGTGGAAGACTGCGCTGACGACGAAGTACAGGTGCGGCGGGGGCTCGGGGCACTTGGATGACACGTCAACAGGATGCCTGGTGATATGCGAGAATGGCAGGATCTAGCGTCGGCTTTATCGCGACTTTGCCTCTGTAACGAAGGCACATGACGCAGAACTCCGAAGATTCCCTACTCGACGAAATCAACCTCCGTCTCCTGGCCGAG
>DASYIJ010000302.1:0-8478 GCA_035997675.1 Solirubrobacteraceae bacterium
CATGAAGTACTCGTCACGGGGAAAGAAATGGGGGCGCATCGCGAGCCTTCCGTCGTTCCCAGCCGCCTGGCCGGCTGTACTGCGCCAGGGAATCGGCTCTTGCTGGGAAACTTTGACGTGCCGATGATGTCTTAACAGGGGTACCGCGGTTCCCCGCCGTGGTTCCAACTTGTGAAAATCCTTCGAATCCTCCTCCCGCTGGCCGGCGTTGCGGCCCTCGCGCTCGCCGCGTCCCCCCCGGCGGTCGCGGCCCGCTACCGCTCGGGCGAGGTGATCGTCCGCTACGCCCAGGGCACCTCCCAGGCTCAGGCCGCGTCCGCGCTCCAGCGCACCGGAACCGCCGGCGCCGAGAGCGCGGGGCCGGGTGCCCAGGTGCTGCGGATCCGCGGGGGCCAGAGCGTCCGATCGACCGTCCGCCAGCTGAACCAGCAGCCCGGCGTCACCTACGCGGTGCCCAACTACGTCGCACATGCCGCCGGGTTCATCCCCAACGACCCCGGCCGCGGGCGGGGGGGCGGCGGATGGCAGTCGGTGCAGTGGAACTTCCTCGCCGCGACCGGGATCGACGCACCGAACGCCTGGACCAACGCCGCGGCGCTCGGCGCGCCGGGCGGCCGGGGCGTCACCGTCGCGGTGCTCGACACCGGGGTGGCCTACGAGAACCGCGGGGCGTTTCGCCGCTCGCCGGACTTCAACGCCTCCACGTTCGTGCCGGGCTACGACTTCGTCGATCTCAACCCGCATCCCGATGACCGCAACGGCCACGGCACGTTCATCGCCGGCGTGATCGCCGAGTCGACGAACAACGGGCGCAACCTGACCGGCCTCGCGTACGGCGCGCGGGTGATGCCGGTCCGGGTGCTCGACGCCGACGGCCTCGGCGACGCGGCCTCGATCGGACGCGGCATCCGCTGGGCCGTCCAGCACGGCGCGCGGGTGGTGAACCTCTCGCTCGAGTTCGACCCCTCGACGCCGCGCTCGCAGATCCCCGAGGTGCTCAACGCGATTCGCTACGCCCACAGCAAGGGCGTCGTGGTCGTGGCGGCCTCGGGCAACGAGGCCGAGCGCGCGATCGCGTACCCGGCGCGGGCGGGCGGCGTGATCTCCGTCGGCGCGACGACCGAGCACATGTGCCTGGCCGACTACTCCAACACGGGGACGGGCCTGGACCTCGTCGCCCCCGGCGGCGGCGCGGACGCCGACATCCCCGAGGACCCCACCCACTGCCATCCCGGCGCCAAGCCCGGCCGGGACGTCTACCAGTTGACCTTCACCGGCGGCTCGTACCGCCGCTTCGGCCTGCCCTCGGGCTACCAGGGCACGTCGATGGCCACTCCGCACGTCGCGGCCGCCGCCGCGCTCGTGATCGCCACCGGGATCGTCGGCCGCCGTCCGTCGCCGGACGCCGTGGAGAAGCGCCTGGAGTCCACGGCCCGCGACCTGGGCACGCCGGGCTACGACTCCCGGTACGGCTACGGACTGCTCAACGCGGCGGCGGCGACGGCGCCGCCGGGCGCGGCGAAGCGACGCTAGGCCCTAGGTGGTCCTGATGATCAGGACCGAGCAGGGCGCGTGGTGGGACACCTTGTTCGGCACCGAACCCAGCAGGAATCGCTTGGCCCCGGTCATGCCCTTGTTCCCGACGATGATCAGGCCCGCCTTCTCCTCCTCGGCGACGTCGAGGATCGCGTCCGCTGGGTCGCCCTCGCGCGCGTAGGTCTTCACGGGCACGCCGGCCTCCTCGATCTGGGCGGCGGCCTCCTTGAGCGTCGCGTCCACGTCCTCGCGGGGGTTGACCATCCATTCCAGGTCGGGTGGGACGTCGCGCTGCTCCTCGCGGAGCCGGCTGTTCGAGACCGGCTCGTACGCGCTCACGAGGTCGATCGAGTCACCGACGTTCTTTGCCAGCTCGGTCGCCTGGCGGACGGCCTCCTTGGCCGTGTCCGATCCGTCGGTGCCCACCACGATCGATCCGAACATCGCTCTCCTCTCGCCGCTCCCAGGACCGGTGCATCATATTCCGCGACCGCGGGCGCGGCTCACGCGATGCGGACGATGGCGATCACCATGCCGGCGAGCACCGCCACGACGACGGCCACCTGCATCCAGATCCAGGAGCGAGGCACGCGGCGAAGCCTACGCTTCGGCGGGGGAGTGCTCCCTGGCCTCGACGTGCGTCACGGGCAGCCCGAGGCCGGTCAGCTTGCTCGGGAGGTCGAGCTTGAGCCAGCGCGACACGCGGGCCGGCAGTGTGGAGAGGATGATCTCGTCGAAGCCGCGCAGGTTCACCGCATCCTGGATCGCGGCCAACGGCTCGGGGTCGCCGACGATGCCCTCGACCTCGCCCCCCGCGGCCTGCCGAAGCAGCGGGAGCGCGAGCTCGAGCACCGCCTCGGACTCGGAGAAGTCCGTGTCCTCGACGTCGATGACCTTGTGCAGGCCGTGGGCGAAGTGCGGAACGAGCAGGGTGAAGACCGCGGGGCCGCGCGCCGCCCGCTCGCGCACCGCCTCGATCAGCGCGGGCGTGGCGGCCGTGCGATTGGCAACGACGAGAACTCGAGTCGGATCAGCCAATGTCCTGAAGCTGGGAACTGAGAACCGAGAACTGCCGTACTGAGCCTAGTCCTCCGGCGACTGCCGCACAACGGCCACGACGGTCAGCAGCAGAATCTTGACGTCGAGCCACAGCGACCAGTTCTCGATGTAGAAGTTGTCCCACTCGACGCGGTCGGCCAGCGAGGTCTGGCCGCGGAAGCCGTTGACCTGGGCCCACCCGGTGATCCCGGACTTGACCCGGTGGCGGTCGCCGTAGCGGTCGATGTCGTCGTCGAAGAGCGATACGAACTCCGGGCGCTCCGGCCGCGGCCCGACGAGGCTCATCTCGCCGCGGACCACGTTGAGGAGCTGTGGAAGCTCGTCCAGGGCGGTGCGCCGGATGAAACGTCCGAAGCCCGTCCGCCGGTCCTCACCCTCGACCCCGCCGGGAGCCGAGCCCCGCGTCGGGCTGAAGCTGTCGGCCTCCTTGGGACGTTCGCGCATCGAGCGGAACTTGAGGATGTCGAACACCTGGCCGTCCCGGCCCACCCGCCGCTGGCGGAACATGATCGGGCCCGGCGAGGAGACCCTCACCCCGAGCGCCACGGCCAGGAGGAGCGGGCTCAGGACCACGAGGATCAGCGCCGAGGCGAGGCGATCGAACAGGTGCTTGATGTCGAACTGCCATCCCTTGGGGTCGACGGCGCGCAGGGCGAGGAGCGGCATTCCGCCAAGGTGGTCGAGCGCGACGCGCTCGTTGATGCCCTCGTACAGCCGCGGCACCAGCGAGACCTGGAGCCCCAGCTCGTCGCAGCGGCGAACGATCGGCACGAGAGTCTGGTCGCGGTCGCGCGAAAAGGCGAGGATCACATGTTCCACCTCGTGGTCGATGACCACGCCCTCGAGATCGGACGGCGCGCCGAGCACCGGCGCGCGGCGGTCGACGACCTCGAGGCTGGGCGGCGGGTCGGCGTCCAGGAACCCGATCGGCTTCAGGCCGTACTCCGGGTGCTCCTCGAGCCGGCGGGCCACGTGCGCGCCGACGCGCCCGGCGCCGACGATCAGCGTGGCCTTGCCCAGGAGGCCGCGCGCCCGCGCGCGTCGTTGCGAGCTGACGAGCAGCACGCGCGCCGCGCCGACGTACACGAGGGCGAACAGCCACGCCCGCGCGACGAGGCCGGCCGGCCGGGAGCCCGGATCGGCGAAGGTGACGACCGCGAGGCAGGCCATGGCGGCCACGGAGATCGAGCTGACGACCGGGGCGATGCCGTCGAGGATCGAGATGACCAGCTGCTGCTTGTACAACCCGCGCACGTACATGAGGGCGACCACGATCAGCGGGAAGGCGTACAGGGTCACCTCGCCGTCGAGCGCGACCTTCGCCGCTCGCGCGCCGACGATCGCCGCCACCACCGCCAGGACGAGCATGATGAGGTCGACGACGAAGCGCAGCCACGCGAACCCCGGCCCGTCGAGCAGCCACTCGGCGCTGAGGCGCGGCCGGTTGCGCGCGCGCTCCTGCCTGGCCAGCTCGATCTTCGTATCCGCCCGGTCGACGGGATGGACGTTCATGTCGCTCGCCTTGGCAGCAGACCTAGTGCGTGCAGGTTGTACCTCACTCATGGCCGGTTCGCATTTCGTGCGAGAGCATGGATGTCCGCAGCACAACCGCGGCGCCCTCGGCTGTAGTGTCGGCAAAGATTGGCGAGCGGATGAGCGGTCCGGCGCCATGATGACCTGACGCGAGGTCCCGAGGCGATCCTCACGCCAATTCCGGCCCGGTGTCGGCATGACGGCTCATCGTGAGAGCTGGCGAGCCTTGCCGAGGATCTGCTGGTTTGCCTCGTCGATGCTCAGCGGCTCGCCGCGCCTGAGACGGTCCAGCGCCTCGCGCGCGAGCGCGTCATGCGGATTGAGCACGAGCGCCCGCCTGAAGTAGCGCTGGCCCGCGGCGGAGTCGCCCAACTCGGAGGCGATCAGTCCCAGCTCGAAGTACGCGTACTCGCCTCGCGGATTGCGCTCGAGCGCCGCCAGGAAGGCGTGCCGCGCGTGGTTGAGGTCGCCGATCCGCAGCGCGATGCTGCCGGCGATCAGCGAGGGCCGGTCCGAGAGCGGGTTGAGCTCCGCGGCGCGGTCGAGCCGGTCGAACGCCGCCCGCGGGTCCTTCGGCCACTCGGTCGCCGCGGCGCGAACGTCTCGTTCGGCCAGCCACGGCAGGGCGAGCGAGATCGCGGCCGCCAGCGCGACGACGCCGACCAGCGCGCGCGCGACCGTGCGCGACAGGAGCCGCGGGGACGCGCTCTCGTCCGCCGCACCGGCGGTGGCCGCATCCCGGCGCGGCAGCAGCGCGCAGGCGAGCCCGAGCATCGCGAACGCGGCAGCCCCGAGCGAGGCGAACTCCCAGAACCAGTCGAAGGAGCCGTGCACCAACCAGTACAGGAAGACCAGCGTCGCCCCGCCGGCGGTGGCGCCCGCGAGGCGGCCGGAGCCGCGGCGCATCGCGCCCACGGCGGCGACCAGAGCGGCGGCGAACGCGGCGGCCAGGAGCAGTGCTCCCACGATGCCCGTCTGCGACAGGGTGCGCAGTTCAAGTGAGTGCGGGTAGCGCGGCGTTTCGTCGCTGCGGCGCGCCGCCAGGTAGGGCTGGCCGAAATTGTCGGCACCGATGCCTCCCACCGGGTGAGCCTGGAACCCGTCGAGCGCCACGCGGTAGAAGTCGTACCGGTTGCTGCCCAGCCCCATGGACAATCGAGATTCGCCGGCGCCCGTGCTCGTGTAACCGCCCTTGAACGATTTCCATTCGCGCTTCGCTCGCGCGACCGGGTCGCCCACGGCCACGAGGCCTCCGAGCACCAGCGCGGCCGCGCAGACGATCGCCACCGCCCCCAGCACGCGTCGCCCGATCCGGCGCGTGCCGTCGGTCACCGGCGCCCGGCGGTCCAGCAGAGCCACCACCGCCCACAGGACCGTGACCACCGCCGCGACGAGCAGGACCGGACCGACGACGTCGGCGGCCGCCCCGCGGTCCTTGACCAGCTTGTCGGTGACGTCGAGCAGCCGCGGGGCGCTCAACGCCACCGCCGCCGCGATTGGCACCAGCGCGCTGAACGTCCGCGCCCGGTCGGGTACCAACACGAACAGCAGCACCAGCACGATCGGCAGCGTGTACACGGCGCCGCGGCTCTGGGTGAGCAGCACGACCTCGCACAGCAGGACCGCGCTGCCGGCAAAGAGTCCGCGCAGCCACCATGCGATTTCACTTCGCGAGGCGAGCAGCACGGCCGGCCACACGGGCATGAAGAACGTCGCCGCCGCGGCATTCGGGTACCCGGCCGGATCGCCCAGACGCCGTCCCAGGAAGGCCTGCGCCTCCGATGCGCCCGCGCCGAGGCGCAGCAGCACGACGGCGCCGAAGGCGGCCATCGCGAGGGTCCAGACGCCAAGGACCACGGCGGCCGTGCCCTCGCGCTGCGGCCAGAGGGCGAACAGGCAGAAGACGATCAGGTAGAGCAGCGTGCGGTTTGCGCCGTCCCACGCCTCGCCCTGGGCGTCCGACCACAGGATGGAGAGAAAGCTCCAGGCCGTGAACGCGGCCAGCAGGCCGGCCGCGACGAGGACCGGCCTCGGGACGTCGCTGAGCCGGATCGGGAGCACGAACGCGAGTACCACCAGCAGGCCGAGGAGGAAGAGCGCGGCCGGGTACCACGTGAGCGTCGTGAAGCCGGCGTTGCGCAGGAACGAGCGCCCGCCGGACGTGCTCTCGCCCAACGAGACCATCACGAGCAGCACGCCGACGCCGAGCAGCGGGGGCAGGGCCAGCGGCACGGCCTTCGTGATCCGAGTGGAGATGGCGCGCTCGGTCAAGGTTCGATGGGGTAACCGGCGCGCCGCCACGCCGGCACACCCCCGCCCGCGACATGCAGCACGGTGTCCGCCCCCAGCCGCTGGACGAGCCCGGCCGCGACCGCGCTGCGCTGGCCCGACGCGCAGATCACCGCGACCGGCTGCGCCGGGTCCACGTCCTCGGGAAGCGCGTCGAGGTCGTGATACGGCGTATGCGACGAGCCCGGGATGTGCTCGTCACGCCATTCGTCCGCCTCACGGACGTCGAGGATCTGGACGTCGGGGTCGCGCTCCGCCCGCTCGTGCAGTCCCGGCACGTCCACCCGCTCGACGCGCCGGACGTCGCGTCCCTCGAGCCGCCAGCTTGTCATGCCGCCGGCGAGGTAGCCGCTGACGTTCCGCACGCCTACGGCCGCCGCGAGCCCGGCGGCCAGATGGGCGTCGGCGTCGTCGCGTCCGACGAGGACCACCTCCTGCCCGGGGCCGGCCAGCCACGCCAGCTTGGTGCCGAAGCCGCCGTGCAACGCGGTGACGCAGACCGACCCGTCGACGTGGGCCTCGTCGAACTGGAGGTCCGTGCGCACGTCGATGACCAGGGCGCCGTCGTCGCGGCGCTGCTCCACCTGTCGGGGACTGAGGGGCAGCAGCTCGGTCGCGCCCGTGTCGAGCGGGCCGCGGTTGAGCTCGACGATGGCGCGGAAGTTCGGCGGCTGCGGCCGCAGCGCGCGCAGCGCCGCGTCGACGAACCCGCCTTCGTCGTCCTCCTGCAGCAGCGGGCTGTTGCGGCGCTCGAAGCCGACCGTCGAGGACACCTTCATGTCCATCGCGGGGCCCCCGCACAACGACCCGCCGACGTGGCCCGGCCACACCTCGGTCTCGTCCGGCAGCGCGAGCAGGCGGTCGTGCAGCGAATGGAACATCTCGCGCGCGCCCTCCTCCTTCTCGACCGCCAGGTCGGGGCGCGCGATGTCGCCCACGAAGAGCGAATCGCCGGTCAGGACGGCCCACGCCCCCGGGCCACGCTGGTTGTCCGTCAGCAGGAAGGCGGAATGCTCGGGACGGTGACCGGGCACGTGCAGCGCGCGCACCTCGACGCGTCCCAGCTCGAGGGTCCAACCGTCGTCGAACGGCTCGTGGTCGTAGTCGGGTGCCGCCAACCGGTGGATGTGGATCGCGGCGCCGGTGGCGGCGGCCAGCCGGCCGTGACCCGACACGTGATCGGCGTGGGTGTGGGTCTCGAGCACGTGCTCGATGCGCACGTCGAGGTAGCGGGCGAGCGCCAGGTACTCGTCGATGTGCAGGCGCGGGTCGACGACGGCCGCCACGCCCGCGTCCATGTCGCCGACGACGTAGGACGCGCACCCCAGATCATCATGAAGGAACTGGCGGAAGATCATCCGTCGCGCATCTTCTCAGTAAGGACGGAGGCGACGGGAGGGAATCTAGACCGGTGGATACGGCATGCGCACGACCACCAGGAACGCGGTCAGCGTGAGCGCGGCCACGCGCAGCCGCCGGTTCCCGCCCAATGCGGCGAACGGCAGCAGCCACGCGACGTACCACGGCATCACCCACGGGAGTGCGAGCAGCAGGGCGAGCGTCGCCCAGCCGGCGTTGACGATCCAGTCGCCCCCGCGCCAGGTGTGCACGACCAGGCCGAGCACAACCACCGCGAAGGCGACCTGCGCCAGGACCTGGACCGTCGGCGAGACGACGCCCCGGCCGAGGAACACCGAGGAGATCATGCCGGGGAACGAGCGCAGCGACGTCGCGTTCCCCTGGTCGCTGAAGGGCGTCAGCGCCGCGCCGAGGTCCGCGCCGAACAGGATCGCGGAGAGGGCGACTACGCCGACGCCCGCGACAGCCGCGCCGAGTACCACGCCGCGCCGGTCGCGGCTGCCGGCCCACATGAATGGGAGGGCGAGCCCCCCGGTGACCTTCACCGCCGCCGCGGCGACGATCGCCGCTCCCCCCCGGCTCCCGACGCCGCGGACGGCCCACAGGATGCCGGCGAGCACGAGCAGGAGCATGAAAGGGTCGTTGTGGAAGCCGCCGACCCCGTACAGGAGGAACAGCGGGTTGAGCCCGACCAGGACCAGC
>DASYIJ010000034.1:0-11714 GCA_035997675.1 Solirubrobacteraceae bacterium
GGTGGCGAACTCGGGGTCGGTCATGATCGTCGCCGGGTTGGAGTTGACGAGCACGACCTCGTACCCCTCCTCGAGCAGCACCTTGCACGCCTGCACGCCCGAGTAGTCGAACTCCGCCGCCTGGCCGATCACGATCGGGCCGGAGCCCAGGATCATGATCTTCTCGAGGTCGTCGCGCCGGGGCACTAGTTACCTCCGCGGGGCTTCCCGCCCTGCGTCTCTGGATCGCGTCCGGCATCCGGCCGGCCGTAACCGGCGATCTGCTCGAGGAAGCGGTCGAACAGGTACAGCGAGTCGTGCGGCCCGGGGCCGGCCTCGGGGTGGTACTGCACGGTGCCGCCGGGGACGTCGAGCAGCGTCAGTCCCTCGACCGTGCGGTCGTAGAGGTTGAGGTGGGTGAGCTCGGCGGCGCCGAAGTCGGTGTCCCAGCGCACCGGCTCGTCGCGGTCGATCGTGCGGCCGCCGTCCGGCGCGAGCACGGCGAAGCCGTGGTTCTGGCTCGTGATCTCGATCTTGCCGGTCGTGAGGTCCTTGACCGGGTGGTTGGCGCCGCGGTGGCCGAAGCGCAGCTTGTAGGTCTCGAGGCCGACGGCGCGGCAGAGCAGCTGGTGGCCGAGGCAGATCCTGAACACCGGGCGCTTGCCGACGAGGCCGCGGAGGGTGTCGACGACGTAGTCCAGCGCCGCCGGATCGCCGGGGCCGTTGGCGAGGAAGTAGGCGTCTGCGTCGCGCGCGAGCAGCTCGTCGGCGGTCGCGGTGCACGGATGCAGCTCGACGGTCGCGCCGCGCCGGCGCAGATTGGCCACGATCGAGGCCTTGATACCGGTGTCGATCGCCACGATGCGCGGTCCCCCGCCGGTCCCCTCCGTGGGTTCGAGCACCGTGACTTCGGCGGGCGTGACCTCCTGCGCCAGGTCGCGTCCGTCCATCGCCGGCTCGGCCTCGATCAGGGCGCGCGCGTCGGCTTCGTCCAGGTGTCCCGGGAAGACGCCGCCGCGCATCGCCCCGGCGTCGCGGATGTGGCGCACGAGCGTCCGGGTGTCGACGCCGGTGATCGCCGGGATGCCGCAGTCCTCGAGCCAGTCCAGCCAGCCGCGCTCCGCGCCCGGGGCGTCCTCGCGGTTGACCGCGGCCCGCATGATCGCGGCGCGGGCGTGCACGGCGTCCGACTCCATCGCCTCGGCCGAGGCACCGTAGTTCCCGATGTGGGGGTACGTGAACGTGATCAGCTGGCCGGCATAGGACGGGTCGGTCATCGACTCCTGGTAGCCCGACATCGAGGTGTTGAAGACCACCTCGCCGGTCACCGGACCGGGGGCCGCGCACGCGTCGCCGTCGAAGCGCGTGCCGTCTTCGAGGAGTACGTAGGCCGTGCCGCTCACTTGACGAGGGCCTGTACTTCCTTGAACTCGGGCGTGCCCGCACGGCCGAGCAGCTCGAAGAGCGCCATCTCGGTGGATGTGAGCAGCGCGCCGGAGGCCTCCATCTTGACCAGGCCCGCCCGCCGGTTGGCCGCGGTGCGCGAGCTGACGGCGTCGGCGGCGACCTGGACGTCGACGTCCTGGTCGAGCAGGCCGGCGGCCGTCTGGGAGACGCACACGTGGGCCTCGATCCCGCAGAGCAGCGCCTGGTCGCGCCCGGCGAGGTCGAAGCCCGCCACCTCGGTGGCGTCGAACTCGACCTTGTCGAGGCGCGGCACCCCGTCGAGGTGCGCCGCCACCTCCGGCACCGTCTCCCCCAGTCCGCGCGGGTACTGCTCCGTCACCACCACCGGGACGCCGAGGATGCGCGCGCCCTGCACCAGCAGGCCGACGTTGCGGGCGACGGCGTCGAACTCGCCCACGGCGGGCCTGAACCCCTCCTGGACGTCGACGACCACGAGGGCGGCGCGGTCGCGGTCGAGCAGGCGACTCACGCCGCCACCTCGTCCGGCGCGCCGACGCGGTGGGCGATCGCGCCGCGGGCCACGGTCAGCAGGATCTCGCCGCGCACCGGGCGCCCGTCGAACGCGCAGTGCTCGGCCCGGCTGTGGTAGCCGGCCTCCCCCACGGTCCACTCGGCGGCGAGGTCGACCAGCACGAGGTCCGCGGGGGCGCCGAGCTCGATCCGCGGTGTCGCCACGTCGAAGAGGGCCGCGCCCGCGGTCATGCGCTCGATCAGCACGTCCAATCCGAGCGCGCCGGGCACGACGAGCTCGGTGTAGAGCACCGGAAAGGCCGTCTCCAGGCCGATCGTGCCCATCGGCGCCTCCTCGAACGGCACCTCCTTCTCCTCCCGCGCATGCGGCGCGTGGTCGGTGGCCACGCAGTCGATCGTCCCGTCGCGCAGGGCCTCGACCAGGGCGACGCGGTCGGCCTCGGTGCGCAGCGGCGGGTTCATCTTCAGGGCCGTGTCGAGCGACTCGAGCAGGGCGACGTCGGTGAGGACGAGGTGGTGCGGCGTCACCTCGGCGCTGATCCGGACCCCGGACGCCTTCGCGGACGCGACCGCCTCGACGGACGCCACGGTCGACAGGTGTTGGACGTGGATGCGCGCGCCCTCGTATCCGGCCAGCGCGGCATCGCGGGCGATCATCGTCGACTCGGACATCGGCGGGATCCCGGCCAGCCCGAGCCGCGCGGAGACCTCGCCCTCGTGCATGACCCCGGCGCCCGAGAGCGTCGGGTCCTCCTCGTGCAGGGCGACCACGCCGCCGCACAGGCGCTGGTACTGGAGGGCCCGGAGCAGCAGGCCGGCGCTGGTCACCGGCCGGCCGTCGTCGGTGAAGCCAAGGGCCCCTTCGTCGTGCAACTCGGCCATCTCGGTCAACTCCTCGCCCTCTAGGCGGCGCGTGATCGAGGCGAGGAACCCCACCGGTACGTGCGCCGTTTCCGCGGCGTCGTCGCGCAGGGAGCGGAGCACCGGCGCCGAGTCGACCGTGGGATCGGTGTTGGGCATCGCGATGACACCGCCGAACCCGCCCGCGGCGGCGGCGCGCGTCCCCGTGTCGAGGTCCTCCTTGTGCTCGTGGCCGGGCGTGCGGAGATGGACGTGCGGGTCGAAGAAGGCAGGAAACAGGTGCCGGCCGGCCCCGTCGATCGTCTCGCCGTCGTCGGGCTCGGGAAGCGACCCCGGGGCGCCGAGCTCCGCGATCTCGCCGTTGCGGACCAGCACGTCGCGCGGCTCGTCCAGGCCGCTCCGCGGATCGAGCACGTGCGCGCCGCGGATCAGCAGCGTCGCGAGTGGGCGTTCGGGCGCGGCGAGCGGACGGCTCATGCGGGCGCCTTGGCGGGGGCGGCGGGCTCGGCGCTCGGCGGCTCGGCCGCAAGCGGGTCGCCGGTCGGCCCGGCGGCGGCCGGCGCACCGGCGACGAGCTCGTAGAGGACGGCCATCCGGACCACGATGCCGGCCTCGACCTGCGCGGTGATGACGGCCTGCGGTCCGTCGATCACGTCGGCGGCCAGCTCCACCCCGCGATTGATGGGGCCCGGGTGCATGAGCACCTGGCCGGGGCGCAGGCGGCCGGAGTGGATCTGGTAGCGCACCGCGTACTCGCGCAGCGAGGGTACGTAGGACTCGCGCATGCGCTCGCGCTGCATCCGCAGTGTGTAGACGACGTCGGCCTCGCCGAGACGGTCGAGCGTGTAGGCGACCGAGCACCCCAGGGCCTCGATCCCCCGCGGGATCAGGGTCGGGGGGCCGCACACCGTCACCTCGGCGCCCATGCGGGTGAGTGCGAGCACCGCCGAGCGGGCGACGCGCGAGTGCAGAACGTCCCCGACGATCCAGACCTTGACGCCGTCCAGGGCGCCGAGGCGCTCGCGCAGTGTGTAGAGGTCGAGCAGCGCCTGCGTGGGGTGCTCGTGCTTGCCGTCGCCCGCGTTGACGACCGCCGCCGGAGTCCATTGCGCCACCAGGTCGGCGGCACCGACGTGGGGCGAGCGGATCACGATGGCCGACGGGTCGTACGCACTGAGGGTCTGCACGGTGTCCTTCAGCGATTCGCCCTTGTCGACGGCTGACCCCGCGGCGCGGATGGAGTGCACCTCGGCCGACAGGCGCTTGGCCGCCATCTCGAAGGACGTGCTCGTGCGCGTCGAGGCCTCGTAGAAGAGGTTGACGACCGTCTTGTACTGGAGCGCCGGCACCTTCTTGATCGGCCGGTGCGAGACCTCCTCGAAGTCCTTCGCCAGCTCGAGGATGCGTTCGATGTCGTCCCGCGAAAGGTCGTCGATGGAGAGCAGATGCCTCATGCGGCGCGGACCTCCCTGGGCCTATCGGGTGCAATGACGACCTCGTCGACGTCGTCGATCTCCTCGACGTGGACGTTCACGCGCTCGCCCGGCGCGGTGGGCAGGTTCTTGCCCACGAAGTCCGGGCGGATGGGCAGTTCGCGGTGTCCGCGGTCGGCGAGCACGGCGAGGCGGACGCGGGCCGGCCGCCCGTAGGCGAACAGCGCCTCGATGGCGGCGCGGACCGTGCGGCCGGTGTAGAGCACGTCGTCGACGATCACGACGGTGCGCCCCTCGATCGGGAAGTCGAGGTGGGAGGCGTGGACGACCGGGGCCGCGGGCCGGGTGGCCAGGTCGTCGCGGTAGAAGCTGATGTCCACGTCGCCGAGCGGGACGCCCGCCTCGGCGAGTTCGGCGACGAGCGGCTGCAGGCGCGCGGCGAGGACGGCTCCGCGCCGGTGAATGCCGATCAGGGCCAGCTCGGCTCCCCCGTCGCGCTCCACGATCTCGTGAGCGATCCGCACGAGCGTGCGGCGCATGTCATCTCGATCGAGGACGACCTTCGAGTTCGCCTGGTCCAACTTCGTGATCCTTCCTGGCCTCTCGGGACCGGGTTAAAGGAACCGCCGCGCAGCAGCCTAGCAGCGGCGCGCGACGCCGAACGGGGCCGCTCAGCCGGCGACGGGCTCCTCGTGGCGCATGAGGGTCGGCTCGCCCCGCTCCGGGAACGGAATCGCGATGGCGTCGAAGTCCCGCGGGACGACGGTGCGCTCGAACACGGCGCGCGCCTCGTCGCGGATCTCGCGGCCGCCGTAGCGGGTGGACACGTGAGTCAGCGCGAGCAGGCGCACCTCGGCGTCGCGGGCAAGTGCGGCCGCGTCGCCCGCCGTCGAGTGGCCCGTCTGCGCCGCGCGCTCGCGTTCCTCCTCGGTGAACGTGGCCTCGTGGACGAGCACGTCGGCCCCGTGGGCCGCGACCCGCACCGACTCGCACGGCGCGGTGTCGCCGGAGACGAGGAGCTTGCGTCCCGCGCGCGGCGGTCCCACCACCTGATCCGGCCCCACGCCGCCGACCGTCTCGCCGCGCTGGAGCCGCCCGAAGTCCGGGCCGGGCGCGACGCCCAGGCTCTCCGCCTGGGCCGCATCGAACTCCCCGGGACGCTCGTCCTCCCACAGCACCCAGGCCACCGCCGGGATGCGGTGCTCGACGCCGACGGCCGCCAGCGTGTAGCCATCGCGGTGCACCTCGTCGCCCGGGTCCATCTCCTCGATCGCCAGCTCGTAGCGCAGCCGACCGTAGACCGCACGCTGCATGATCTTCATCAGATCCCCCAACCCGCGCGGGCCCCGCACGGTGAGCGGGCGCTCGCGGCCGCGCAGGTCGAAGGTCTTCAGCATGCCCGGAAGCCCCAGCCAGTGGTCGGCGTGGAAGTGCGTGATCAGCACCTCGTCGACCTCGGGCAGCCCGACCGAGCGCACGAGCTGGCGCTGCGTCCCCTCGCCGCAGTCGAAGAGCAGCCGGTCGCCCCCGCGGCGCACGAGCAGCGCGGGCATCCCGCGGCGGGCGGTGGGGACCGAACCGCCGGTGCCGGCGAAGAACACGTCCAAGTCCATGGTCGGGCGAGGTTAGAGGCTGAAACGGCCGCTGAGGGAAGAGATCGCTCAGTCCAGGCCGAGCAACTCGAAGTCCACGATGCCGTCCCGGGCGCGGGCGATGCCCATGGTGTGCTGCGGGGAGCGGCGCCGCTCGGTGGGGCTGCCCGGATTGAAGATCTGAAAGCCGCGGCCGTCGGTCTCGTGCGTCGGCATGTGCGAGTGGCCGAAGACGACCGCGTCGGCGCCGGGGAAGAGCTTGCGCAGCCGCTTGGAACGCCCGTCGCGCGGTCCACCGTCGTGGACCATGGCGATCCGCGCGCCCTCGGCCTCGACCACGCGGGTCTCGGGCAGCAGTGCGCGCACCTCGGGTTGGTCGACGTTGCCGCGCACGCCGACCACCGGCGCATGCAGCTCGAGCGAGCGCAGCACCGAGAGCGCGAAGAAGTCGCCCGCGTGGAGGATGAGGTCACTGCGCTTGAGCACGCGCACGCACGCGAGGGGCAGCGACCGACCTCCCCGGGGCATGTGGGTGTCGGCCAGAACGGCGATCAGCACGGCCGGGGACGCTAGCTAAGCTCCGACGGCACGCGCCCGTAGCTCAGTGGATAGAGCGCCCGCCTCCGGAGCGGGAGGTCGCAGGTTCAAATCCTGCCGGGCGCGCTACGACCGGCCCGGACGGAGTCCTAGACGTCGCCGGCGCCCGCTCGCGTGCCGCGTCGGCCGCTTCTCAAGCTAGCGCGCGAAGACGATGTGCCCCTCGGCGTGGGCGACGGCCGGACCGTGGGCGACCAGCCGCACGGTGCAGGCGCGACGTCCACAGCGCACCGCGATCGTCTCGGCCCCGCCCTCGGTCGCCGCGAGCAGGTCGCCGGCCCGCACGCCGGCGCTTCGCAGCGCCGCGCCGGACACCCCGAGGATCGAGTCCGTGCCCGGGTGCGGGTTGCCGGGCACGGCGCGGTCGGCGAGCAGTGCGGTCATGCCGCGGTCGAACCCCGACGGGACGAAGCCGAGGCTCTCGACCCCGATGTCCCCGCCGGAGGCGAGCCCCGAGCGGGCGAGTTCCACGGCGCGGCCGCCCGCGTCGACGGCGATCAGCCGGCCGCTGAGCTCGTCGGGCGCGATCAGCCGCCCGCCGAAGCGTCCGAACCCCCGCGGCGCGACGACCACGCCGCCCTCGACGACGGGCATCCTGGCGGCAATGGTCTGCCGGCCGTTGCGGCAGTCCAGCGCGTACAGCGCGGCCCGGCCGCTTCCCACCCGGGCGGTCACGAGCAGGCGGTGGCCGAACGCCCCGGTCGTGTCGAAGGCGATCCCGTTGGGAAACACCCCGGCCGGCAGGACGGCGACCCGCTGAGCCCGCCCCGAGGTGTCGACGCGGATCACCCCCGGCCGGGCGGGTGCGTTCCGCGGATCGAGCGCGTAGACGTCGTCGCGACCGAACGAGCAGTGCGCGGCCGCCACGCGCTGGCCCGACGAGAGCGCGATGTAGGGCTCGCCGGTTCCCGCCCGGTATGCGGGAGCGAAGGACGCCGGCAGGCCGCCGAGGCGAAGCAGTCGCAGGCGACCGTCGACGCCCAGCGTGATGCGGCCGTCGGCGCGCGGGCCGGTGAGATCGACCACGCCCTTGACGGGAGCGAAGGGACGCCAGCGCGCCACGCGCGCTCCGGCGTCTCCGGCACACGAGGCCGTGGTCGCGGCGATGCACAGGAGCAGACACGCAGCCCGGCGAGGCATCGCGACCGAGTGTAGGTCCCTAGGCGAGCGCCCGCCGCGTCACTTCGCCAGCGGCGCGGGATCCTTCGTCCGGTCGAGCAGCGCCCACGCGCACGTGCCGCCCTCGCCGCTGACCCCCCAGGCGTCCGATAGCTCCGAGACCAACAGCAGGCCGAAGCCGCCGTCGTGGCCCGCCGTTCGCTGCTGGACGGCGTCGCGCCGGTACCCGCTGCCGGCGTCGGACACCTGGATCTTCACGAAGTCGGCATCGAATTCCACCTCGAGCGCGATCGGCCGGCCGACCGGCGCGTCGCTGTGGCGCACGCTGTTGGCGACCAGCTCGCTGGCGATGATCCGGGCGTCGGCCGCGCGGGTCCCCAGCTGCGCCACGACGTCCCGGACGACGTCGCGCGCGGTGCTCGGCGCGGAGACGTCTCGATCCAGCTCGTATCGGGTCCGCATATCCGGCCACTACCCGTCTCGACCAACGAAACCCCGCGCATGTCCGGAGAAAACAGCTCTCCGAGGCGGCGGCGGGCAGCGGTCACAGCACGAAGGTGCGGTAGCGCACCGCGCCGCGGATCACGGCGGCCGTCTCCACCACGTCCCGGGCCAGCAGGACGGGGACCGCCCACCAGCCGGCGCCCTCCCGCCGCGCGCGGGCGTGGAGCTGGAGCGCGTGGCGCAGCAACAGGAAGCGGCGCAGCCAGCGCGGGGCGGCAAGGGCGAACAGTGAGCGCAGCACCATCCAGTGCCACCCGCTCCAGAACACCCCCCGGTTGAGCTCGGCCCGCATCTCGGGATGAACGGCGAAGACCTGCATCGGTTCGGTCCACCGCCACGCCTCGCGCAGCAGCCCGCGGACGCCGAGGTCCTCGACGGCGTGATGCACCAGCGCGTCGGGCGCGAACACGGCCTCGCGCCCGGCACCCAGCGCCCGCCAGGCCAGGTCGGTGTCCTCGCCTCCGGGCTTCGGGCCGAAGGCCTCGTTGAAGCCGCCGAGCTCGACGAGCAGCTCTCGCGGGTAGAAGATGTTGGCGGTCTCGTACCAGGGGCCCAGCCGGCGCACGCGCAGCGTCCGGGTGAGAACGCTCTCGCGCGCCAGCCCCTCCGGCTCGGGCTCGATGCGGCCCTGGACCACCGCCCCCGGGTGTTGCTCCTGGGCGGCCAGCCCGGTCGCCAGCCACTCGGGTGCCGGTGCGCAGTCGTCGTCGGTGAACGCGACCAGCGCGGCCCGGGCGGCCCGCCAGGCGGCGTTGCGGGACGCGGCCGGCCCGCGCGCCCGGTCATGCCGGCGGACCACGAGATCCAGCTCGCCTCGGGCGGCCTCGGCGGCCAGCAGGGCCGCCGTCTCCTTTCCCGAGCCGTCGTCCACCACCACGACCTCGAAGGCGTCGGGACCGACGGTCTGGGCGCGCAGCGCCTGGAGCAGGGCAGCGAGGCGGTCCGGGCGGTCGTGCGTGGCGACGGCGACCGTCACCACGGGATGGCCGGTCGCGGCGCTAGCGCCCACCGGCCACGGCGGGCAGGATCGTCACCTCGTCGCCGTCGGAGACCTCGGTCTCCAGACCGGACAGGAAACGGATGTCCTCCCCGCCGACGTACACGTTGACGAACCTCCGGAGGTCGCCGTCGTCGCAAATCCGATCGCGCAGATCGGCGAACTGGTCGAACAGCGAGTCGAGCACCTCGCCGACGGTGGTGCCGTCGACCTCGGCCTCAGACTCGCCGTCGGTCACCGCCCGCAACTGCGTGGGGATCTTCACCAGGACGGCCATGTCGCCCGGAAGCCTATGCGCTCACGGCGGTCGGAACCGCCGCCGCGAAGGCCTCGACCGACGGCTCGATCTCGTGCGTCTCGAACGTGCCGCGTGCGACATCGAGGGTCTTGAGGCCGTCGCCGGTGATCACGAGCACCACGCGCTCGTCGGCGCCGATGTCTCCGCGCTCGGCGAGCTTGGCCAGCACCGCGGTGGTCACGCCGCCGGCCGTCTCGGTGAAGATCCCGGTCGTCTCGGCGAGTAGGCGCACGCCGTCGCGGATCTCATCGTCGGTGACGGCGTCGACGCCGCCGCCGGTGCGCCGCGCCAGCTCGAGCGCGTAGGGCCCGTCGGCCGGGTTGCCGATGGCGAGCGACTTGGCGATGGTGTCCGGGTCCCGCACGGGGCGGCAGACCTCGTGGCCCTCCGCGAACGCCGCGGCCACCGGCGAGCAGCCCTGGGCCTGGGCGCCGTTGAACGTCGGCACCGAGCCGTTCACGAGGCCGAGCTCGATCCACTCCTCGAAGCCCCGCGCGATCTTTGTGAACAGCGAGCCCGAGGCGACCGGGCAAACGACTCGATCCGGAACCTCCCAGCCAAGCTGCTCGGCCGTCTCGAAGGCGATCGTCTTGGATCCCTCCGCGTAATAGGGGCGCAGGTTGACGTTGACGAAGGCCCAGTCGTGCTCGCCCGCGAGCTCGGTGCAGAGCCGGTTGACGTCGTCGTAGGACCCGCGGACGGCGACGAGATTCGTGCCGTACACGCCGGTGGCCAGCACCTTCTGCTCCTCAAGGTCCGCCGGGATGAAGACGTAGGACTCGAGCCCGGCGGCGGCCGAGTGCGCGGCGACGGCGCCGGCCAGGTTGCCGGTGGACGCGCACGCGACCACCTCGAAGCCGAGCTCCTGCGCCCGCGCCAGCGCGACCGACACGACGCGATCCTTGAACGAGTGCGTCGGGTTGGCGGTGTCGTTCTTGACCCACACCTCGCCGAGGCCAAGCCGCTTGGCGAGCCGGTCGGCGCGCACCAGCGGCGTGAAGCCGGTCGGCAGCGCGCTCCGCGGCGGGCCGCTCAGGGGCAGGAAGTCGGCGTAGCGCCAGATCGTCTGCGGGCCCGCCTGGATGCGGCGCCGCAGTCCGTCGACGTCCACGTTCTCCTCGAGCGTGTAGGCAACCTCGAGAGGCCCGAAGCAGCGCTCACAGACGTAGCGGGCTTCGAGCGGGTATTCGGTTGAGCACTCCTTGCACTTCAGCGCATCTACGGCCATGAAAAAACCTCCGCCCGGGATGTGGACGAAGGTTCCAGAAAACCTGAGGCCACATCTCCCAGGCTTACGTTGGAGCCTGTTGGAATTGGCACCTTTCCCGCCGTAGCGGGTGGTTGCCGGGGCTTCATAGGGCCAGTCCCTCCACCCCTCTGGATGCGTACAGCTATGTGGCGCGGAGTATAGCCAGCCGCGCCTCGGACGCAAGCGCCAGCGCAGGTACACTTGGCGCCGGAGCGAATCTGATGAGCGACGACCCGCGAAGTCCCTATGCCGAGCCTGCCGAAGCCACGCTTTGGTCGATCGACCCGTGCCCGCGGCGACGTCCCATCCCGCCCGGCCGAGCCTGAGACCCCCCACGTCGAGACCGTCGAGACCGAGGGCCTGCGATGGATCCACATCGAGCGCCCTCGCGCCGTCGATCGCGCCTGGCTGGAGGAGCACTTCGACTTTCATCCCCTTGACTACGAGGACGTCTTCTCGCGCAACCAGCGCGCCAAGATCGACGAGTACGACGACTACCTGTTCATCGTGCTGCACTTTCCGCGCTACGACAAGCAGGTGGGCCGGCTCAACGCGGCCGAGTTGGACCTGTTCGTGGGCCGCGACTTCGTGATCACGCTGCCCAACGAGCCGCTGCCGCCCGTCGAGTACCTGTTCGAGCGGTGCCGCTCCAACCCGGAGTTCCGCGACCAGGTGTTCTCCAAGGGCGCCGGGTACCTGCTCTACAAGATCGTCGACGACTGCGTCGACGCCTCGTTCCCCATGCTGCGCAAGATGGGCAACAAGCTCGAGCGCCTCGAGCAGGACATCTTCGAGGGCCGCTCGAAGGAGATCGTCCGCGACCTGTCCAACGTCAAGCAGGAGATCATCAACTTCCGCAAGGTCATCCGCCCGCAGCGCGCGGTGATCGGCGACCTGGAACGCACCAAGGCGCGCTACATCGCGGAAGACCTCGACCTCTACTTCGATGACATCAACGACGCCTCCGAGCGCATCTGGCAGATGCTCGAGGGCTACAAGGAGACGGCCGAGGCACTCGAGGAGACCAACGAATCGGTGCTCACCCACCAGCTCAACGACATCCTCCGCGTGCTCACCGTGCTCACGGTGATCTTCCTCCCGCTGACGCTGGTCGCCGGGATCTTCGGCATGAACACCGGGGTCCCCG
>DASYIJ010000140.1:0-1906 GCA_035997675.1 Solirubrobacteraceae bacterium
CGCCCCGCGGCCACGTAGTAGACCGCGTGGGCGCCGGCGGCCGCCGCGCCGAGCGCGGATCCCGCCCGGCCCGGGCCCACCAACGCCAGCCGTGCGTGCACCGTGGGCCACCCCCGGCCATCGGCCTCCAGCGGGGTGGCACGGCGGTCGCCGGGCAACAGGATCGAGCACCCCCCGCTTCGGGCCAGGGCATGGGCGAGCGAGGCGGCGGCGCGCACGGCGGCGTCGAGATCGTCGGCGTCGGCGGGGCCGGCCGCGTCGAGCACGACCAGCGGCCGCCCCTCCCCCTCCGGCCGGAGACGGCGTTCGAGCAGCCCGGCGCCGCGCGCCAGCGCCGCCCAGTGGATGCGGGAGGCCGGGGCCCCCGGGCGGTAGGGCCGCAGGCCGTCCAGCTCGACCTCGGCGCCGGCCACCGGGGCGGCGCTGCCGCCCGACTGCAGCGGCGAGCCCTCGCCCGACGCCGTCACGGGATGCACGCGCGGGAGCACGAGCACGCGTTCCTCGCTCCCCTCCGCGACCCGGCGGGCGGCGACGCCGAGCGGGTCGCGCAATGCGAGGACGGGCGGGTCGAGCGCGCGGGCGCCGCGGCGGCCGAAGCGCACCTCGATGCGCACGCGTGCCACCGAGCGACCCGCCGGAAGCGGCGCCGGATCGGGCAGCAGCGAGTCCTCGAGCGCGCCCCCCGGAAAGGGAAGGACGCCGGACCGGGCGGTGATGCGCACGCTCAACGGCTCCTCCTCGACCACACGCCGCGACGACAGCTCGCGCTCCACGCCTGCGCCCCGCGCCGCGGCGGCGACCCAGCCGGCGGCCGCCGCGGCCAGCGCGACCAGGGCCACGCCCGGGACGAGCAGGGGCTCAGCGTCCACGGCCACGCCCAGCAGCACCAGCGCCAGGCCCAGCGCGCCGGTCGCGAGCGCTCCGCGCATCACATCGCGGGTGTCGCGCTGACGGCGTCGGCCACCACGTGGCGCCGGGTGGCCTCGAGCTCCTCCCCGGCAGCGTCCGGCGCCACCAGCAGGCGGTGGGCGAGGACAGGCTGGGCGAGCATCTGGACGTCGTCCGGCAGAGCGTGGTCGCGACTCTCCAGCGCGGCCAGCGCCTTGGCGGCCCGGAGCAGCATCAGCCCGGCGCGGGGGCTGGCCCCGAGCTCGACGCGGGGGTCGGTCCGGGTGCGCCCGAGCAGTTCGACGACGTACTCGCGCAGGGCCGGAGCGGCGTGGACCCGGGCGGCCGCCTCTTGGAGCGCCACGACCTCGGTCGGTGTCACCACCGGCTCGAGCGCCAGGACGCGGTCGCCGCCCTCGTGGCTGGCCAGCATTCCGGCCTCGGCCGCCGCGCTCGGGTAGCCCAGGGACACGCGGGCCATGAACCGGTCCACCTGGGCCTCGGGCAGCGGATACGTGCCCTCGTACTCGATCGGGTTCTGCGTGGCCAGCACGAGGAACGGGCGCGCGAGCTCGTGGGTGTGCACGTCCACCGTCACGTGGCGCTCCTGCATGCACTCCAGCAATCCGGACTGCGTCTTCGGAGACGCGCGATTGACCTCGTCCACGAGCACGACGTTGGCGAAGATCGGACCCGGACGGAACTCGAAGCGCTGCTCGCGCTCGTTGTAGACGTTCGTCCCCACGATGTCGGCCGGCAGCAGATCGGCCGTGCACTGGATGCGCGCGAACTGCCCCTCGATCGAACGGGCCAGCGACCGGGCCATGGCGGTCTTGCCGACGCCGGGGTAGTCCTCGATCAGGACGTGACCTTCGGCGGCGAGCGCGACCACCACCGACCGCAGCACGTCCGCGTCGACCTCGACGGCCCGGGCGACGTTGTCCGCCAGACGGCGCCCCACGGCGGCCGCCGCCTCAAGCTCGTCCGGCGCCAGGCCTTCCAGGTGCTCGGGTGGCTC
>DASYIJ010000150.1:0-2535 GCA_035997675.1 Solirubrobacteraceae bacterium
GAGCCCGGCGAGCGCGACGTCGCGCTCGAGGCCGCGATGGCGGTGGCGCGGGAGACCGTGCGCCTGGGAATGTCGGCGCGCATGCAGGCGAAGATCAAGGTCCGCCAGCCGCTGCACGAGGCGGTGGCCGTGGCCACCGGAACCGAGCGCGACGCCATCGAACGGCTCGCCGATGTTGTGCGCGAGGAGCTCAACGTCAAGTCCCTGCGATTCGTCTCGGCGGCCGACGAGCTCGGCAGCTACGAGGTCAAGCCCAACTACCGTGCGCTGGGACCCCGGTTCGGCAAGCAGATGCCGCAGGTCGCGGCCGCGGTGGCCGCGCTGGATCCCGAGCACGTGGCCACCGCGCTCCGGGAGGAGCGCCCGGTCGGGATCGCCGTCGACGGGCGCGAGCATCAGCTCTCAGCCGAGGACCTCCAACTGGCCATGAAGCCCCTCGAGGGCTACCAGCTCGAACGCGAGGGATCGCACGCGGTGGCTCTCGACCTCTCCCTGGACGAGGAGCTGCGCCGGGAGGGGCTGGCGCGGGAGATCGTCCATGCGATCCAGGGCGCGCGCCGCGACGCCGGGCTGGCCGTCGAGGAGCGCATCGCGCTGCGGCTGGACGAGGACGGCGATGTCCTGCTCGAGGCCGCACGGGCGCACGAGGGCTACATCGCCGCCGAGACGCTGGCGACCTCGATCTCCTACGGCGGCCTCGACGGTAATGCCGCGACGGCCAGCATCGAGGGCCGGGAGCTGCGCATCGGCGTGGAGCGGGCCGCCTAGATGCGATCCGTGGCGGTCATCCTCGCGCCGCTGGCGCTGGTGGCGGCGCTGTTCGTCGCGCTCGCCGTGGCGGCCGACACGCCGACCGACTGTCCCTCGTTCAAGCACCACCGCCGTCCCGTGAGCGCGATCCAGGCCCACGGCGTCGGCCACGGCCTCAGCTGCGCGCAGATCCGCGCGGCGCTGGACCGGTGGATCGACACGAAGTTCGCGGCCCGCGCGGGCGGTTGGCGCTTCACCTACCGCGCCGACTGCAGCTGCCACGTCGCCGACCGCCGGCTGCCCGACGGCCGCCGCCAGCGGTTCGTGTTCAGCTGATCCGCTAGGCGAGGACGGGCTCGAGCTCGGCCTCGAGCTTGCGCTTCGGGTAGGCGCCGATGACCTTCTTGGCGACCTCCCCGTGCTTGAACACGATCAGCGTGGGGATCGAGAGGACCTCGTACTGCGCCGTCGTCTGCTGGTTCTCGTCGGTGTTGAGCTTGACGACCTTCAGGTCCTCGCGCTCGCCGGCGATCTCCTCGAGTACGGGGGCGACGACACGGCAGGGACCGCACCACGGCGCCCAGAAGTCGACGAGGACCGGGGTGTCGGCCTCGATGACCTCGGCGATGAAGGTGGTGTCGGTGACCTCGATGACTTCTGCCATGTTCGCTCCCTTTCCGTCAGCGTCCGTTGGGATCTCGTTCAAGCACTATACAAAGTGTAGTGTGGCCGTCCCGCGCCGCCGGGCGTCGCGGGTCCGACAGTATGGCGACCGCTCAGGCGGCCAACGCGCGCAGCAGGTGGGGTGAGACGTAGACCTCGACGAAAGCGCTCGCGATCAGCACGGGGACGGCGATGCCGACGGTCACGAACGTGGCCGCGAGGAGCTGGTCCCAGTCCTCGCGGCGCGAGGCGATGATCCAGGCCGCGAGCGGGAGGAACAGGGCGGTCAGCTCGGGTAGGGCGTGGGGCAGCAGGCCGACGAGCAGCAGCCCGGGCGAGATGCCGAGCTGGGCGGCGAGCGTCGAGGCGCCGGCACCGAGCACGAAGGCCTGCGTGGCCAGCGAGAAGGTCGTCGCGCATACGACGAAGCCGATCGCCAGCGGGCCCGCCTTGTCGTGGACCCAGCGCCACAGGCCGCGGTGCTTGGTGGCCTCGAGCGGCAGAGACGATCCCGCGATGAAGCCGGCGACGCAGGCCATCGCGTGCAGCGCGAGCACGAGCGAGTTGCGAAACAGGACCGCGCCCACCGCGTGCAATGACGTCGGGCGGTTGAGCCCGGCGATGGCGAGTCCGGACGGATCGGGCGTGGAGAGAAGCGCCACGACCCACACGGCCAGCAGCAGCCCGGCCACGACCACCAGCGAGCCGGCCAACCATGACCACAGCACGCTGCCGGGGTTCGCGTTCCAGCGTTCCAGCGTGGCCCGCGTGTCGCGCAGGCCCTGCACGAGGACGAAGTCCTGGGCTTCCATCCTCAGGGCATCGGCACCTGCGGTCGCCTGGTTGAGCGACGCGGTGGGGGCTAGCGGGGCGTCCAGCCCCGGATCTGCGGGACGCGCCAGAACGCCTCGGACGCGATGCGCCACGACATCTTGGACTCGCCCACGCGGCGCTCGCGGAAGACGATCGGGACCTCGACGTTCCGCAGCCCGCGGCGCGCGGCGCGGTAGGTCAACTCGATTTGAAACGCGTAGCCCCTGGCCTTCACGGTCGGCAGGTCGATGGCCTCCAGCGTCGCGCGCCGAAAGCACTTGAACCCTCCCGTCAGATCGCGCTGGCGCA
>DASYIJ010000213.1:0-3984 GCA_035997675.1 Solirubrobacteraceae bacterium
CGGAGTTCGGCGTCGACACCGTCGGGTTCCCCGCGATCGTGACCATCGCGCGGATCTGCCCCTCGCCCGGGGTCTCGATCTCCTCGGCGAGGCAGGCCGCCGGCAGCTCGCCGAACACCTCGTTCATCCCGCGCACGCGGCTCTGCCAGCGGCCGAAGCGGATTCCCCGGCCGCGGCCGGGCTCGCCGGCGGTGTTGGACGCCCCGGCGGGCGCGCGCGCGAACATCGCGCCGCCCGGCCTGTCGAGGTTGCCGGTCAGGACGTTGACCACGTCGATCAGCCACGAGGCGAGCGAGCCGTATTCCTGCGTGCACGTGCCGATCCGCCCGTACACCGCGGCGGACGGGGCCGTGGCGAGCTCGCGCGCCATGCGCCGGATCTCACCGGCCTCGATCCCGCACACCGGCGCGACGACTTCGGGCGCAAACGGCTCGGTCAACGCGAGCACCTCGTCGAGCCCGGCGCAGTGCTCGGCGACCGCGCCGGGATCGGCGAGGCCCTCCTCCACGAGCACGTGCGCGATCGCGATCAGCAGGTGTGCGTCGGTCCCGGGCCGAATGAAGTGGTGCTCGTCGGCCTCCTCCGCCGTGCGCGAGCGTCGCGGGTCGATCACGACCACCTTGCCGCCGCGGGCGCGGATCGCGCGCAGCCGGCCACGCATGTCGGGCGCGGTCAGCAGGCTGCCGTTGGAGGCCATGGGGTTGGCGCCCAGGATCATCAGATGATCGGTCCGGTCGACGTCGGGCACCGGCACGCTGAACCCGGTCCCGAACATCAGCCCCGCGGCGAACTGCTTGGGGTACTGGTCGACCGTCGACGCGGAGTAGATGTTGCGCGAGCCGAGCGCCTTGAGGAACACCCGGCCGTAGAGGACCGGCGCGAGGTGGTGGGCGGCCGGGTTGCCGATGTAGACGCCCACCGCGTTGCGCCCGTGCTCGCGAAGGATCGGCGTCAGCCGCTCGTCGATCTCGGCGAACGCCTCGTCCCACCCGACCGGCTCGAAGTCGCCGCCCGCGGTCCGGCGCATCGGCGTGCGCAGGCAGTCCGGATCCTCGTGCAGGGCCTTGAGCGCGACGCCCTTCGGGCAGAGGAAGCCGTGCGAGAAGACGTCGTCGGCATCGCCGCGAATGGCCGTCACGTCGCCGTTGGACGTCGTGATCTCCAGCCCGCACGTCGCCTCGCAGAGCGGGCAGGTGCGGTAGGAGACGCGCTCGGACGGCATGGACCTGCGCAAGCCTACGCCGCCACCGTCGCCGGCGCAGCCCGAGTTCGCACGGGCCGGCGCCGCTCCAGCACCACCTCGCCCCCGCGCGCCGGCACGAGCGTCACGTGGCGCAGGCGGGCGGCCTCGGCGGCGGGAGAGGAGGGGAGAAGGTCGGCCGCGGGGAGGATCGTCTCGAGCACCACCTTGACCTCGAAGGTGGCGAAGCTCGCGCCGAGGCAGCGGCGCACGCCCCCGCCGAACGGGATCCACGTGTACGGGTCGGGCTGCGCACCGTCGAGGAAGCGCTCGGGGCGGAACGCGTCGGGGTCCTCCCACGCACCCGGCCCGGTCTGGACCAGCGTGATCATGGGGACGACCATGACGCCGGCCGGGAGGTCGTAGCCGCCGAGCCGCGTCGGGGCGGCGAGCGTGCGGGCCACGTCGATCACGACCGGCCGCGCGCGCAGCGTCTCCTTGACCACGGCGTCGAGGTAGGTGTCCTCGCCGTCCTGCGCCTCCGCCCGCAGGCGGGCAACGGCATCGGGGTGGCGCACGAGTCGCTCGAAGGCCCAGGCGAGCGCGGTCGCGGTGGTCTCGTGGCCGGCGAGCAGCAGGGTCACCAGTTCGTCGCGCAGCTCCGCGTCCGTGAGGCCGTCCCCGCTCTCCTCGTCGCGCACGGCGAGCAGCAGGGCGAGGACGTCGTCGTGGTCTGGCTCGCCTTCGCCGGCCTGAGCCCGCCGCCGGGCGATCTGGTCGAAGATGATCTCGTCCGCCGTGGCGCGGGCGCGCAGGAAGCGGCCCCACGGGCTGCGCGGGCCGAGGTCCACGCGCGTGAACGGCAGGGCGCCGTGGATCATGTTGACGTTCATCATCCGGACGAGCGCCTCGCGCAGGCGGGCCAGGCGCGCCGGATCCTCGATGCCGAACACCGCACGCAGGATCACCTCGAGCGTGATCGCCTGCATCCGCGGGCGCAGCGCGAACGAGCGGCCGAGCGGCCACGTCTCGAGCTCGCGGGCGGCGATGTCGACGATCACGTCGCGGTACCGGGCGACGCTGCGGCCGTGGAAGGGCGGGAGCATGAGCTTGCGCATGCGGAGGTGGTCGCCGCCGTCCAGCAGGAGGACCGAGCGCGGGCCCAGCGTCGGCTCCATGAACTGGTTCGCCTCGCCGGCGCGGAAGACCTCGGGATCGCCCGTGAAGATCTCGCGGATCACGTCGGGATCGCAAACGTAGACAAGCGTGTCGAAGGGGTGGTAGCGGAGCGTGAAGAGATCGCCGTAGCGGGCGCGACAGCTCCGCATGTACCCGATGGGGTCGTGGGTCAGCCGGGCGGTCTGCGCCGCCTTGGGAAGCCGGGGTCCGGGCGGGAGGCTCATGGCGGTGCGGCGATTCTACGCCCGCCGCGCGGCCTCACCAGACGGCGACGTGGCGCTCCATCACGCCGTAGCCCTCGGCCAGCTCGAGGCCGCCGGGCAGCGTGCCGCGGAACGTGCCGAACGGCTGCTCGTACTCGGACCGGATGATCAGGAGGTTGTCGTCGCGGGCCCGCACCGCCCCGGCCTCGAACTCGAGCCGGCCGCCCTCGGCGAACGCGACCGCGCCGAGGTCCTCGGCGAACGACACCGGGCCCAGCTCGCGCGCTTGGCCACCGGCCCATACCGTGCGCTCGCTGGCGGTCGGCGAGTCGTGCACGCCGGCGACGAGGTTCCAGGCCACCGGCCCGCCGTCGCTAGCGACGGTGCCGACGCCCGCCGACCAGCGCCACGAGGTGTGGCGGGCGTGGTAGCCGGCGCTGTCGTCGATCAGCGCGAGAGCGTCCACCGTGCGCGCGCCGCCGTCCACGCGCACGCTGCCGCGGGCGCGAACCGGCGCGAATTTGCGCGTCCAGGCATAGCCCCGGCCGTCGGGCGTGACTACCTCCACCTCTTCGGCGCCGTCGTAGTCGAGCGAGAGATCCATCTCGACGGCGCCGTCGCGTACGCGCACCCGGCGTTCGCCCAAGTCGACGCCGCCACCCCGCAGGCGCGTGCGCTCGTGCAGGCGGTCGCGGTCGCGCTCCCACACCGCCCACCAGCTCTGGCGCGCGGGGCCGATGCGTGCCACGCCGGCGCACAGCATGAGGTCGGCGGCGTAGACGCCGACGTAGCGCCAGCGTTTGAGCATCCGGCCGCGGCGAAACAGGGGCATGCGTCCCGGCGGGAGGGGGATGTCCGCCGGCCGATCGGGGCCGGGACCGCGGTACGGGCGCCGCGGGGTCACCTCGCGCGGAACCCCTCCGGGCCGGTTATCCTTGACATTGACTGACTGGTCAGTCCATTTACGCCGAGGGGGAGACTCAGCTCGATGCGAGCGGCCGCGGTCCAGCTCACCGCAACGGAGGATACGGCGCGGAACCTCGCCACCGCGGAACGGCTCGTGCGCGAGGCCGCGAGCGCGGGGGCGGATTTCGTCGTGCTGCCCGAGAAGTGGACCGTGCTCGGCTCCGAGGCGGCCATGGACGCGCACGCGGAGCTGCTCGACGGTCCCGCGCTGACCTGGGCGCGCGACATCGCACGCGAGCTGGGCCTCGATCTTCTGGCGGGGTCGATCGTCGAGCGCCGGCCCGGTCACGACCGCCACGGGAACACGAGCGTGCACATCGACCCCGACGGCGAGGTGCGCGCGGTGTACCGCAAGATCCACCTGTTCGACGTCGAGGTCGAAGGGCGCGTCTACCGCGAGTCCGACACGGAGGAACCGGGCGAGGAGGTCGTGCTGTCCGAGTTGGCCGGTGGAGT
>DASYIJ010000226.1:0-7528 GCA_035997675.1 Solirubrobacteraceae bacterium
CCTGGCCGACCTTGTGGCTCTCTCCGCCGGCGAGCAGCAGCTCCTCGCCCGCGTGCGGATGGGTGCGAATCGAGTGGGCCGGCTGCTCGGTGCTGAGGAACATGCCGTCGGGGCCGGGCGCGCGCAGCGGCAGCGCGACCACGTATGAGCGCTCCGGGTGGCTACGGGCGAAGAACAGCCCGCGGTCGAGCATCGGCAGGTGCGTCGCGACGACGACGTGCCCCGCCTCGACGATTGCGTCGGGCGTGCGCACGGTGCAAGGCGATCCCTGCTGCACGCTCAGCGCACGGCTCTGCTCGTGGACCGTGCATCCGTGTTCGGACAGCCACGCCGCCAGGCCGGCGAGGAACTTCTGGGGATGGAACTCCGCCTGCTCGCGGACCCGCACGGCGCCGGCGACGTCCAGGGGAAGCGGCACCTCCCTGGTGAACTCCGCCGCCAGTCCGAGGTCGCGGGTGACCTCGGCCTCGCGCTCGACGGCGTCGAGATCCTTGCGATCGAGGGCGTAGGTGTAGTTGTCGCGACGCCGGAAGTCGCACGCCAGGCCGAGGGACTCGGCGACCTCCTCGATGACAGCGATGCCGTGCTCGTTGGCCGCGGCGTGGGCCGATGCCCGCTCGCGGCCGACGCTTCGCACCAGCCGACCGTAGGCGAGACCGTGCAGCGAGGTGAGCTTCGCGGTCGTGTGACCGGTCGCCCCGCTTCCCACGCCGCGCGCCTCGAGGACCGTGACGCTCGCACCAGCGCGGCTGAGGGCGTAGGCAGTGAGGAGCCCGGTGATTCCGGCGCCGAGCACCGCGACGTCCGCCTTCAGCGTTCCGCGTGCCGGCGCGTGGTGGGTGCTCGGAACGTCGGCGAACCACAGCGGCTCGCGGCGCGCCGCGCTCGCGGCCGCGGAGTGCTCGACGCCTGCGTCCACGCTGCGGCAGTACCCACTGACCGCGGGCGCAACCCTGACCATCGCGGCCTAGACCTCCCCATTTGTGGTATCCCTCGGTCATCCGGGGCTCGCACTCGCTACGGCGGATGCTTCGGCGTGTCGGCCTCCGGCCGTCGCGCCGGGACATCACGCTCGAAATCGACCAGTTCACCTTCCTGCCGGTGACGCGGGACACCGCGCTCGTGCGCCTGCGGGGCCGGTGGCATGCACCCGCGGGCGTGACGATGCCCGCGCCGCTGCTGGTGATCGATCCCGGCCGAACCGAGCATCGCGTGGCTCCGCTCGACCGCGGGTTCGGGTTCCCGCCCGGCGGCCCCGAGGCCCCGTCCGCGTGGCGCACCACGTACCTCGTGCCGCTCGACGCGTTCATGCAGCAGGGTGGCTTCGCCGTGCGCGTGCCCGGCGTCGCGGTGTGGCCGCTTCCCCTGCCGATGCCCGAGCGCCGCCCGGACGAGTGCACTGCCGAGCCCACGCAGGTTGAGGTCGACGTGCTCAACGCGCGGCTCCACGAGCTCGACGCCGCCGTCGCGTCCCGGATGGACGCGCCGGCGGACCTGCACGCGCCGCTGGATGTCGCCCGCGGCGCGGCGCACATGGTCGGGTTCAAGCTCGCGGCGCAGGACGAGCGGCTCACCCAGCTCGACGCAGAGCTCGAACGGTCGCTCACCGCGGCGCGCCGGCGCGAGGACGACCTGACGACCGCGCTCGCGACGGCGGACGAGCGCGCGTCGACCGCCGAGACGCGCACGGCGCTCGCGACCGGCGACATCCTCGACCTGCGCGATCGCGTCTCCGCGCTCGAGCGGCGCGAGGCGAACCTCGTGCTCCGCCTGTCGGGCGCGCACACGCGCGCGCTCGAGGCCGAGAGCGCACGCGCGGCGATGGAGGCGCAGGTCGTCGAGCTGGCGGCGCAGATCGAGGCGCTCGAGCGGGAGGTGGCGGAGCACGTGCGACGCGCCCTGGACCCGCGCGCGAACGGCGACGCCGAGGTGGCGCGCGAGGCGCTCGAGAAGCGCGCAATGAGGCTCGAGGAGCAGGTAGCCGAGCTCACGCGCCAGAGCGCCGGGCTCGTCGGCGCCGTCTGACCGACCGCGGTAGCGCGTACCAGGCCGGCGCTCGCCCTCCGCGATACTCCGCCCGATGGAGCGCCGCACGAGCCCGGTCGAGCTCCTCTGGGATCTCGTCTTCGTCTTCGCCGTCACGCAGGTCACTGCGCTGCTTGCCCACGATCTCACGTGGGCAGGCTTCGGCCGCTCGATGCTCGTCCTGGCTCTGGTCTGGTGGGCGTGGTCGGCGTTCGTGTGGGCGGCGAACGCGCAGGACACCGCCGCTCCGACGCTGCGGCTGGCGCTCCTGCTGGCGATGGTCCTCATCTTCGTCTCGGGCCTGGCGATCCCGGGAGCGTTCGGCGACGAGTCGACGCTGTTCGCCGTCACCTACGCCGGCGTGCGGTTCCTGCACCTCGCGCTCTACGCCGACGCATCGCGCCGCGGCAACGCCTCGTGGTCGGCGATCGCGGGGTTCGCCGTGACCGTGGCCATCGGCATGGGCCTCCTCATCGCCGGCTCGTTCCTCGACGGCCTGCCGCGCATCGCGCTGTGGACGGCGGCACTGGCGATCGATTACGCGGGGCCGGCGTGGCTGACCCGCGAACGGCTGCGCGGCCTGCAGGAGGTCGCCGTCGCCCACTTCGCGGAGCGCTACAGCCTCTTCGTCATCATCTGCCTCGGCGAGTCCATCGTGACGATCGGCGTCGGGGCGAGCGGCCGTCCGATCGATGCCGAGCTCGTGGCGGCGGTCGCGCTCGGGTTGCTCATCACCGTCGGCCTGTGGTGGACGTACTTCGACAGCTTCGCCGGGACCGCCGAGGAGCGGCTGCGGCATCACGAGGACCCGGTGCTCGCCGCCGCCGACGCCTACAGCTACCTGCATCTGCTCCTGGTCGCCGGGATCATCATCTTCGCGGTCGGCGAGAAGTTCGCGATTCACGCCGTGGGCGAACCGCTCAGCGATGCGGCACGCCTTGCGCTGTGCGGCGGCGTCGCGCTCTACCTCGCCGGGCACGTCGCCTTCCGCGCACGCATGGGCGCGGGCGTGAGCTACACGAGGCTCGCGGCCGTCGCGACGCTGGGCGTCCTGTACGTCGCCGCCGACGGCGTGGTCGCGTGGGCGCTGGCCGGGCTGGTGACCGTGGTCCTCGCCGTGCTCTGCGCGGTCGAGGCGGTCGGCGAGCGGGGCGCGGCGCCGGCGCTCAGTCCGTGAAGTCGGCCGGGCGCTTCTCCAGGAAGGCCGCCACGGCCTCGGCCGGCGCCTTGCCGTGCAGTCCCATGATCTGCTGCCGGTCCTCGTACTCGATCGCGACCTGCTCGGCCGGAATCTCCAGCGCCGACCACATCCCCTGCTTGGTCAGGCGGATCCCCCAGGGAGACCAGGCGGCGATCTGCTCGGCGGCCTCCAGCACGCGCGCCATCAGCCCATCGCCGTCGACCACGCCGGCCACCAGCCCGATCCGCTCGGCTTCCTCCGCGCTCACGCGGCGGCCGGTGAGCATCATCTCGTGGGCCCGTGACGCACCCACGAGCCGCGGCAGGAGCCAGCTCGTCCCCATGTCGCAGTTGGACACGCCGACGTTGAGGAAGGCGGCGCGGAACACCGCCTCGGGGGCGGCGTAGCGGATGTCGCTTCCGAGGGCGAGCGCGAGACCGATGCCCGCCGCGCCGCCGTTGACCGCCGCGATGATCGGCTGCGGGGTGGCGCGCAGCCCCAGGATCAGCCGGGACATGTGCTCCTGGTTGCCCAGCATGTCTCGCGCCGGGTCCGATCCGTCGTTGCCCGGCGCGTCGCCGTAGCCCCGGAGGTCGACGCCCGCGCAGAACGCGCGACCGGCGCCCGTGAGCACGACCGCGCGGCAGGAGCGGTCCGCCGCCACGCTGCGCAGCTCCTCGTGCAGCGACTCGCACAGCTCGGCGGTCATCGCGTTGAGGGCGTCGGGCCGATTCAGTGTGAGGACGCGTACGAACGGCGCCGGGCGATCGGTCGAGAGGACGTCGGCCATGTCTTCCTTCTATCACGCTTCGGATAGGGTCGGCTCGCATCATGCTCACCATCCAGATCGGCCTTGGGCTCGCGCTCCTCCTACCGTTTTGGGTGGCGGCGATCGGGTGGCTGAGCGGTCGGCTCCTGGGCGTGCGGATCGGTCGGGTGCGTGCCGCGGTGGCGGCGACCATCGGGTGGGTCGTGGGCCTGGTGGCGACCGCCGTGGTGCTCTCGGGCGAGCACGTCGACGCCGGCACCTTCTTCCTGATGGTGTGCTTCTTCGCGGTGCTGGCGACGATGCCGCTGGCGATCGTGCTCCAGTTGCTCACGCGCCGGTCGGAGACCCGGCCCCGGCGGGGCGGACAGGTCCTGCGCCACCCGATCCGTCGCACCCGGGCCGCGCTCTCGCCCCTGGGCCGCTTCCGCGAGCTCGTGGCGAACGCGCGCAGGGAGAATCTCGTCCACGTGCGCTACCGGTCGGCGAGCGCGCCCGACTCGGTCGACTTCGCCCGCCGCGTCCGGCGCGTGCTCGAGGACTCGGGCGGCATGTTCGTGAAATTCGGGCAGATCGCCTCGACCCGCACCGACCTGCTGCCGGCGACGCTGACGACCGAGCTCGCCCACCTGCAGTCCGACGTCCGCCCCGCTCCCGCCGACGAGATTCAGGCCGTCCTCGAGTCCGAGCTCGGCGAGCCGGCCGAGCGCGCCTTCGCGAGCTTCGACCGGGAGCCGCTCGCGGCGGCGTCGATCGGCCAGACCCACTACGCGACCCTGCACGGAGGCGAGCGCGTGGTCGTGAAGGTGCAGCGACCGGGCGTCGACGACCTCGTGCGGCGGGACGGCGCCGTGCTGGCCTTCGCCGCGGCGCAGCTGGACCGGCGCGTGGCGGCGGCGCAGCGGGTCGGGGTCAAGCGGCTGGCCGGCGAGCTGATCGACGGCATCGAGGCCGAGCTCGACTACGGGCGCGAGGCGGCCGCGGGCGCCCGCCTGCGCGAGAGCCGGGCGGACGACACCGGTCTGTCGATCCCCGCCGTCCACACCACGCTCTCGACCAGCCGGGTCCTGGTGATGGAGGCCGTCACCGGCAAGCCGGTGTCCGACGCGGCGGCGGTCGACGCCTGCGGCGTCCCCCGTCGGGAGCTCGCCGAGCGCCTGCTCGCCTCGATGCTCGGCCAGATCCTGTCGGACGGCCTCTACCACGCCGATCCCCACCCGGGCAACGTGCTCGTCGACGCGACCGGCACCCTGTGGCTGCTCGACTTCGGCGCCGTCGGCCGGCTCGACCCGGTGGCGCTCGAGGGCCTTCAGGGGATCGCGCTCGGCTTCGCGATGTCCGATCCGACCGTGCTCGCGCGGGCGGTCCGGCATCTCGCCGACGACGACCGCTCGACGGACCTGCGCGCGCTGGAGCGCGACGTGGGGATCCTGCTCGGCGAGGTCGGCGAGGAGGGCGGCCTCGGCCCGGCCGTGATGCGCGAGCTGCTGGCGCTGATGGAGCGTCACGGCCTCGAGCCGCCGGGGTCGATGGTCCTCCTCTCGCGCACGATGCTCACGCTGGAGGGGACGCTGAAGGTGCTCGATCCCGGCTTCGCGCTCGCGCCCGAGGCGGAGCGGATCGTCGCGGGTGACCGGTCGGCGGTGTCCGGCGACCCGGAGGCGCTGGTCCAGCACGAGCTGCTGCGGGCCCTGCCGGCGCTGCGCACGATGCCCGATCACCTGGAGACGCTGGCCAACCAGCTTCGCGCCGGCCGCCTGTCCGTGCGGACCGAGCGCTTCGCCGGCGACGACCGCACCGTGGTCGAGCAATGGGTCAACCGCCTGCTCGTGCTGGCGGTCGGGGGGCTGGGAGCGATGACCTCCGCGATCCTGCTCGCGGCCGGGTCGCTGACGGGCGACCACGACGTTCGCACGGCGCTGTGGGTCCTCGGATTCTCCGGCCTCACGCTTGCGGCCGCCCTGCTCATGCGCACGGTCGCGCAGAGCCTGCACGGCCTTCCGGTCCGGAGCGACTGAGGAGCGCCGCCGCGATGCTCGGCCCGGTGCGGCATGTCGCCGACCTCGCCCGTTCGGCGGCGAACCGCGGCAGCCGAGCACGAGATGACGCCGAGGCGCTGCGAGAGCTGGAGTCGCGACCGTTGGAGCTGCCCTCGGGGCTGTCGGTGCAGTGGCTCGGGGTGTCCGGCTACCGGCTCGACTTCGAGGGCCACTCGCTCTACGTCGACCCGTACGTGTCACGCGCGCCGCTGCGGAGCCTGCTGCTGCGCCGCCCGGCACAGCCCGACCCGGCGGCGCACGAGCGCTTCCTGCCCGCGCCGGAGGGCGAGGTCGTCGGCGTGCTGGTCGGCCACACCCACTTCGACCACGCCGTCGACGCTCCGGCCGTCGCGAAGCGCCTCGGCTGCCGCGCCTACGGGTCGGCGTCCCTGGCGGCGCTCATGCGCCTGCACGGGCTCGGCGAGTTCGCGGTCGAGGTCGAGCCGTACCGCACCTACGACCTCGGGCCCTTCGAGGTGTCATTCACGCCGAGCGCGCACTCGAAGCTGCTCCTCGGCCTGGCGGTCCCGTTCGACGGGGAGCTGACGTGTGACCATCTCGACGGCCTCGCGCCGAGCGCCTACCGCTGCGGGCAGGTCTGGGGGATCCACATCGCCGTCGCCGGCATCACGCTCTACCACCAGGGAAGCGCGGACCTCGTGGACGATGCCATCCGCCAGCGCGGGATCGACGTGTTTCTCGCCGGCGTCGCGGGGCGCAGCTTCACCGAGCGTTACTGGTCGCGCATCCTGCCGAAGCTCGACCCGCGGGTCGTGATCCCGACCCACTACGACGACTTCTTCCGCCCGCTGGGCGAGGACATGGACCTCGTCGCCAACGTCAAGCTCGCCGAGCTGCCCGGCGAGCTGCGTGCCGTGAGCCGCGACGTGACGGTGGCCGCGCTGCCGCGCCGCGGGTGATGCGCTCCGCCGCGCGGTTGCCAGCGCGAGGCTGGCATGCGACGCTCGGCATCAGCGTATGAGCACCTCGATCGCAGAACCGAAGCCCAAAAACCTGTGGGAGTCGAGCGCGTGGACCGTCACCTGCGCCAGCGCGCCGCCGATCAGCGATCCCACGATGACGTCGCCGGGGTAGTGGACGCCCGTGTGCACGCGCGAGTAGGCAACGAGCGCCGCAAGGGCGCGCAGCGGGACCGCGGCCGTCGGCGCCACCTGGCCCACGCCGGTCGCGAACGCGAACGCCGCCGCCGAGTGCCCCGAGGGAAACGAGCTCGAGGTCGGCATCGGGACGTGGCGGGCGAACGGAACGCTCTGCGCGGCGCGATCCGGCCGCCGGCGCCGGCTGAGGGGCTTGACCAGCAGGTTGACGACCGCGGACGTCACTCCGACCGACGCGAGCCCGTATACCGCCGCGCGGCGGCCCCGCGGACCGCCCGCGACGGCGAGCACGGCCGCCGCCGAGATCGACAGGCGCGAGTAGTCGGCGGCGTGCGAGAGCCGGCGCATCAGGCGGTCGAGCGTGGGCGACGGGGTCGCCGCCACCGCCGCGTAGACGGCG
>DASYIJ010000256.1:0-2909 GCA_035997675.1 Solirubrobacteraceae bacterium
GGCGCGCGCTCCTTGCGGCGCGACGTGTCGACCTTGGTGATCTCACCCTCGCGGCCGCGGACCGCCTCGACGATCTTCTCGGCGACCTCCGCGCTGGCCAGCCGAGGCTTGGAGCCATCGTGGTAGCGACCCTGGTAGACGCGAGCGTCGTCGGCCGCGAAGACCGCGTCGACGAGCCAGTAGGGCTCGGGCTCGAATGCGCGGATCTCCTCCTCGCGCCGGGCCAGGATCGCCAGCGTCGGCGTCTGCACGCGCCCGAGCGAGACCGCTCCGTCGAAGGAGGAGCGCAGCCGGATCGTCGCGGCGCGCGTGGCGTTCATCCCCACGATCCAGTCGGCCTCCGAGCGCGAGCGCGCCGCCTCCTCGAGGCTGTGCTTCTCCTCCGCGGGAATCAGGTGGCCGAACGCCTCCTGGATCGCGCCCTTCGTCATCGACTGGAGCCACAGCCGCTGGACGGGCTTGTCCGCCCCGGCGGCCTCGTACACGTAGGCGAAGATCAGCTCGCCCTCGCGCCCGGCGTCGCACGCGTTCACGACCCTGTCCACGTCGTCGCGCGCGAGCTGGCGCTTGATCACGTTCATCTGCTTCTTCGAGCGCTCGTCGCGCACCACGAGCTTGAAGCGATCGGGCACGATCGGCAGGTCGGCCATGCGCCACTTCTTCCACTCGGGCTTGTACTCGTCGGGCTCGGCGAGCTGCACGAGGTGCCCGACGGCCCACGTGATGACGTGCTCCGGACCGTCGAGATAGCCCTCCGACTTGACGAAGGGGCCGGGCAGCACGCGCGAGAGGTCGCGCCCGACCGAGGGCTTCTCAGCTATGACGAGAGTCTTGCTCACCGGCGCTGAGGGTAGCGCCGACGTCCCCCGGCAACAGGATTCAGCGCGCGCAGGGCCCGGTCGAGACGGTCCCGCGGGCACTCGCCAGCGCGCTGCGGACGATGGTGTCCGGAACGCCGAATCCGCCCGGCGGGCCGCCGACGGTGGCGGCGAAGACCGTGGTGAGGACCCGGCCGCGCGCGTCCACCACCGGGCCGCCCGAGTTCCCCTCGCGAACCAGCCCGCGCAGCGAGGTGATCAGGCGGCGCACCGGGCCGCGGCCGTAGGCGTCGTCGGTGAGTGTCTCCTGGGTGTCGCCCACGCGGGCGGGGCGGGCGTCGAACGGGCCGTTCCCCGGATATCCGAGGATCGCCCCGGCGGTGCCGGGAGGCGCGTCCGGCGCGATTGGGAGCGCAGGGGCGCCGAGCCCGTCCACGCGCAGGACCGCGATGTCGTTGGTGGGGTCGAAATGGATCGCGCGGGCGGTCAGGCTCGGGCTGTCGCCGTGGACCTGCACGACGGTGTCGTCCTCGCCGGCGACGACGTGGGCATTGGTCACCACCACACCGGAGCGCGCCACCCATCCCGAGCCCTCGATTCCCAGCCCGCAGGCCGTCCCGAGGATGCGCACCACCGAGTTCGAGGCCGAGCGCACGCCGGGGTCGCGGAGGATCCCTCCGGTCGGCGGCGGGACGTCGGCGCGGGGCCCGTTTATCTGGGGGAACGGGTCGATGCGCGCCAGCGCGTTGAGGATCGGCCCCGACGGCGGCAGGAGCTGGTTGAGGCGCTGGAGCACGAGCGAGCGCTGGATGTCGGTGCGCAGCTGGGCGGCGCCCGGCGTCTGCAGCGCCACGGCGCCCAGCAGCCACACGATGCCGAACGCGATGCAGGCGCTCAGCACGGCGCCGAGCAGGCCGTCGACGACGCCGAAGCCGGGGATGCGTATTCGCTGGCGCAGCTCGAAGCCGAGGAACTCCAGTCCGGACGCGAGTAGGCCTCCGAGGAGCAGCGCGCCCGCCAGGCCGAACAGCGGTGCGTACGGGGACTTCGAGCCCTGGGACAGCAGGACCGGCACGAGCCGGCTGCCCAGGAACGCTCCGGCGGCGAAGCCCAGGAGTGAAAGGAAACCGACGACGAAGCCCCGCGCATAGCCGTACACCGCGAGCACCGAGACGAACAGGAGGATGATCCAGTCGATCGTCGTCACGCCGACCCGGAGCCTACGGCTGGTCGTCCACCGCCGCGCCGACGAAAACTCTTCAGCCGTCGGTGGACGCCACTGTTTAGATTTCGCCGGTGTCCACACAGCGGACCAGGGCCATGACCCGCGTGCCGGAAGGACGACGACGCCGCCGCCTCACCCACCGTCTGGTACCGCTCGGCGCACTCGCCTTCGTCGCACTGATCTTCGGCGTGGTCATCGGAGCCGGTTACGTGGCCCCCGAGCGCCGGGCCGCCGACAGCTTCGTGCGGGCATGGCAGAAGGGCGACTACCGCGCGATGTACGACCAGCTCTCGGACGCCTCGCGCAAACGGGTCTCCTTCGAGAACTTCCAGGGCGCCTACCGGGACGCGGCGGCCACGGCCACGACCCGATCGCTGCGCTTCGGCGGCGCCACCGGCGGCGGCGGCTCGGTGTCCGTGCCGGTCACGGCGCAGACCGCCGTCTTCGGCACGCTCAGGACCAAGCTGACACTCCCATTCGAGGGCGGCCGCGTGAAGTGGGACCCCGCCCTCACGTTCCCGGGCGTCGCCCAGGGCGAGACGCTCACGCGCGACACGCAACTCCCGGATCGCGCGGCCATCCTGGCCGGCAACGGGCAGGCGCTGGCCCGCGGTCCGGATCGCCTCTCCGCGGGTGGCACCTCCTCCGACCTGGTCGGGAGCATCGGCCCCGTCTCGGCTGCGAACCAGGCGTACTACCGCGCGCTCGGCTATCCGGACGGCGCACAGGTCGGCACGTCGGGACTCGAGCAGGGCCTGCAGGGCCAGCTCGCCGGGACGCCGGGCGGCCGGCTGCTGGCGGGCAACCGCGTGCTCGCGCGCTCCCAGCCGCAGCGGGCGAAGGACGTCCGCACGACGATCGACCTC
>DASYIJ010000340.1:0-3994 GCA_035997675.1 Solirubrobacteraceae bacterium
GATCGGCCGCCGTACCGGGGCTGGCAGCGGCTGACCGAGGCCGTCTGGCCGGGCGAGACCAGCCGCGTGCCGGTCGATGTCCGCACACCCGCGGACATCGGCGAGTGGGACCTCGAGGTGCGCGTGGAGCGCGGAGGCAACGAGTTCGGCGGCGCGACCCACCGGGTGGAGGTGCATGACGCTCCGCCCCGCTCTCCGCGGTCGACCGCGGCCGCCCAGCTGGCGGCGATGCGCCACCGGCTGGCCCGGGAGGTGTCTCGGGCCAGGGAGGCCGAGGACGAGGCGGAATCGCTGACGCGCCTGCGTCGCTACCGGATGAGCGCGTGGATGGACCGTCGCAACGGCCGCGACAACGGGCGGCCGGGCTGATGTCCACCTTCCCCGCGCTGCGCAGGCCCACGCTGTCGTTCGCCGTCACGTCGGGGGGATCGGCTGTGCGCCTGCGGGCGCTCCTGGAGTTGGTCCGTCCCCACGTGGACGAGATCGTGCTCGCCGTTGACCGGGCGGGCGACCCGGACGCGCTGGACGCATGCGCCGACCTCGCGGACCGCCGGCTGACCTACGAGCTCGACGGGCCGCCCTCCGAGCCCATCGGTTGGATCCGCAACCGATGCAGCGGCGACTGGATCCTGCACCTCGACGACGACGAAGTCCCGTCCGCGGCCCTGCTCGAAACGCTCCCGGCGCTGATGGCGGAGCGCCGCCCGCTTGGCTACGGCCTGCTGCGCCGGTGGGTGTACCCGACCCCCGACCGCTATCTCACCACCTCTCCGTGGGGCGTCGAGTCGCTCGAGCGGCTCATCCGCAACGTTCCCGGCGCCTGGCGCTTCGACGGACGCGTCCACACGACGCCGCACGCGAACGGCGAGGTCCGGCACGTCGCTCTCGCCTTCTACCACCTCGACGCCGTCGTCCAGCCCGAATCGGCCCGGCGCGCGAAGGCGGTCGGTTACGAAGCGGCCGGCCCGGGCATCGGCTTCCGCGGCCTCTCCGCGAACGCGCTGTACGTTCCCGAGGCGTTCGACGACCTCGAGACCGCGCCCATTCCACCGCAGGACATCACCCTCGTCGATGCGCTCATGTCACCCAGGACGCCGCCGGAGCGGCCGCGTCCCCGGTCGGAGGTGGAGCCGGCGGACTCGCAGGAGATCGCGGGGTTCACCCGGAGCGCGAAGCTCCCCGACGAGGACTACCGCGCCACCCTGCGGCTGCCCGATCCGCCGGGGTCGCTGACCTCCGATGCCTCCCACCCCGTCGCGGTGATCGTCCGCAACGAGGGATCGACGGCGTGGCCGTGGGGCGACGACGTCGAGCCGCTCGTCCGGCTCGGCTACCGGTGGCTCCGGCCGGACACGGGCGAGGTGGTGGTCGACCGGCGGGCCCTGTTCACCGAGACCGTGCGGCCGGGCCGCGACACCCTCCTGATGATGACCGTCGACGCGCCGGTCGAGGTCGACGAGTACATCCTCGAGGTCGACCTCGTGCACGAGCACATCCGCTGGTTCGGGTGCGCGGTGCGCGCCCGCGTGACCATCGAGCCGGCCACGGGGACCGGGCTGCTCGACGGCACGCTGCCGCCGGGCTTCCTCGACGCCGAACTGGCGTCCGAGCGGGCACGCCTCTCCGCACAGCTGGCCGGCGCGACGACGCGCCGCCGGGCGGCCGAGGCCCGCCTGGAGGCCGTCCGCTCCTCGGTCGCGAGCCGGCTCGGACGGGCACTGGCCCGGCCCCTCGACAGCGCCCGGGCTGTCGTGGGCCGCAACCGCCGGAACTGATGGCGAGGCGCAGCGCGGGGATCCTCCTCTACCGCCGATCCGGCGATGAGCCCGAGCTGCTGCTCGTCCATCCGGGTGGGCCGTTCTGGGCCCGCAAGGACGAGGGCGTCTGGTCCATTCCCAAGGGCGAGTACACGGACGACGAGGACCCGCGTGCCGCGGCGCTGCGGGAGTTCGAGGAGGAGCTCGGGACCGAGGCGCCCGCGGACGCCGACGCGCTGCTCGACCTCGGCGAGGTCAAGCAGCGCAGCGGCAAGGTGGTCACCGCCTATGCCGTCGAGGGCGATCTCGATCCCGACCGGATCCGCAGCAACACGTTCACGACGGAGTGGCCGCCGCGCTCAGGCCAGACGCGGGAGTTCCCGGAGGTCGACCGCGCGGGCTGGTTCGCACCCGACGAGGCGCGCGCGAAGCTCAATCCGGCGCAGGCCGAGCTCGTCGACCGGCTGCTGGAGCGCCTTACGGCTTCGTGTAGTTGACAACCTCGAACTGCTTGATGTCCGGCGGGCCCGGCATGGCGCGGTCGCCGAGCTCGGCGATCGCCGGACCGAGCCGGCTCTGGACGAACGAGTCGAAGTGCTCGCGTGATTCCCAGCAGTCGATGACCCCGAAGCCCTCGTCGATGGGGCCGGCCATGTGGAAGATCAACCCCTCGGGCGGATCGCCCTGCACGTTCATGTGCCCGTGGACCGTCTCGTACTGCTCCTGCGTTCCGCCGGCGAACTTCAGTCGTAGCCCAACCGCCATGTCTACCTCCGCATCGTTGGTCTCTCCGGACTGCCGACCCTAACGCGAGGCGGGCGGCCGTCGGAAAAACCCTCCGCAAACCTTCAGGCGCGCCCGCGAGGCGCCGATACCCCAAACGAGGGGATGTTGACGCGTTCGACCCCATCCACGTCGTGGGTGAGCGGCCTTCGGGCCGCCATGTCCGAACGCGCCCGCGGCCTGGGTGGCCTGCGCACCCCCGAGGAACGCCAGCTTGCCGGGCGTATGACCGCGCTGCTCTACCTCACCGGCGCGATCTCGGCGCTCATCATGACGCTGCTCCCGGGAGCGGCCTCGCAGTACACGCTGGGCATCCTCGCCGTGGCGGCCGTCGGCGCGGGCTGGGGCATCGCCTCGCTCACCATCGTGCCCTGGGAGACCGCGAAGCCCTGGGTCACGCACCTCTCGACCGCCTGCGGCTTCGCCATCGCCGGGGTGCTGATGACGATGACCGGTGGCGAGCAGTCGCCGGCGCGCTTCTACCTGTTCTTCATCGTCGTCTTCGCGGCCTACTTCTATCCACTGCGCGAGGCGGTCGTGTACTTCCTCGGCTGCGGGCTCGTTCTCTGCCTTCCCTTCGTCTACGACCACGATGCGGCGCAGTTCGCGTTCTACGGCGAGGTGCTCGTCGTCATCCCCACGTACTTCGTCCTAGGCTACGTCATCCTCGCCGGCAAGCGGCGGCTGGTCGACCAGCGCGAGCGCGCGGACAAGCTCGCGGCCGGGCAGGGCGCGCTCCGGCGCGTCGCCACGGCGGTCGCGCGCGCGCGCCCGCGCGAGGAGATCTACACGCTCGTCGCGGTCGAGGCCGCACGCCTGCTCGACGCCGCCGCGTCGGGCGTGGTGCAGTTCGAGTCCGACGAGGAATGCGTCGTCGCGGGCTCCTGGAGCGATGGCAGCGTCCGCTACGAGGCGGGGACGCGGTTCCCGGTTCGCGGCGACACCGAGCAGTTGCGCCGCACCGGTGAGACCGTGCGGGTCGACGAGTACGAGAAGGGGTCCGACCCTTATGGCATGGGATACCGCGCCGGGGTGCTCGCGCCGGTGTGGGTGGACGGCGCCGTGTGGGGGCTGCTGGCGGCTGTCAAGGTCGTGCCGAACACGCTCTCCGACGACGCAGATGAGCGTCTGTCGGCATTCGCCGACCTGCTCGGCACCGCGATCGCCAACACCGAGGACCGCGCCGCGCTCGCCCGGCAGGCCTCGTCCGATCCGCTCACCGGCCTGGCCAACCACCGCACCTTCCACGAGCGCCTGCGCATCGAGGTCCGCCGCGCCCAGCGCTACGGCCGCCCGCTGTCGCTTGCGGTCATCGACGTGGACAACTTCAAGCACGTGAACGACATCACGGGCCACGAGGCGGGCGACCGCGTCCTCGCCGACATCGCCGAGCGGCTCGGCTCACTCGCCCGGACCGAGGACGTGCTCGCCCGCATCGGCGGCGACGAGTTCGC
>DASYIJ010000349.1:0-1557 GCA_035997675.1 Solirubrobacteraceae bacterium
CGTGCGCTGGGATCACCTGCTGTACACGGGCAGCCCTGAGATCGGCCGCCGGATCGCGATGACGGCTGCCGAGCAGCTCGTCCCGGTGACGCTCGAGCTGGGCGGCAAGTGTCCGGCCATCCTCACCGAGGACTCGGTCGACGCCGAGTCGGTGAAGCAGGTGCTCGGCACCAAGGCGCTCAAGAACGGCCAGATGTGCATCTCGGTGGACTACTGCCTCGTGCCCCGCGAGCGGATGGACGACTTCGCACGCCTCGCCGCCGAGCACGTGCGCGAGAACATGCCCGGCTTCTCCTCGTCGGAGAGCAACACCGGCATCATCACGGCCCGCCACCTCGAGCGGATCCAGAACCTCATCGAGGACGCGCGGTCGCGCGGCTGCGACGTGCGGCCGCTCGACGACGGGGGAGAGGTCGACCCGAGCACCCGCCAGCTGCCGATGTCGATCGTGCTCGACCCGCCCGACGACTCCGCCCTCATGCAGGAGGAGATCTTCGGTCCCGTACTCCCGGTGAAGGCCTACGACGAGCTCGACGACGCCATCGGCTACGTGAACGCGGGCGAGCGGCCACTTGCGCTGTACGTCTTCTCACAGGACGAGCAGGTGGCGGACGACGTCCTGCGGCGCACCACGTCCGGGGGCGCGTGCGTCAACGCCGCCGCGGTGCACGGCGCTCTGCCGTCGTTGCCCTTCGGTGGGATCGGACAGAGCGGCTCGGGCCGTCATCACGGCATCGAGGGCTTCCGCGAGTTCTCCAACCTGCGCGGGGTCTTCGTGCGCGGCGAGGGCGATCTCTTCGAGGCGTTCGCGCCGCCGTACGGCGACGCTGCCCAGGCCGTCGTCGGCGCGGCCTTCGGGCAGACCTAGCCCGGCCGGGTCAGGCCGCGGTGCGCTCGGCCTCGCCGCGGCGACCTTGCGGCAGCATTGCCACCTCGGGCGCCACGTCGTTGGCGCTGCGCCTCGGCACCGCGAACGCGAAGGCGAGCGCCGCTGCCAGGGCGATCAGGCACATCAGGAACGCCAGCGTGAACCCGGAGGAGGAGGGGAGGCCGCGGGCGCCGAGGTTGCTGGCGAGCAGCGTGGCGGCCAGCTGGCCACCGAAGGCGCCTCCCAGCGTTCGGGTCACGGCGTTCATCCCGGTGGCCACGCCGGTCTGCTCCCGGCGGACGTTCTCCACGATCAGATTCGCCATCGCCGAGAAGGAGAGGCCGATGCCGATGCCGAGCAGGCCCGCGGCGACGTAGATCTCCCATTGCTGGCTGCGGTCGGCGACGAGCAGGATGTAACAGGCGAGCGCGAAGACGGCCCCGCCGATCAGCGACCCGCGCGAGCCGATGCGGCGCTCGAGGAGCCCCGCCATCTGCCCGACGATCACGATGGCGATCGTCGACGGCAGCAGGAACAGCCCGGCCACCGTCACCGAGGCGCCGAAGCCGCCGTTGCTCGCCGGCGCCTGGACCAGCTCGGGCAGGAGGACGAAGGACGAGTACATCCCCACGCCGATGAGGAAGGCGACGGTGTTGGTCGTCCAGACGCCGCGGATGGCCATCATCCGC
>DASYIJ010000060.1:0-2917 GCA_035997675.1 Solirubrobacteraceae bacterium
ACGATGAACTTCAGGGCGTCGTAGATCGAGTGCATCTCACCTCACCCTGGCCCGCGCCCACGGGGTGAGCACTCGCTGGACGACGACGAGCAGCGCGTCGGTCACGAGGGCGAGCAGCACGGCGAGCACGCCGGCGGCCAGGAACTGCGTCTTGAAGCCGGTCTGGATCGCATTGAAGATCGGCTGGCCGAGCCCGCCCACGCCGATGAAGGCCGCGACCGTCGCGAGGCTGATCGTCGTCACCGTGGCGATCCGCACGCCGGCCATGATCGCCGGCAGCGCCAGCGGCAGCTCGACCCGCAGCATCGTCTGGCGGCGGGTGAGGCCCATCGCCTGGGCCGCCTCCAGCGCGTCGCCGGGCACCTCCCGCAGGCCCGTGAGGATGTTGCGAAAGAGGATGAGCAGGGTGTAGGAGACGAGCGCGATCTCGGCGCTCAGCCGCGTCAGCCCCGTGAACGGGACCATGAGCTGGAAGAAGGCCAGGCTGGGGATCGTGTACAGCAGCGCGAACGCCCCGGTCGCGGGGGTGTCGAACCAGTCCCAGCGGTAGGCGACGAGCGCGGCGGTGAGCGCGATGACGAATCCGATGCCCACCGCGATCGCCGTGAGCTCGATGTGCTCCACGAGCCGCGGCTGGAACGTGTTGCTCCAGTGGCTGGAGAACCAGTCCCAGCAGAACTGGCGGTTCTCGCGCACGCAGCTCGACCCCCTTTTGAACGTAGGGATGACCGGGCCGCTGGCTTGGGCGATCGGGAGCGCGAGCTGGGCGAGCACGATGGCTAGGCCTCGACCTCGGCGTCGGCGTCCGCGCTGTCGCGATCGGCGAAGTGGGTGAGCATCTCCATCGACACCGTGCCGCGCGGCTCACCCCCGACGCCGACGACCGTGAGCGCCGACACGCGACGGGTGACCATGAGCGAGAGCGCATCGCGCAGGGACGTGTGCTCGTCGACGGTCGGCAGGTCGTCGGCTTCGCCGCTGGCCGGCGTGGGCGCGAGCTCGATGTCGGCCAGCTCGCGCAGGAGCAGCCGCTTCAGGCCGCGGTCGGCGCCCACGAAGTCGGCGACGAACTCGTTGGCGGGGCGCGCCAGGATCTCGTCGGGCGAGCCGTACTGGACGAGCTCGCCGTCCTTGAGGATCGCCATGCGATGGCCCATCTTGATCGCCTCGTCGATGTCGTGCGTGACGAAGATGACGGTCTTGCGGATCTCGCGGTGCAGGCGCAGGAACTCGTTCTGGAGGCGGTCGCGCGTGATCGGGTCGATCGCTCCGAAGGGCTCGTCCATCAGCATGAGCGGCGGGTCCGCCGCCATCGCGCGGGCCAGGCCCACCCGCTGGCGCTGCCCGCCGGACAGCTCGGCCGGGTAGCGACCGCGGTCGTTCTCGGGCTCGAGCCCGACGAGATCGAGCAGCTCGTCGACGCGCCGCGCGATCCGCGGCCGGTCCCAGCCGAGCAGGCGCGGGACGACCGCGATGTTGTCGGCCACGTTCATGTGCGGGAAGAGGCCGACCTGCTGGATCACGTAGCCGATCCCGCGCCGCAGCTCCGTGAGCTCCAAGCCGCGCACGGACGTGCCGTCGATCGTGATGTCGCCCTCCGTGATGTCGATCAGCCGGTTGACCATCTTCATCGCGGTCGTCTTCCCGGCGCCCGAGGGGCCCACGAGCACGCAGATCTCGCCCGCCGGCACGACCAGGGAGAGGGAGTTGACGGCGGGGTCGGGACGGCCCGGGTAGCGCTTGGTGACGCGGTCGAAGACCAGTTCGGCGGCGCTGGCCTCGCCACCGGCGGAATCTTCAACTGCGGGCATGGGGCGCCGGCCGGAGTGTCGTGGGGACGCGCACGAGAGGGCTCTCCCTGCTCTCGGGCGCCACCCTACCATCCGGAGCTACGTCAGTCGGCTGGCACGCAGGAAGTCGTGCGCCACGTCGGCGGGACGCCGCTTGTCCAGCTCGACGGCCGCGTTCATACGGCGCATCGCCTGCACGCTGAGCCGTGCGCTGACCGCGTCGACCGTGCGCGTGAACACGGGCCCCTCGGCGGCGGTCACCGCGCGCGAGAACACCGGCACGACGTTCTGCACGCCGAAGATGCCCCTCGGGTCGGCCAACACCGTGTATCGGGGCGCCCGCAGCGGCGGATCGGTGGTCATCGCCACGGCGACCTGCACGCGCCCCCGACCCAGCGCGGCGTACTGGAGGCCCTGGCTGAGCGCGACGAACCGAACGCGGGAGATCCCGTACGCCCTTCGCAGCGCGGGAAGCCCGGCCGGGCGCGTCTGGAAGTCGGGGACGGCGCCCAGCGCGAACGGGCCGACGTGGGCGAGCCCGCCGATGTCCCCGATCCGGTGCGCTCGCGCATAGGCCGCGGTCGTGACGAGCGCCGTGGCGCGTTCGTACGGCGTGGGCGACAGCGCCGTGAGCCCGCGACTCGCCTCGAAGGACCGCACCGCACGGTAGGCCGCCGCCGCCTGCGTCGGGGGCCGCGGGTCGTGCGCGACGTTCACGAGGATCGCGTCGAGGTACTCGGGGTATCCGTCGATCTGGCCGTCGACCAGCGCCTGGTCGGCGGCCTCTCGATTCGGCAGGTCGGGCTTGAGGCGGACGCGAAAGCCCTTGGCCCTCAGCGCCTGCGCGTAGAGCTCGCCGAGGAGACGCTGCTCGGTGAACCCCTGGCTGCCGAAGACCACCGGCGGCCGGCCCGATCCGGGGCCGCGCGTGGCCGTCGTGCTGGTCGAGGACCCGCGGCCACCGCACCCGGCGCCGGCCGCGGCCAAGCCGGCCGCCAGCACGACGATCAGTAAGCGGGTCCGCGCCGGCACGACGCGGCACCCTAGTGCGGCTCAGCCCTCGGCCGCCTCCTCCTCGCGCTCCGCCGCTCGCTCGACCTCTTCGGCCGGCGATCCGACGTCCTCCC
>DASYIJ010000116.1:0-12661 GCA_035997675.1 Solirubrobacteraceae bacterium
ATCGTGCGCGAACGCCTCGACGTCGAAGTTCTCGGCGACGCCGTTGAGCGTGTACGTGGTGCCGGTCGCCGCCTCGTGCCCGCTGGGGTCGAGCAGACGCAGCTCCCACCCGTTGCTGTCGTCGGGGGTGTTGATGGCGACACGCAGCACCTTCGCCTTGGCGGACGCGACCCGAAGGGCATAGTCGAAGCACGGCCCCTGGATGCCACAGAAGCGAGGGTCGCTCACGCGCGCGTTGGCCACGAAGGCACCGGACCAGAAGGCCGACTGCCCTTCGTTCAACGACGCCACCATCGAGCTGGCCGACGCCGTCGGGACGGCGACCGCCCACAGCAGCGCCGTCGCCGCCACGATGCCCCCCGCCCGCCGAAGGTCCCGCATGCGCCGGAAAGCTAGGCGGCGGGGCCCAGCGCGTCATTGGACCGCCGGTATGACGTCCGCGCAGCCGTACTCGACCGGGCGGCGAACGGCAGGTACCGGAGTCCCTACTCCGCCTCGCGGACCGCGGACACGTCGATGACGAGCTTGACCTCCTCGCCCACGAGGACCCCGCCGGCCGCCAGCCGCTGCTGCCAGCGCAGGCCGAAGTCGTTGCGGTTGATGACGCCGGTCGCGCTTACGCCGACCCGGTGGTTGCCCCACGGATCCTCGCCGGCACCCTCCACGGTGGCGTCGAGCGTGACCTCGCGGGTCTCGCCCCGGATCGTCAGGTCGCCGGTGATGCGGTAGACGGGCCCGTCGACGTTCTCGATGTCGGTCGACTCGAAGGTGATGTCCGGGTATTGCTCCGCGTCGAAGAAGTCCGGAGAGCGCAGATGCGCGTCGCGGTCCGGATCGCCCGTGTCGATGCTCGCGACCTTGACGGTCCCGTAGCAGCGCGAATCAGCCAGGTCCTCCGCGGCCTCCAGCGCGCCCTCGAACTCGCGAAAGCGGCCGCGGACGGTCGCGATCATCATGTGCTTGACCTCGAACCCGACGCTGGAGTGGCTCGGATCGACTCGCCAGGTCCCCGCGGGGACGCGGACGACCCCCAGCTCGGTTTGCAGGACAGTGGTCACGAGACCTCCCTACGGGTGGTTGACGAGTGTGGCCGGCCCTCCGGGCAGGTAGGACGCCGGGTGGCCTCGTCAAGCGGGGCAGACGCGCTCGGTCGCGCCGCGGGCGCGCCGCCGAGCCCACAGGCGGTCGGCGGCAAGCACGGCCAGTGCGGTGATCAGGGCGCCGATCACACCGTCGGCGAGGTAGTGGTTGCCCGTGGCCATCACCGCGAACGTCGTCACGAGCGGGTAGGCGATCGCCAGGCCGCGCAGCCACACGCGCGGCGAGAGTCGCCAGACCGCAACCGCCGCCCAGACGGCCCAGGCGAGGTGCAGCGAGGGCATCGCCGAGAGCTGGTTGGCGTCGAGCGCGGTGGCGCCGGCCTGCCACACCGGCACGTGGTTGACCGCGGCGACGAGGTCGACGTAACCGTCGGAGATGAGCATCCGGGGCGGCGCCACCGGCAGGCTCCAGAAGATCACGAGGCCCACTGCGGTGATGAACACGAGGGCGGTGCGCAGCGGCGGCAGCAGGTCGGGCCGGCGCCACCACAACCAGCCGAAGACCGCGAACGTCACGGCGCCGTGCACGTTGACGTACCAGAAGACGACGATCTGGCTGAGCACGTGGTGCGCGGCCAGCCAGGTGTTCAGCGCGAGCTCGGGAGCCGCGTGCAGCGAACGTTCGACGTCGAGGACCCCGGCGCCGTCGTGCTCGGCGAGGCGCTGGCGGACGGGCCCGAGGTTGTTGACGACGTCGAAGATCCACGCCATCCAGACCACGAGCACGACGTCCCACCAGCGACGCGCGCCGCGCGCCGCCGGGCTCATCCCGAGCCGCCGGGCCACCGGTCCCAGCGTCGTGCGGGCTGCTGCGATCGCTGCCATGCAGAGGGCATTAACGCACGACGACCCGCGCTGCGCCGGGGCTATACTCGGCGCCCGCTGCGGATGTAGCTCAGTTGGCTAGAGCGTCTGCTTGCCATGCAGAAGGTCGTGGGTTCGAGTCCCATCATCCGCTTCCGCGAGAGCCCCGCCACGGCGGGGTTTTTCGTTTGGTGCGACCTGTCAGCCGAGCGCCCAGGCGACGAGCGCCGTCCAGATCACGACACCCGTGGCGCCGAGACCCGCCAGCAGCCAGGCCGCGATGCGGTCGCCATCGAGCGCCGGACGCCGCTCGCGCACTCGCCCGCGCCTGGCAGACCCAGAACGAAACGGTCCGATCATTCGTGACCGAGTCTCCACATCCGAAATGAAACCACGGTGAAAATCGGTGTTTCCGAGCTGCGGCGACGGGTGAGCCGAAGATCCCGCCGTCAGCGCCGCGTGAACGTCCACTGGAACAGCAGTTCGAGGCCCGGCATCGTGTAGGCCTCGACCCGCGGGTCGCCCACCTTGGTCAGCGGATACCAGAAGCTCGTGATGGGCTGACCGACGAGGAACTGGCCCGCGCCGCCGGTGGCCCGCAGCGGCAGGCTTCCCGCCCCCACGGCGCTGATAGCCACCACGTCGGTGCTGACCAGGCCGCTGTGCGTGTCGACGATGTTGTGGACTCGCATGTTCACGTTGAAGCGCGTGACCGCGTTCGCCTTCGGACGCATGATCGGCCCGAGCTTCAGCGCCGTGCAGCAACTGCCGAGCTGGCCTCCGCCGCCGGACGACTCCAGGATCGTGAGGCGCAGCGGAGCGGGCCTGCGACCGGAGCGCACCGCGACGCGGGTGATCCGGCCGTTCGACGGCACGAGCGACCCGATTCCGACCCGACCCAGCACGCCGAGGCTGCGGTACGTGCACGTGCGCTGCCCGCTCGGCGCGATGGTCGGCGCGCCCGTGAGGACGTCGCGAACGAGCGCCGACTCGCAGCCGAACGAGAGGTTGGGCGCGCGGCGGAGGTTGCTTCCGTAGGTCGCGGCCTCCGCCGTGGCGGCGCCGGCGGCGGTCGCCACGGCGAGCACGGCGAACGCCGCTGGCAAGCGCCCGAGCATGGCGCGATCCTCGCGCATCCGTGCCATCGCGGTCAACCTTCGGGCTCTAACCGGTCGTACTCGCCCGCGCCGCCGCCGGAGTCACCTCGTACAGGCTTCCGCGGTAGAGGCCCGCCTGGGCGCTGACGTCGCGTCCGTGGCGCTTGGTCCAGCCGCTCCCGGCGTCGCAGAAGGTGGCCACGTGGCCCTTGGGGCAGCCCCCGACGAAGACGAACCGGACCTGCCCCGCCCGGACGAGGCCGACGAATCGCGCCTCCGAGATGAGCGCCTGGCGGCCGAGGTTGGAGAGGAACAGCACGGGCCGGCCGTCGTGCACGATCAACGCCGAGACCGAACCGACCGCATGGGTGGCGACCTCATAACGGGCACCGGCCTGGTGACTGCGCAGGAAGGCGCTCAGCCGCGCCGTCTGCTGGGGCGGCCGCCGGCCGGGGGTGCCGGAGTCCTGCCACCCCGCGAGCGAGATGCCGCGGGACGCCTGATAGGACGGCAGCAGCACCGCGACCGCCACCATGGCCGCGGCCAGCGGGACGAGCGCGGCGGCCACCCGCGGCCGTCGGCGAAACGCGACGGAGAGGACGGCGACGACGGCCAGGGCGCCCAGCGCGATCGCGATCCATCGCTGCGTGGCCGCATCCGGCACGAACGCCCCCGGGTGGTGATTGAGCACGAGGTAGTCCAGGGCCACGATGCCGACGGCGGCCAGCGCGACGATCGCCCCCACGACGCGACGCAACGACAACGCCAGCGCGACGATCGCGATGCCCAACGTGGCCGCCACCGCCGGCGTGAACGTCTCGAGGTAGCGCGGGAGCATCACGGCGAGGGCACTGGAGACCACCGCACCGCCGATGAGCCAGACGCCGATGGCCGCCCCGCCGGCGCGCCGCAGGCGCTCGAGGCCGTCGCGCGGCCGGCGCACGACGGCGCGCCAGTTGGCGGCGATCGCCAGCGCACCGAGGGCGAGCGCCGCGATCAGCTCGTAGCCGACGAACATCCGGTAATCCGTGGGCCGCTCGGAGAACAGGCGCTGGGGCCCCCGGTCACCCTGGTGGATGTTCTTCGGCGCCACGCCGAGCCCGTAGACGCCCGGGGCACGGCTGAGCCGGCCGACTCCGTTGAACACGAAGATCGCGTTCCAGACGGTTCCGTCGGTCGAGCCCAGGGCATAGGGCTGGTCCTTCCCGGGCGTGAGCGATATCGCGATTGGCCACGCCAGACTCACCACCAGGAACACCAGGGTCCCGACGGCGAGGTTCCGCAGCCGTCGGCGGCGCGTCGACTCGCTGCCCAGGTAGTAGAGGAGCACGAGTGCCGGCACCACGGTGAGCGCCTCGAACAGCTTGACCTCGAACGCGAGCCCGAGGGCGACGCCGGCGAGACTCAGCCAGATCAGCTCGCGGCGCCGGGACTGCACGCCGCGGACCACGCACCAGGCGGCCAGCACCATCAGCGCCATCATCAGGGAGTCCATCGTGTCCGAGCGCCCCGTCAGGACGGCGACCGGCATCACGGCCAGCGCGAGCGCGGCGACCAGGCCCGCGGTCGATCCGAACAGCCGGCGGACGAGGTCGTAGAGCAACGGGATCGCCGCCGTGGCCCCCAGCGCCTCGGGCAGTCGCAGCGCCGTCGAGCTGAACCCGAACAGCTTCACGGACGCGACCTGCAGCCAGAGGTCGAAGGGAATCTTGTCCACCGAGACGCCGGCCGCGGGCTCGGCGGCGCCGACGAAGAAGTTGTGCCAGCTCTGGGCCATGCTGCGCACGGCCGCGTCGTAATAGGGGTTCGGGTGGACCTCGCCGAAGGCGTTCAAGCGCAGGTACGCTCCGAGGGCGGTGATCGCCACGAGCGCGAAGGCGGCGGTTGATCTCGTCAGCCACCGGGGTTCGCGGTCGGCGACCGCGTCCGGGGGCGGCGGGGGTGCCGGAGTTGGGCGGGCGAGGGTCGTGGCCACAATCGGGGTTGGGGGACGGCTGATCGCGCGCAGCCCAGCGCGCCTCGGTCGCGATCATCGCGGCCGAGACATGAAGGAATCCTGAATTCGCCGTTGGGGCCGCGTTGGCTAGGCCACGGGCAGGCGAACCCGGAAGCGCCCACCGGGACCCGGTTCGACGCTGACGGTGCCGTCCGCGGCATGCGCCAGGCGCCGCGCCAGGGAGAGGCCGAGGCCGGCGCCGGCGCCGGCCTGCCCGTTGCCCGCCGCGGCGCCGCGCACGCCCGGCTCGAAGATCCGCTCGGCATCCGCGGCATCGACCCCGGGTCCGTCGTCGATCACGTCGAACACGACGACGCCGTCGTCCGCGCGGACGGAGACCCGCACGCTGCTGTCCCCGTAGCGGCAGGCGTTCTCGACCAGGGGGCTGAGGATGCGCTCGATCAGGTCGGCGTCCACCCCGACGCGCGGGCCCGCCGCCGGCGCGTCCAGCTCGAGCGCGACGTTTCGTCGCTCGGCGAGCGGCGCGCACGTCGACACGGCTCGGTCCGCGGCGGCGCGGGCGTCGCTGGTGCCGCGCGGCCCGGCCTCGCTGCGCGCGGCGGCGACGAGCGCGTCGACGGCGCGGGTCATCTGCGCGGCGTCCTCGAGGATCGCGGTGAGGGACTCGCGATAGCCGGGCTCGTCGCGCGGGTGGCGCAGCGCGAGCTCGGCCCGCGCCGAGAGGCGCGACAGCGGGGTGCGCAGTTCGTGGGACAGCTCGGCGGAGAAGCGCTGTTCGTGGCGCAGGCCGGCGGCCAGCCGCTCGAGCAGCCGGTCGAGCGTGGCCGCGAGCTCGGTGAGCTCGTCCCTGGGCTCCCCGAGCCCGAAGCGCCGGTCGAGGTCGTGCTCGCTCCATTCCGCCGCCTGCTGGGTCATCTCGGCGACCGGGCGCAGCGCGGCGCCGACGAGCCAGCGCGCCAGCAGCGTGACGCCGGCCAGGACGATGAGCCCGAGGATGATGGAGGACACGAGCGCGATGCGCGCGGTCCGCTGGTAGGGCTGAAGCGACACGCCCGCGACGACGGTCCCGAGACGGCGGCCTCGCCGCACGACCGGCACGGCGTACAGGCGCGTCGACCCGACCTCGAGCGTGCGGCGCTTGCCGCCGACGAGACCGCTCGCGGCCCCATCGAGGCGGGCCGGAACTCGCGGGTGCTCCAGCGCCCGGGTGCCCGCGAAGACCCACACCTGGCTGTCCAGCGCCGCATCGTCGGGCGATTCGACTGCGACCAGCCGGCCGTCGACGACCTGCAGCGTCGAGAGCTCCGCCGAGACCCGGCTGTGCAGCAGGTTGTTCGCGTCGCTCGAGAGCCGTGCGTCGAGGAAGACGTTGAAGGCGAGGATCGTGACGGCCAGCGCGCCGGTCACGGACAGCAGGACCGCGGCGAGCAGCCGTCCCCGCAGTCCCGCGGAGCGCAGCCGCGATCTCATCGGATCGAATAGCCGACGCCGTGCACCGTCTTGATCTCCGGCGCGGCGCCGAGCCCACGCAGCTTGCGCCGCAGGCGGGCGATGTAGGTGTCGAGGGTGTTGTCGTGAACCATGGCGCCCGGCGGCCATCCCGCGCGCACGAGCTCGTGACGGCGCACGGCGTCCCCCGGCCGCGCGGCCAGGGCCGCCAGGAGGCGGAACTCGGTCGGGGTCAGATCGGCCCGCTCGTCTCCGGCGAGGACCGCGTGGGCCACCGGGTCGAGGCGCAGGCCCCCGACCTCGGTCGCGCTCTCGCCGTCCGGGCGCGCGCGGCGCAGAAGCGCCCGCAGGCGCACGATGACCTCGGAGAAGGCGAAGGGCTTCGTGACGTAGTCGTCACCACCCGCCTCGAAGCCGGACAGCCGGTCCGGCAGCGAATCGCGCGCCGTGAGGAACAGCACGGGCGCCTGGATGCCCTGTGCCCGCAGCGCCTGGCAGAGATCGCGGCCGTCGCTGTCGGGAAGACCGACGTCGATGATCAGCGCATCGGGAGGCTGGCTCGCGGCCCGATCGAGCAGCTCGTGGCCGGTGGCGACGCCCTGGGCGGCGAAGCCCTCATCGCGCAGCCCGCGCACGAGCACGTCGCGCAGCTCGGTGTCGTCTTCGACGATGAGCACATGAGGGTCCATGAGCCTCCCGAAGGTAGCGCGTGCGGCCCTACGCCTTGGACGACGGCGACCACCGGTCGTGGCTCCCGCGCCGTCTCAGGACGCCCCGGCAGCGCGGGCACCGCGTCCCCCGTTCGACGAGGTTCGGGACCGAGCTGTAGTAGGTGCGCGCGCAGTCGGCACAGCGGTAGGCCAGCTCGGCCGGCGGCTTGCCGGTCATTCGTCGCGCAGGAGCTGCCCCAGCGGCAGGCGCCGGAGCCCGCGGCCGGCCAGCACCACCGCGACCAGCGTCGCCAGCGCCGCGGCGCCGAACATGCCGCCGAGGAACCCCCACGGCACGGCGAGGTGGTCCGGCGGAGGATCGAAGACGTGTTGCAGCATGGCGACGAGCATCTCCGCGAGCAGCCAGCCGAGCAGCGCCGCGAGGGCGGTGGCCGCGACCAGCACGATCGCCGCCTCGCTCCAGACGTAGGCGGCGATCTCGCGCACCGACGCGCCCACGGCGGCCATCGTCGCGAACTCCCGCCGGCGCTCGTACATGCCCAGCGCGATGAGGAGTGCCATCGCCGCGGCGGCGAGGAGGATCACGAAGGCCCGCTCGATCGAGGTGACGCCGGACAGGTCGACCGTCGTGATCGAGCTGACGGTCTGGGCCGACTGCTGGCGGATGTTCTTCACCTGCGTGCCCTCGCCGCCGGTGGCGGCGGCGACGCGGCTCGCGACCGCCGGCGGGTCGCCGTTGGCCTTCGCGAACACCACGTTCGGTCCCCCGCCGTGGTCGGCGGCCTGCAGGTAGGACAGGTTCGCCACCATGAAGGAGTCCTTGGGCGCCGACGGGAACTCCTGCACGATCCCGGCGACGTGGAAGTTGACGACGTGGAACTTGCCCGTCTGGCGGTCGAGCACCCGCAGCCGCAGCAGGTCGCCGCGGACGACCGAGTAGTCCTTGATTGTCTCCTTCGACACGAGGATCCCGTCGGGAGTGGCCCGCAGCCGGGCCAGCGCACCCTGGGCGGTGTCGCCGATGAAGTAGGAGTCGCGCAGGGTCGTCGCGTTGCCGAGTGTCGCCGCGTTGACCCCGTAGGTGTCCTGGAGGTCGGGCCCGACGTAGGCATAGGAGTGCTCCACGGCGCTGGTGGCGGCCACGCCGGGCACACCCGCGACCTTGGACGCCAGGTTGTGCTGCTGCGCCACTCCGGGCGGGGCGGTCGCGACCACGTCCGCGCCGAGCGTCAGCTGCGCGTCGACGTTGACCTGCTGGTTGTAGGTCGCCGCGAAGATCCCCAGGTTCACCCCGAAGGCCAGCAGCAGGCCGACGGCGAGCAGCCCCCGGTTGATCGCGGGTCCTCGCCGGCCTGCACTCGTGAGGATGAAGCTCGAGTCGCTCGCCTTCCCCCGGCTCAGGACCCGGCGCATCAGCGCGAGGCCGCGGCCCAGCACCCGGCCGCGCAGGCGCACGAGGAGGAGCGCGGCCCCGATCCACAGCAGTGCAGGCGCGAAGAACATGTAGACCGACAGCGACAGGGTCGGGTTGGAGTCCGGGTTCACGACGGCCGAGAAACCGGTGCTCGCGGTCAGCCAGTAGATGAGCCCGCTTGCGATCAGGCAGGCGACGTCGAGGTAGAGCCGCTGCCACAGCGGCCGGGACTCGCGCTGCGCGCTGCGCCGCGCGGCGACGACGCTCTTACGCCAGACCGACGCGGTGGCGGCCAGCCGAGCGACCAGAGCGCCGCCGACGGCCAGGGCCAGGCAGACGAGGATCGTGACGACGACCCGGCCGGCGCTGGCGTCGATGCCGCCGGTGACGAGCGTGTCGGTTGCCAGGAAGGCGAGGCCAGCTCCGACCAGGCCGGCGAGCAGTCCGATCACGCCGCTCTCGATGCCGGCCAGGGCGATGAGGTCGCGCCGGCTCGCGCCCCGCGCCCGGAGCAGCGCCAGGTCACGGCGATCGCGCTCGACGGTCCCCAGCGCGGCAAGGTAGGCGAGGCCGAGCGCGATCAGCGCCCCGGGCACCGCCAGCATGATGTACAGCGCCTCGGCGTACAGCGCGTCCCCGGATGCCGTCGTGAGCTGCTCGGCGAGGTTGTCGACGAACTGGACCTGGCCGGGGAGGGAGCGCTCGGCGCGGCGCCGGAGCTGCTCGGCCTGGGTCAGGGCCTGGCTGGGGCTCTGGCCGAGCTGACCCTGGTCGACCTGGACCTGAACCTGCCACTGGATGCCCTGCTGCGCGCCCGGGACCGCGGAGCTGCCGGCGTTCGCCTGCGTGATTGCGTGCAGTGACGGCGCGAGGGTCTGCGCGAAGGTGGCGATCGGCATCACGACGACGTCCGCCGGCGGCTGGGCGGCCGCCGGGCCGGCGCGGGGATCCAGGGGCTGGAAGAGCTTGTCGCCCGCGGTCACGACCGCGATGCCGCTGACCTTGAAGGACTGCGGGGGAGCGTTCGCGCGCACGACGAGGCTGACCCGGTCGCCGATCCGGGCCTGCAGCGTGGAGGCGAGCTGCTGATCGAGGACGACCTGCCCCGGCAGGAGCGATCCCTGCAGGTAGCGGAAGGTGTGGAAGCGGGTCGCGTAGTCGGGGGGAACGGCGAGGACGGAGCTGGCCCCGGCGCTGGTGGTGCCGCGCGGCCCGCTGTGGGTCGCGCCGGTCAGCGGCGCGGTCGCGGCCGGCGCGGATTGCTTGACCCCGCGCTGCGCGGCCACGTCGGCCGCCACCCGGCCGGCCTGCTGGTAGGAGCCCACCGGGCCCTGCCAGTGGAGGGGCACGCTGCGCACGGCGCTGGAGGTCATAGTGCGCAGCGAGGCGCCCACGAACAGCAGCATCGCGCCGAGGAGCGCGACGGCGAGCGACAGGACGAGGATGCGGACCAGCGTGCGACCCGGAGCCGCCCGCATGCCGGCGAACGCCAGTGCGGCGGCGGCCCTCATCGCTGCTTCTCCTCGGTGGTCACGCGGCCCTCGGCCAGGCAGACGACGCGCTGGGCGCGGGCCGCGACGTCGACGTCATGCGTGGCGATCGCCAGCGCGAAGCCGAGCTCGTCCCACAGGGCATCGATCATGTCGAGCACGCGCGTACCGGTATCGGAGTCGAGCTGCCCCGTCGGCTCGTCGCAGAGCAGGAGCTCCGCCTGCTGGGCGACGGCGCGGGCGATGGCCACGCGCTGGCGCTCGCCACCCGACAGCTCGGCCGGCAGGGAGTCGCGCTTGCCCGCCAGGCCGACGAGCTCGAGCAGCTCGGCCGGCGTGAACTTCGGGTCGCCGTGGCCCTCGGCGCGGTGCGCCGCAAAGGCCACGTTCTCCTCCGCGGTGAAGTACGGCAGCAGGTTCGCGCCCTGGAACACATAGGCGATCCCGGCGGCACGTGCGCGTCCCCGCGCGGCGGCGTCGAGGGTGGACAGCGGCTCGTCGTGCCAGCGTACCTCGCCGTGCGAGGGAGCGATCAGCCCGCCGAGCACGTGCAGGAGCGTGGTCTTCCCCGAGCCCGACGTGCCCCACAGCGCGACCGTGTCGCCCGCCTGGATCGCGAGATCGACGTCGCGCAGCGCGGTCACCTCCGCGTCCCCGGCGCCGTAGACGACCGACACCTCGCGGCACGCGGCGAGCGGCGAGCCGGTGGTCGCGGCGACGCTCACCGAACCGCCCGCCCGTCGCGGATCTCGATGACCCGGTCGGCCGCGCGAGCCACGACGTCGGAGTGGCTCACGACCACGACGGTCGAGCCGAAGTCGCGTCGCAGTCGGGCGAAGCCGTCGAGAACGGCGCGCTCGTTGACGCTGTCCAGCTCACCGGTCGGCTCGTCGGCCAGCACCAGCCGCGCCTCGCGGGCCGCCGCCGCGGCGATGGCCACCCGCTGCTGCTCCCCGCCCGAGAGCGCGTGGACGGGATGGTCGTAGCGCTGGGCCAGTCCGAAGGCATCCAGGGCGGAGCGGGCCCGCCGCATGGCGTCGGCGCCGTCCGCCAGCGTCAACGCGACGCGCACGTTGTCCTCGGCCGACAGGGCCGACCACAGGTTGTCGGACTGGAAGACCATGGCGAGCGTGCGCGCCCGGTAGCGCGCAAGGTCGGCCTCCGCGAGCCCGCTGAGCGGGTCGCCGAACGCCCGAACCTCGCCCGCAGTCGGGCGATCGAGCCCTCCGGCGAGCGCGAGGAAGGTGCTCTTCCCCGATCCCGACGGCCCCCACACGGCGACGAATTCGCCGCGCTCGATGCGCACGTCGAGGCCCCGCAGGGCGACCGTCTCGACCGGGCCCGAGCGATAGATCCGGAACACGTCGTGGAACTCGAGGGCCGGCCAGTCGACCGTCTCCGGCGCCGCCTCGGGCTCGACGTACAGGCTCCTCACTGCCAACGGAAGCTCCCGATCATCTTGCGATAGGCGTCGACGTTGTCCACGCCCTTGGGTGTTCCGAGGTCGGCGATCGCGTAGCGCCCGGCGGTCGGGAGCACGTAGCGGTCGACGAGGAGCAGGACGCGCTTGCCGGTCACCGGGTTCGCGGCGCTCTGCGTCGAGTAGGAGATCTTGATGGCCGGCCGTCCGCCGACGGTGACCGAGCTCGGCGCGCCGGCCTGGAGCGAGGGGGTGGTCCGCTTCTCGCCGGCCAGTGCCTGGGCCGCGGCCGCCGCGGTCGGCGCGGTCCCGCTCCGAACCACGATGTGCACGAGGTTGCTCTTGTCCTGCAGCGTGACGTCGGAGCCTCCGCCGCGCTGCACCCAGCCCTCCGGATATTGCATGGAGTAGCGGGCGCCGGCGTCGCGAAGCGTTATGAAGGCCTGGTTGTCCGGGATGTCGCCGGTGGCGGCCGATTTCGCCTCGGCCGAGAGCGCGCCGGGCGACCCTCCGCTCGTGGCGGCGCCGCCGGACGCGGCGGACGTCGAAGAGCCGGAACCCGAGGACCCGCAGCCGGCGGCGGTGAGCGCCACGCCCGCGAACAGCGCCGCGGACAGGGAGACGATGGATCGCTGCATGGCCGGCAGAATGGCGCCGCCCCCCTGAACATCTCCTGAACGGTTATGACTGCAGCGTGATGGTGAAGCGCACCTGGCCGTTGAACCCGATGAGGTTGGGCGTCTGCACCTGCGCGAAGTAGACGGTGTTCGCGCCGCTGATCCGGTAGCCCGACTGCAGGATCTGCGCCCCGGCGGCATTGACCAGCTGCACGGTCTCCCCCACGTCGGGAATGCGCGTGGACACCGTCACGGAGTAGGTCCGCGTGGTGTTCGGCTGGAGGCTGAGGTTCCTCACGAGCGGCTTGGTGACCGGCTTGCGCCCGGCTCGGTAGATGTTGAAGCCGACGCTGTTGTTCGTCCCCTTCTGCACGAAGCGCTTGCCGAGCTGGCCGCGGAGCGAACCGGTCAGCGGGCCGACCGTCCATCCGCTCAGCGACTGCGGGTCATACAGGTAGCTGCGGAAGATGTTGAAGGTCGTGTTGCAGCTCAGCGAGTTGCCCGGGCTGAAGTTCTGGCGGTGGTAGGTCCCGGCGGCGAACTGCGCCATCGGGTCGGGCTGGACGACGGTGAAGTCGAAGCAGCCCTGCGTGGACGCGGCCCTTCCGGCCCCCGACGCCAGCGAGAACGCGCTGGTCGCGG
>DASYIJ010000018.1:0-36066 GCA_035997675.1 Solirubrobacteraceae bacterium
CACGTGCGGCCGCCGTCGAGTGGGCGCTTGAGCGAGGGGAACAGGTCGAGCGCCAGGACCGGCGCGTGGAGCAGCGCGGCGCCGAGGACGGGCAGGAAGACCCAGACGGCGTTCACGCGCCGTCGCCGGCGGTCACCGCAGCTCCTCGACCAGCAGGTCCATCAACAGGCTGTCGTGCCAGCTGCCGTCGAGCCCGCGTTCGGCTCGGCGCATGATCCCGACGCGACGGAAGCCAACCTTGGCGTAGGCGCGGATCGCGCGCTCGTTCTCCAGGGCCGGATCGATGGTGAACCGGTGGTGGCCGCGTTCCTCGGCCAGCCAGCGAATCGCCGTTCGAAGCGCCTCGGGCCCGAGGCCGCGATCCTGGAACGACGGGGCCAGCGAGATGTCGAGAGCGGCGTGCCGGTAGTCGGGCTCGGTCTCCTCGTTGAAGCCGACCCAGCCGGCGAGCTCGCCGTCGACCTCGACGGCGAACGCCGCGCCGTCGTTGCGGAGGCCCTCGCGCTCCCGCTCGGGCGGATCCGGCGTGCCCCACCACTCCATCACGCCGGGGGCGGCGACGATCTCGGCCAGGCGCTGGACATCGCCCTCGGTGAGCGGACGGAGCGTCACTCGCTCTGCGTGGAGGACCGGGACCGGCACGACGACGAGTCTCGCATCGCCGGTTGGCCCGTTAACGAGAAAAGGGCCCGAAGGCCCTTCCTCGTGTGGCGTACCCCATTCCGCCCCAGGAAAATTATTGTCCCTTCCGGCGCCGCCTCCCTGGCTGCTCTGGTCGGGACGTGGGCAGCATGATGGATGAACGTGAGCGTTCTGTCGTCCCCTCCAGCGGGTGATGTTGGGGTGAAGCAACGGGGGAGGAACGGGTGAGACCGCTCTCCCCCCTCTGACGGGAAATCCCGCTACCATGCGGCCCGCCGGCAGGGGTACGGGGGAGGCGTCGCCGAGGAGAGTGCCATGGAAGCGCGCAAACCCGTCCGTCTCGCCGTCGCCCAGTTCGAGGATCTGGTCGCGCGCGGGCTGCGGACCCTCGTGGAAGAGGACGTCAACATCGAGCTGGTGGCCGACGAGGTCCCCCAGGAGCAGATGGAGAAGCTGATCGCGGGTAAGTCGCCCGACGTCGCCCTGCTGAACTTCGGGTCGCTCGGCAGCCCCAACGACGTCCGTGCGCTGCATGCGCTCCACCCCGAGACGCGCCTGCTCGTGCTCGCCAACCGGCCATCTCCGGCCGAGTGCAACCAGATGCTCGCCTTCGGTGCGACGGCGTGCCTGTCCAAGGAGACCCAGGCGCGCGACATCCTGAGCGCGATCCACCTCGCATCGCGCGGCCTGCACGTCCTGCCCAAGACGGCGCGCGAGTTCGGGATGACGCGGATGCCCGGGCCGGAGCTGCTCACGCCGCGCGAGGCCGACGTGCTCGAGCTGCTCCAGCAGGGCCGGTCGAATGCCGAGATCGCCCTGGCGCTGAGCGTGGGGATCGAAACGGTTCGGACCCACGCACGCAGCATCTATCGCAAGCTCGGCGTGCGCACGCGGCGGGACCTGGCGAACCTGTCCGCCTGAGAGCGGCGGCCGCCGCCTGTGAGCGTGCTCACACGGTCGTCGTGCGGAGAGTCACACACGCCGGTGCCCGATCGGCAGATGGTGGTTGCAACGCGACGCACGAAGCGTCGCAACACGGGAAGAGGTGCTTCATGTACACGAGTACGCAGCAGCGACAGGCCGGCTATGCGCTGCGTTCCGGCCGCACCTGGATCATCGCGGTCGCCGCGCTGCTGGCGATCAGCGGCGTGCTGTTCGTCTGGCTGGTGACCGGCCAGCAGTCGGGGTCGGAGACCTCACAGGCGCCCAGCACCAGCGTCAGCCTGCAAAGCGGGCCCAACGAAACCCTGCGGGGAATCGCGGCATCCGCGGCAGCGGGCGGAGTCCTGGTGACGCCCGGAGGCCCGAGCGAGAGCGCCCGGGGCGCCGCCGCGCACTCGGCGGCCACGCCGTCGGTCATCCCGAGCGGCGGTCCCAGTGAGGCCGCTCGCGGAGCCGCCGCGCACTCGGCAACCGCGCCGTCGGTCAACTCGAGCGGAGGCGCTGGCGTGTCTGGCCAGAGTCCCATCTACTCGCGCCTGCGCTGATCGTCCGGACCCGCCGCGCGAGCGGTGATGCCGCGGCGGAACCGCCGCCCGGCCGACACCGCCAGAGGAATCACACGAGGGCCGCCCCGCACGGGCGGCCCTCGCCGCGTACTCACGGCCCCGCTTCGAGAGCCGTCAGCAGCGAGCCGCTGACCAAGTACGGCAGAGCCCGCGAAGCGGCACCCCCCGTTTTGCATGAAGTCTGTCCCCCCACGGAGCCCGGAGCGCCAGGAACGTCCCAAAAGGTCGTGAATAGGTCGCGAAAAGGCGCCCATCGCGGTCCGCCCTGCTGACAGGGTGTAGGTTGGTTTTGGTGGGGCGGACGCCGGATGCGTCCGCCATTTTCGTTTGATGACAACGCCCTCGTGATCAATCCCACCGACAGTGTTCCTCGAAGCCGTTCGAGCGAGCCGTCGGCCAGCACGCTTCGAGCGCTCTTTCTTGGCGCCGGCGTCGTCGTCGTGTTGCTGTTGGGGTTTTTCGCCTACTCGCTCGCCCACTCGCAGCAGCAGCAGCGTCGTGATTTGGAGAAGCGGTTTCACGACCGCGCCGACGTTTCGGCTGCAGTGACCGAGGCGATATTCGGCTCAGCCGGGTCGCAGACTCAGATCCAGAACGCTGCGAGGTTCGGAGGGGCCACGATCGCCCCCGCCGCGCTGGCCAGGACGGCGCAGCAGTCACAGTCGCAATACGTCGCGATCATCGCGAGTGACGGTCGGGTGCTCGCAGCCACCCCCGGCGCCCCGCGACAGTCGCTGTCGGCCGCGCCCTACGTGGCCAAGGCGCTGCGCACCGGGAGCATCCAGCTCTCGAACCTGGTCCCCGGGCCCGGAGGGTCCACCGTCATCCAGTCGGCGACTCCGTTTCCGACTGTGCACGGCCGTCGCGTCGAGCTCACCGCGATCAGGACACAGCTGCTCTCGCGGTTCCTGGGCGGTTTCTTGAGCCAGGTGCCAAACGTGGCCGCGGCCAGGTCCTACGTGATCGACGCCAACTCCAAAGTGGTGGGTTCCCCGGGGGCCGATGCACGGGCCGGTGCGCCGGTTCCGGATCGCCAGCTGGTGGCGGCCGTGGCAAAGCACCGGCAGGGCTCCTATGACGGCGACCGTTACTTCGCCTCGGCGCCCATCGGAGGATCGACGTGGCGGGTCGTGTTGAGCACCTCCAAGAGCAAGCTGTATGCGAGCGTCAACGGGAGCCAGCGCATCATCCCGTGGGTTCTCTTCATCGCCTTCGCGCTTGTGGCCACACTCGGGCTGCTCCTCTTCCGCCGCGTGCTCATCGCGACCAGTGAGCTCCAGCGTGCCGAGCTGAGCCGCGTGCATGCCATCGAGATCAACGACAACGTGGTCCAGCGACTGGTCGTCGCGAAGTACGCGCTCGACCGGGGGGCGACCGAGTCCAGTCAAGCGAAGCTGGGCGAGACGCTGCGTGAGGCGCAGCAACTCGTCACCAGCCTGCTGGAGGAAAAAGACATTCGCCCGGGCGTCCTGCGGCGCGACATCGCCGCGCCGACCGAGCAACCGCCGGAGCCGCCGGTGCGGCGACCGGGCGGTCGGGCCTGATGGCCGCGCCGCGGAGCATCCGAGTGTTCCTCGTGGATGACGTCCGGGAGCTGCGCGTGCTCGTACGGCTCACCCTCGAGGAGGATCCCGAGATCGAGGTCGTGGGCGAGGCGTCCGATGGGCACAGCGGCGTCGAGGGGGTCGCCGAGACCCAACCCGACGTCGTGCTGCTCGACCTCTCGATGCCGGACATGGACGGGCTCGAGGCGCTTCCACTGATGCGCGAGCGCGCGCCCAACGCGCGGCTCGTCGTCCTCTCTGGCCACGAGGCCGGCCGCGTCAGCCTCGAAGCGCTCAATCAGGGTGCGACGCGCTACGTGAACAAGGCCGCCGACCTCAAGGCGATCCGCTCGGCGGTGCGCGAGGTTGCGCGCCTTGAGCCTCCGTTCACCGACGAGCGCTTTCACGTCGTGCATCGGATGTGGACCGCCTTCCTCAACGGCGCGATCGACCAGATGCTCAAGGAAGCGCATCCCGACGCGACCTGGCGGCCCTATGCCGGGGCGGGGCGCGAGCTGCGCTCCCACGGGGAGATGCGCTCGTTCATCGAAGGGCTCAACGCGGACGGACGGGTGGTGGATCCTCGCGCGTATGGCGCCGAGCCGCACGGCCGCGGGCTCATGGTCATCGGAACGCTGGAGATCCGCGGACCAGACGGGCTCTCCGAAACCGAGGTCTACTGGACGTTCTGCTTCCGCGGCGAACAGGTCACGGTCGCCGCCGGCTTCGATCAGCGCGACGCGGCGCTGCAGACGATCCGATCCCTCTGCGGATCCACCTAGGCGCCGGCGCCCAGACGAGCCCGCGTCGCGAACCCGAACACCCCCCCAACTGCACGAGCTCGCGTGCAAAAGCCGTGCGAAAGGGCGTACTTACCCTTTAGTCGAGCGAGGTTTTCCCGACAAGTGGTGTATGGCCACCGCCACAGCCGCGCCGGCCAGGCCGCTCGAGGTGGTGCTGATCGAGGACAACCCCGCCGAGGCGGCGCTGGTCGAGGGGTCGATAAACGAGAGCGAGCTGCAGCGGTTCTCCGTCGTCGGCTTCTCCCGCCTCTCGGCCGCCATGGACCACCTCGAACGCGAGGACGCCGACTGCGTACTGCTCGACCTGTCGCTGCCGGACGCCGTCGGATTGGAGGGCGTCCGCGCGTTGCTGAGCGCGTTTCCCGACCTGCCGGTGGTGGTGTTGACGGGCCACGACGACACTTCACTGGCACTCGAGGCCGTGAGCGCCGGAGCGGACGACTTCCTGGTGAAGCGCGATGCTGAAGGAGACGCGATCGTCCGCGCGCTGCGGTACGCCATCGAGCGCTCACGGGCGCGCTCCGAGCTGGTGCACCAGGCGCTGCACGACGTGCTCACGGGTCTTCCGAATCGCGCGCTGTTCGTCAACCGGCTCGAGCAGGCGCTGGCGAGATCGGAACGCATCGACGGCCTCGTGGCGGTGATCTTCCTGGACCTCGATCGGTTCAAGACCATCAACGACTCGCTCGGGCACGAGGCGGGCGACCGCGTGCTCGTCGAGGTGGCGGCACGCCTACACGCGGTCGTGCGGCCGGGCGACACCCTCGCGCGTTTCGGGGGCGACGAGTACACGGTGCTGTGTGAGCCCAACAGCGCGTACCAGGGCATGGCGATCGCGGATCGGCTCGCGGTCGCGCTGTCCGTTCCGATCGAATCGGGCGGGCATGAGGTGTTCCTCACCGCCAGCGTCGGCATTGCGTTCGGACGCCACGGGGACCAGCCCGCGGACCTCATACGCGACGCCGATTCTGCGATGTACAAGGCCAAGGAAAGAGGACCGGGCGAGGTCGAGACCTTCGATGTAGAGATGCACGCCCAAGCGCTGCAGCGGCTGGAGATCGAGCGCGACCTTCACCGAGCCGTGGAGCGGGATGAGCTGCGGCTGTACTGGCAGCCGATCGTGGAGCTCGATACGGGCGACATCGTCGCGGCGGAGGCCCTGCTGCGCTGGCAGCACCCCGAGCGAGGGGTCGTGATGCCCGACGAGTTCATTCCCGCCGCCACGGAGACCGGGCTGATCGTGCCCATCGGTCAGTGGGTGGTCGAGAGCGCCTGCCACCAGCTCCAGCTCTGGCGGGAGGCGGGGCTGACCGAGCCCGGCTTCGTCGGGTCGGTCAACGCGTCGGCCCGCGAGATCGAGACCGGTCAGCTGGCAGAGAGCGTGCGCGGCGCCCTCTCTCGGCATGGCGTGGCGGCCTCGGAACTCTGCCTTGAGGTGACCGAGCGCGATCTGATGAACGAGACCGGGAGCGTGCTCGACGTGGTCAACGCGCTTCACGACCTCGGCGGCCAGCTCGCCCTCGACGATTTCGGTACCGGTCACTCGTCCCTGCTGGTCCTCAAGCGGTTGCCCATCCAGACCGTGAAGGTCGACCGCGCCTTCGTCCGGGGCCTCGACGACGACGACAACCAGGACGCCGCCATCATCGAGGCGGTCGCTTCGCTCGCGCACGCCCTTGGGTTGAGCGCGGTGGCCGAGGGCATCGAGACCGAGACCCAACGACGCAAGAGCCGCGAGCTCGGTTGCGACCTCGGCCAGGGATTCCTCTTCGCCTCACCCCAACCCGCCGCCGAAATGACCGCGCTGCTGGAGCATCGTCACGGCCGTATGCGGCTGGTCGCTGGTCGCTCGGGCTAGACCTCTTCGTGCATGCCGATGGCGTGCTGGAGCTCGCGCTCGGCGTCGCCTCGCGTTCCCTGATGCTGCTCGAGCAATGCCACCGCGATGGCGTCGAGCTTGCGCTGAACGGCGTGCTCGGCGCGCAGCTCGGCGTTCTTGAGCAGGGCGACGAGGAGCAGCGTGAGGGCGGCCATCGCCCCGGCCAGGTCGGCCTGGAAGCTCGCGCTGGCCCCCACGACGAGCCCGATGAACCACGTCAGCACGACCGCCGCGCACAGGACGAAGAACGCGGACGAGCTGGCGAAATGGGACGCGGCCTGCGCCATCCGGTCGAACCGGCCCCGGCGCTCGGCCTCGCCGCGCATGGCGGGGTGCTGGACGGAATCGCGCATCGGTATGGGAATACCCGTGCGAGGGCCGGTCAAGCCCGGGCGGGCGCACCGAGCAGGTTGCGCTCGGCCAGCAGTTCCGCGAGCTGGACCGCGTTGAGGGCCGCGCCCTTGCGCAGGTTGTCCGACACGACCCACAGGTTGAGGGTGCGCTCCTCGCTGGGGTCGCGGCGGATCCGGCCGACGAGGACGTCGTCGCGCCCGGCGGCATCCGAGGCGAGTGGATAGACGCCGTCGGCGGGATCGTCGACGACGACGACCCCCGGTGCGGCCGCCAAGATCTCTCGGCAGCGTTCGGGCGACAGAGCGTCGCGCGTGCGCAGGTTGATCGACTGGGAATGCCCGACGGGCACCGGAACGCGCGCGCACGTCGGGCTGACGCGAATGGCGTCGTCGCCGAGGATCTTGTGCGTCTCGTTGATGAGCTTGCGCTCCTCGGTCGTGTAGTCGTCCCCGTCGCGGAACGTCTCCACCTGAGGGATCACGTTGAAGGCGATGCGGTGCGGATAGACCTCAGGGGCGGGCGGGGCCATCTCGTGGAGCATCGCGTGCGCCTGGTCGGTGAGCTCGTCCACGGCGCTCCGGCCGGTCCCCGACACCGACTGGTACGTGGAGACGACGACGCGGTCGACCCCGACCGCGTCGTGCAGCGGCTTGAGCGCCACGACCATCTGCATGGTCGAGCAGTTCGGGTTGGCCACGATCCCGCGATGCCCGTCGAGCGCCTCGGGGTTGACCTCCGCCACGACCAGCGGCACGTCCGGCTCCATGCGCCAGGCCGAGGAGTTGTCGACCACCACGGCCCCCGCGGCGGCGAAGCGCGGCGCCCACTCGCGCGAGGGCCCCGACCCGCACGAGAGCAGCGCCATGTCGAAGCCGGCGATCGCGTCGCCCTCCTCCAGGGCGCGCACGGTCGACCCGCCGTCGAGCTCGCGGCCGGTCGAGCGCTCCGAGGCGAAGGGCACGATCTCGGCCGCCGGGTAGGCGCGCTCGCGCAGGATCTCGAGCATCGTCGAGCCGACGGCGCCCGTGGCGCCCACCACGGCGAGGCGGTACGACGCTCCACCGCTCATGCCGACGTCCCCGCCGGATCGAAGGGCCGCTCCGGCTCCACGTCACCGCGACCGAGATCGAACGCGTCGTGGAGCCCGCGCACGGCGTCGTTGACGCGGTTGCCCTGGATCACGCACGTGATCTTGATCGTCGAGGTGTCGATCATCTGGATGTTGATCTGCTGGTCGCCGAGCACCCGGAAGACCTTGGCGGCCACGCCGGGGTGGGACTTCATGCCGGCGCCGATCAGCGACACCTTGCCGATCTCGTCGTCGGTGGCCACCCGGCTGAACAGATCGCCCTGCATCGGCAGCAGCGTGTTGCGCGTGATCTCCAGCTCCGTCCGCGGGACGGTGAACGAGATGTCGGCCTCCGCCCCCTCGGACACCGGCTCGTTCTGCACGATCATGTCGACGTTGACGTTCGCCTCGGCGAGCGCACCGAAGATCGCCCCGGCCACGCCCGGGCGGTCGGGCACGCCGAGCAGCGTGACGCGCGCCTCCTCGCGGGAGTGCGCGACGGCGGTGATGAGGGGTCGTTCCATCGATTCGTCCTCTGAGAGGACAACGGTACCGGGGGCGTCCTCGAACGCGGAGCGGCAGTGGATCCGTACGCCCTGCAAACGCGCGTACTCGACCGCGCGCAGTTGGAGCACGCGCGCGCCCGACGCCGCCATCTCCAGCATCTCCTCGAACGACACCATGGGCAGCTTGCGCGCCTCGGGCACGATGCGCGGGTCGGCCGAGAACACGCCGGGCACGTCGGTGTAGATCTCGCACACGTCCGCCTTGACCGCGGCGGCCAGGGCCACGGCGGTCGTGTCCGAGCCCCCGCGGCCGAGTGTGGTCACGAGGTCGGACCCGCTGGAGACGCCCTGGAAGCCGGCCACCAGCGCGATCGAGCCCTCGCTCAACACGCGGGTGATGCGGTCGGCGCGGACGTCGAGGATGCGCGCCTTCGTGTGGGAGGTGTCGGTGACGATCCCCGCCTGCTCGCCGGTCATCGAGACCGCGTGGTGGCCGAGGTCGTGGATCGCCATCGCACACAGGGCGCATGAGATCCGCTCGCCCGTGGAGAGCAGCATGTCCATCTCGCGCGGGTCCGGTTGCGGCGAGACCTCAGCGGCCATCGCCAGCAGCTCGTCCGTCGTCGAACCGCGCGCCGAGAGCACCGCCACGACGTCGTGATCCGCCTCGCGTTGGGCCACGATGCGTCGCGCGGCGCGCTTGATGCGCTCCGCGTCGGCGACCGACGTTCCTCCGAACTTCATCACCACGGTGCCAGGCATGACGCCCAAGGGTACTTCGCGACCACCGGCCACTACGTTAGGTTCGAACCGGGTGATCGATCTCCACACTCACGTCCTCCCCGGGCTCGACGACGGGCCCGCGTCGATGGACGCATCGTTCGTACTGGCGCGCGCGGCCGTCGCCGCCGGGACCACCACCATGGTGGCCACCCCCCACATCGACTACGCATTCGAGGTCGATCCGGCCGAGGTCGCTGCCGTCGTCGAGCGCCTACGGGTGGAGCTGACGGGCAACAACGTCGATCTCACCCTGCTCGCCGGCGGGGAGATCGCGACCACGCGACTGCCCGAGCTGTCGGACGACGAGCTCGATCTCCTCCGCCTGGGCGACGGCCCCTACCTCCTGCTCGAGACGCCGCACGGCATCGAGCAGCCCGGCTTTGACTCCTACCTCTTCGAGCTGCGGCTGCAGGGTGTCGACATGGTCCTGGCCCACCCCGAGCGCTGCCCGACGTTCCAGCGGGACCCGGACGGCGTGGAGCGGCTGGTCGGGGCCGGCGCGCTGTCCGCGGTTACCGCAAGCTCGCTGTCGGGGAAGTTCGGCCGTACGGTTCGTGAGGTCGCGTTCACGCTCCTGGAACGCGGACTCGTGCACGCGCTCGTGTCCGACGCCCACGACACCCGGCGCCGGCCCCCCGACCTCACCAGCGGCTTCGCCGCCGCGGAGGAGCGGATCCCGGGCATCTCGGCCGAGCTCGACTGGCTCGTCAACGACGCGCCGGAGGCGATCCTCTCCGGTCAGCCGCTGCCCCCGAGGCCGGCCCGCCCGGCTTCGGACGGCCGCCGTCGCCGGTCCTGGTGGTCGCGGCGCCGCTGACGCCGCTAGGTGCGGGCCTTGGCCTCGCGACGCCGGCGCAGCAGTCCTGAGCGGCGGCCGTCCGAGGCCCCGGGGATCAGCTCGCCGCGCGAGCTCGACCCGTAGTACTCGTAGGTGTGCGTGTCGCGCAGGCCCGTGACGGCGAGGCCGAGCGGTGCGGCGCGGTGCTGGTCGAGCACCGCCCGCGTGCGGCGAACCTGGTCGCGCTTGGTGAAGTAGGCGCGGGCGACGATCAGGCAGCTGTCGACCTCGGGGCGGTCGAGCAGGATCTGCGCGTCCGCCACCGGCAGGAGGGGCGGAGCGTCGATGATCACCAGCTCGGCGGTCTCCGCCAGGTCGCGAAGGACGACGCCCATCGACGCGCTGCGCAGGATCTCGGCCGAGCTCGGCGGCAGCGGGCCGCTGGGCAGCACCCCCAGGTTCGGGATGCCCAGCACGTCGTACTGGATGAACTCCCGCGCCGAGCCGCCGCCGATCACGGCGTTGGTGAGGCCGCCGACGCCCTGCTCGATGGGGAAGTGCTCGTGGAAGCTCGGGCGGCGCAGGTCGCCCTCGACGAGCACGACCTGCTCGCCGGACAGGGCCGCGGCGCGCGCGAGGTTGACCGCCACGGTGGTCTTGCCCTCGCCGAGCACCGAGCTGGTGACGAGCAGCATGCGGACCTCGCGGTCCACCGCGGAGAAGGCGATGCTCGAGCGCAGTATTCGGTAGGGCTCGAAGGCCGGCCCGCGCGTCTGGGGCGTGCGGGCGCGGAACGACGCCTGTGGGATGTTGACGAGGCTGCGCAGCCCGTACAGCCGTTCGAACTCCTCCGGGGTCTTGACCCGGCGGTCGAGGCCGTCGAGCAGGAACGCGAGGCCGACGCCGAGCGCCAGGCCGAACAGGGTCCCGAGCACCGCGTCACGCAGCGGGCGCGGTGAGGACGGCCCCGTGGGCACGCTCGCGCGATCGGCGATCTGTGCGTTGCCGGTCTGAACCGCCTCGAGTGCGATCAGCTTCTGGAGGGCCGCCTGCAGCGATGGCGTTTCGGACGAACCGGGCGGCAGGGACGCTAGTCGCTGACGCAGGAGCTGCTCGCCCTGGGAGATCCGGTTCTGATCCTGCTGCTGGGCGAACGTGACGTACCCGGTGGCAAACCCGTTGGCGACGCGCGCCGCGCGCTTGGGGTTCGAGTCCTTGGCGGTGATCGTGATGATGTCGCTGTTCGCCGCCGATTGGACGCTGATCTTGTCGAGCAGCTTGCTCGGCGGGATGCCGAGATTGAGCGATTTCTCGACGGCGGTCGCGACCTCGAGCGAGCGCACAAGATCCTGATTCGTGGCCGAATCGCGGGCCGGATCGATCGAGCCGCTGATGACCTGGGTCCCGAGCACGGCGTTGCTCAGCGGGCTGGCGCGGAACAGCAGCTGCGAGGTCGCCGAGTACTCCTTCGGCTGGGAGCGCGCCACCAGGCCAGCCACGCCGCCGCAGATGAGCGCGGCGACCAGCACGATGATCCAGCGTTCGCGGACGACGCGCAGGGCCTGCATCGTCGGCGGGCGCTCCTCGGGCGGAGGTATGGGAGGCGGAATGGCGTTCACGGTCGTGCGGCCTCATCGACGCCCGGCGCCCTCACGGCGCGGCAGGCGAGCGCAAGCGACGCCGCGGGCACGGAAGTGGATGACCCCACTGCGCCGATCATACTTTGCGATCCGGGCGCGACACGACGAATCGAGCACGGTTTGCAGGGTTGACGGACGGATCTCCACAATCCGGCCCGTCGCGTCGGCGCCCGCCACCGCTGCGGGCACGGGCTAGGCTCTCCCTGTGGCCAAGGGACCGCAGCCGGGTGATCCGGCGCCGGACTTCGAGCTCGAAGGGACGGAGGGGACATTCCGACTCGGCGACCACCGGGGCGAGCGCGTCGTGTTGCTCTTCTACCCGGGCGACGAGACCCCCGTGTGCACGAAGCAGTTCTGCTCCTACCGGGACCGCGCCGACGAAATGGCCGAGCTCGACGCGACCGTCGTGGGGATCTCCGGCCAGGACCTCGATTCGCACCGCAGCTTCATCGACAACCACGGCCTGACGGTGCCCCTCCTGGCCGACACGGAAACGGAGGTCGCGAAGGCCTACGGCGTGACGCGGCCCTGGAAGGCCGGGCGGCGCTGGCTGCCGAAGCCCGGAACCGGAGTGTCTCGCGCGACCTTCATCATCGATGAGGAGGGCATCGTGCGCTTCCGCCACGACGACCTGTTCGACGCCACGTTCCTTCACGTCGACGGGCTGCGCGAGGCGCTGAGGACGCTCCGCCTGCCCTAGGCCAGAGCGCGGGCGGGGCAGACCCACCTAGGCGCCGGCGGCGGCGCGGACCGAGGCCCAGGCCGGCTTCGGGGAGCCGTCCTCGTGGGCGAGCCCGAAGTTGGCCTCGCGGTCCGAGGATCCGCTGGGCCCCAGGTCGGACGAGCGGTAGAGGAACAGCGCCGCGACATAGCTCCTGTAGGTGCTGGAGACCACGTGGAAGAGGCGGGCGGTGTAGTCGGCCTGGGTGGCCTCGTTGACGCACGCGCTGGAATCCGAGCAGGTCGACCAGCCGACCTCGGTGATCCAGAAGGGCTTGTTCGACGCGCCCTTGGCGACCATCCGGTCGTGGATCAGGCCGATCCGGTCGAAGCGCTCGTGGATCGGAGCGCCCGACGTCGCGTCGGGTGCGAGGTTCCCGCTGTAGGGATGCACCGCGACGGCATCGAAGTAGTTGTTCAGATCGGGAACCGCCTGGTACATCGCGTCCGTCCAGCTCACCCACTGGTTGGTCGCCGTCGGGCGCACGTCCGTCTCGGCCGCCATCAGGAACTTGGCCTGACCGTTGGCGGCGTGACCCGCCGAGCCCGCCGCCTTGACCAGCCGCGCATAGCGACCCGGGTCGATGTCTCCATTCGAGAAGGCCGGGTAGTAGGGCTCGTTCCACAGCTCGAATGTCCGCGGCGCGAACGACGCCAGGTCCTGGTGCGCGCCCCAGAACGATCCACCCGGGCCGTACCGGGCGGCGACCGCCGCGACGAAGGCGGCGTACGCCGAGGGGTCCGACGGAATCGTGTTCGCCGTCGGGCCGGCCCACGACGGGGTCGAGATGAGTACGGGCAGCACGGTGTCGCCGTGCTGCGCGGCGCTGACGAGCAGCTGGTCATACCGCGACCAATCCCACGTCCCCGCCGAGGGCTGGACCACGCGCCACGAGAACTCCTCGCGCAGCCACTTCACACCGAGCCCGGACACGGCATCCTGGCGAGCGCCCATCTGCGAGCCCCAGCCCTGCGTATCCGCGCTCACGCCGACATGGAGCGGTCCGGTGGCGGGTCCGGCCGAGCTTGCCGACACGGACACGTAACGCGTTTGGCAGGCGAGCGCGCGACGAAGGCGGGCGATGGCGCGCGCGTCGCGCGCGATCGCGCGGGCATGGTGCCGGCGGGTGCCGGCGCTCCGGGCGCGCCGCAGAGCGCGAGAATGCCGGGCCATGTCGCGCTGGTAACGGGCGATGCGCGCGCGGCGGATGGCGACCGTCCGGCGATAGCGGGCGACGCGTTGGGGCGAGCTGGCCGCGGTGTGAACCGGGCAGCTCAGGCCCCGCGCGGCCGAGGCCTTGGGGCCCGAGGCGGCGGCGGTGGCAACGACCGGCAGGAGGGAGGCGCCGACGGCCACGACGGTGGTCGCAAGCACGCCCGTGAGGGCGCGGTGGAGAGTGCTGAGCGGAGGGCTGGACGGCATCGAGGCTGCTCCTTCGGTGGCTGGGCGGTCTCGTGGAGACCCCTGGCTTTGCGACCCCGCCTCGCGACGGGTGTGCCTTTGTCGGGAGCGCCGGTCCGGCGCGCTCCTCTGGGTTCGCGACATGCATCGGCCCCGGGCGCCGAGACGCAAGGCATCCCCGGCAAAGCCCAAACATCCGTCCAGGCCCCCCGACCACCGCGGTCGGGGCTTCGGGCCGGCTCAGTGGCCGGTGGCGGCGCGAACCGCGTTCCAGGCCGGCTTGGGGCTCCCGTCCTCGTGGGCGAGGCCGAACACGGTCTCGCGGTCCGAGGAGGTGGAGGGGCCCAGGTCGGTGGAGCGGTAGAGCATCACCGCGGCGACGTAGCTCTTGTACGTATTGGACGTCACCGTCGAGAAGAGGCGGGCGGTGTAGTCGGCCTGGGTGGCCTCGCTCACGCACTGGCTCGTGTCCGAGCAGGTCGACCAGCCGACCTCGGTGATCCAGAAGGGCTTGTTGGACGCGCCCTTGGCGACCATCCGGTCGTGGATCAGGCCGATCCGGTCGAAGCGCTCGTGGATCGGAGCGCCCGACGTGGCATCGGGTGCGAGGTTCCCGCTGTAGGGATGGACCGCGACGGCATCGAAGTAGTTGTTCAGATCCGGTACCGCCTGATACATCGCGTCCGTCCAGCTCACCCACTGGTTGGTTCCGGTGGGCATGACGTCGGTCTCGGCCGCCATCAGGAACTTGGCCTGACCGTTGGCGGCGTGACCCGCCGAGCCGGCCGCCTTGACGAGCCGCGCGTAGCGACCCGGGTTGATGTCGTTGTTGGAGAAGGCCGGGTAGTAGGGCTCGTTCCAGAGCTCGAAGTACTGCGGGGCGTAGGCCGCGAGGTCCTGGTGCGCCGCCCAGAACGATCCACCCGGGCCGTACCGGGCGGCGACCGCCGCGACGTATGAGGCATACGCGGTCGGATCGGACGGGATCGTCGTCACCGTCGGCCCGTTCCACGAGGGCGTCGACATCAACACCGGCAGGACCGTCAGGCCGCGCTGTGCGGCGCTGACGAGCAGCTGGTCATACCGCGACCAGTCCCACGTCCCGGCCGAGGGCTGGACGATGCGCCAGGCGAACTCCTCGCGCAGCCACTTCACACCCATACCCAGCACGCCGTCCTGGCGGGCGCCCATCTGCGAGCCCCAGCCCTGGGTATCGGCGTTCACGCCGATGCGCAGCGCTGAGCTGACCGGAGAGGGAGTGGGCGGGGGTGTGGGGTTCGGCGGAGGCGTGGGATTCGGCGGAGGGGTCGCTGCCGGGTACGTGACGGAAACCTCCTGGGCCCAGGGGGCCCCGCTGACGAAGGCTCGCAGCCCGTAGGCGACAGTCTCGCCGGGGACGGCCGTCGGCGTCACGCTGGTGCCGGTGACGACCTGGTACGTGGTGTCGCGCGTCGTCGTCGGGTTGCGCACGATCGCGAGCTCGTAGCTCGAGACGCCGGACTGCGCCTGCCAGTTGACGGCCTGACCGGACACCGACAGGACGGGCGCGACCGGCGCCGGCGCGGGCGGAGGAGTCGGGGCCGGCGGCGGAGGCGGAGTCGGAGTGGGTGCGGGTGTCGGCGTCGGCGTCGGCGTGGGCGTAGGAGTCGGGGTCGGGGTCGGCTTGGGCGTCGGCCTCGGCCTCGGCCTCGAAGCCGGCCGGCGCGCCACCGTCTTGCGGACGACGCAGACGGCGATCCGGCCGCGGCCCGTCCGCCTGGCCTTGGCGTTGGCCTTGGCGGTCTTCGCGCTGCAGACCTTCGCCGTCTTCGCCGTGGGCTTCTTGGCGTCGGCGACCGGCGGGACGAAGGCTGCGACGAGCAGGCCCACCGCGCACGTCGCGGCGATGAGAGGACGGCTCGGACGGGCGGCGTGAGGCCTGGCGGCTGTGCGCATTCGGTTTGGCTCCTTCGGTGGCTGGGCGGCCTCGTGGAGGCCCCTGGCTTTGCGACCCCGCCTCGCGACGGGTGTGCCTTTGTCGAGAGCGCGCGTGTTGCGCACTCGCCTCTTTCGTTCAGGCAGCTTCGACCGCGAACCACGCGGTCTGGAGCCGCGTGGGTGTCAGCGGACGAACGTCCACCCGGCGGTTAGCCTTCGTGCCTCGTGAGCACGCCCGCCCCCGCATCTCCCACGCCGACGATCGGCTGGCGCGGCGCCGCCCTGGTCGTCACCGCGACCGCCGGCGGCGGCCTGGCGATCGCCCTGGCGCTGAACCGGTTGGGGCCCGCCGCCCTGCTCCTGGCCGCCGGCGTGGTCGTCGCGCTGGCGCTGGTCGGCCGGCCCGGCGTGGTGCTGGGGCTGCTCCTGGTCCCCACGGTCCTCTTCGAAGCCAGCTCCGGCGCGCTGCCGCCGGGTGGATCGCGCCTGTTCGCGCCGGTCTCCGGGGCCCTGTCGCCGGTCGAGATGCTCTTCCTCCTCCTCGCGCTCGCGGTGATGGTCGGCGCGACCGCGCGCCGCGAGTTCCGACTTCCCGAGCCGTTCACCGTGCCGCTCCTCCTGCTCGTGCTGGGAATCGTCATGGGGATCATCAACGGCCTCTCCAACGGGGCCAGCGCCGCCGACATCCGTGACGCGCTGCGGCTGATCCTGTACCTCGTGCTGGTGCCGTTCGCCATGGTCAACGTGCTCCGCACCCGGACGGCCGTGCTGTTCGTGGAGTACGCGGCCGCGGCGCTCGCCGTCGTCAAGAGCGCCCTGGGGGTCGGTGGTCTGGCCCTCGGCTACGGCATCGCGATCACGGGCGGAGTCCTCACCTACTACGAGCCGACCGCGAACTGGCTGGCGATGACGTTCCTGCTCGGTGTCCTCATCGCTCTCCTCGCGCGCGTGCGCCTTCCCCTCTGGGCCTACGGCGGTGGGGCGCTGGCGCTGCTGTCGCTGGTGCTCTCCTTCCGGCGCAGCTTCTGGATCGGCACCGTCATCGCGATCCTGATCGTCGTGCTCGTGGGCAGCGGTCGGGTCGGCCGGCGCTACATCCTGGTGGGGGCGGTGACGGTCGTCCTCGCGGTCTGGCTCTCGCTCAACGTGGCGACGGAGCTGCAGGGCCCGGGCGCCGCCAAGCGCCAGTCCGCCAACCTGGTCGTGGAGCGAATCCAGTCGCTGGATCCGGCCAAGCTCAGCCAGAACGCCGAGGACCGCTACCGGATCGACGAGCGCAACAACGTGCTGGACGAGATCAGCGCGCACCCGTTCTTCGGCATCGGCCTGGGCGTTCCGTGGGCCGCACCCCACCCCCTCTCGGTCGAGCACGATCGCCGGTACGTGCACTTCACGGCGCTCTGGTACTGGCTGCGAATGGGGATCCTGGGCGTGGCGGCGTACGCGTGGATCATGATCGCCGGCATGCTCAGCGGGCTGCGGCTGTGGCGGCGGGCCGAGGACGACCGACTCCGCATCGCCGGCCTCGCGATGTTCGGCGGGCTCGTCGGCCTCGCCGTCGCGGAGACGACCGCGACGTTCACCGGCGTCGACCAGCGCTTCACGATCGTCATCGCCGCCGCGCTCGGCTGGCTCTCGGCCGCCCAGCGCTACGTCAAGCCGAAGCCCAAGCCCGGCTGACCCGGGTGGTCAGTCCCGGCGGGCGGCGACGCGTCGCAGGCTCTCGAGCAGACGGCGCGTCTGGACGCGGGCGTCGTAGTGCTCCTCGGTGCGCCGCCGGGCGGCGGCGCCCATCTCCCGACGCCGGGGCTCGTCGCGCAGCAGCCCGCCGAGCCCGTCGCGCAGCGCCGGCACGTCGCCGGGCGACACGATCACGCCGGCCTCCCCGTTCCCCAGCAATTCGGGAATCGCGCCGACGGCGGTCGAGACCACGGGCGTACCGCAGGCCATCGCCTCCAGGATGACCCACGGATTGGAGTCGCCCCGCGTCGGCAGGCAGAAGACGTCGGCCTGCCGGTAGAGCTCGACCAGCGCGGGGTCGCCGGGACGCAGCCGGTGACGGGTGACGCCGGGCGTGTCGGCAACGTCGGCCGGAGTGACGATGTCGAGATCCACATCGCGCCCGAGGCCGGGGCCGAGGGCGGCCAGGAGGTCCTCGCCGCCCTTCTCGACGAACCGGCCGCCGACGAACAGCACCCGCGGCCGGCGCCGGGCCTCGCGCTCGCCGGGCGAAAACACGCCCAGGTCCAGCCCGGGATGCAGCTGCTCCAGGCGAGCCCGCGGCTCCTCGCGCCGGGCGCCGCGCAGCGCCCAATCCGACCAGGCCACGGTCAGCGCCGCCCTCCGCAGCGCCCGGCGCTCGGCCACGATGCTCGGGCTCACGGCCAGGCGCGAATACCGCCGCAGCGGTGCCCAGATCGCCATGCGGTGCCATTCCCAGACGCTGACGTCCATCGACAGCACGGTCGGGACCCGGCGCATCACGCCACCGAGGAGCAGCGCCAGGCTGTGCGAGTGCACGTGCAGGACGTCGGCGGGCGACTCGCGCAGAGCCCGCTGGATGGCGCGCCGCGCCCGGATGCCCTGCACCGCATGCCAGCGCGACGTCTGGAGGTCGAGGTCGAGCCTTCCGAGCACCGGAGGAGCCGCCGTGGCCAGCTTGAGGGCCGCGCGACCCATCGGCGGGATCCCCAGAAAGCGCGCCTCGACGTCCTCGGCCTCCCGCAGCCCGACCTCCAGGGAGGCGTCCAGCGACCCGTGCCCCATCACGGCGGGACCCAGCTCGCCCTCGTTGACGAACAGGACTCGCAGCGGGGTCATGGCGACTCGCGCCGCAGCACCGCGAGCGCCTCGCGCGGGATGACCGCGCGCAGGACGATCAGCAGGGCGGGATACAGCACGACCGCCGCGGCCGCGAGGATCCCCAGCTCGGCGCCGGCCTCCCGCAGCCCCGCGAGGGCGACGGCCAGCAGGCCGGCCGCCACCACCGTGCGCAGGATGCGCGTCAGCGACGGCGCGAAGCCGAGCTCTCGCACCACGGCGCGCACCGACAGTGCGACGACCACGACCTCGGTCGCCAGCGTGATCCAGGCCGCGGCGAGGAACCCGTAGGTCGGGACGAGGGCGAGGTTGAGGATCACGTTGACCGCCAGCGCGAGGAGCGCGTAGCGGATGAACACGCGCTGGAGCCGCAGGATGATGATCATGTTCCCGGCCAGGTACCCGAACGAGATGAGCACGAAGGCGCCCATCAGGATCGGAAGGGCGGGAGCCGCGTCGGCGAATTGGGGGCCGAAGACCAGGTGGATGATCTGGTCGGAGGCGACGAGCGTGAAGGCGAGCGCCCCCAGCGAGACTACGGCCAGGTAGTCGGCGGCCACCTGCAGCAGGCGCTGTACCCGCGCGCGATCGGTTGCGTAACTCGCGGCGATCATCGGGAAGAGCGTGGTCATCACCGCGAGCGGCACGAAGTGCGACTGCTCGAGGATCCGGTAGGCCGCCGCGTAGAGACCGGCCTGGCGGTCGCCGGCCGCCTCGAACACGATGATCTGGTCGATGCGCGCGTAGGCGGTGATGAGGACGCCGCTGATCGCGAGCGGCACGCCCACCTCGATCAGCTCCCGGCGCAGCCGCGCCGTTCCGCCAAAGCGGATCGAGGTGGTTCGGAGGGCGAAGAAGATCTGGAGCGCGCTCGTCACCACCGCGACCGCCAGGAAGCTGACGGCGAACGCCACCATCGACGCGTTCCGATCGGCGAGCACGATCACGGCCGCGGCCCACAGCACGCTGTTGGCGGTGACGATGCCGGTCGTGATGTGGTTGCGCACGCGGACCTGGAACGCGGCCACGAGCGCGCTCGGCACGCTGACCACCACGCAGGCCGACGCGATCAGCCCGGTCACGAGCATCTGGTGGCTCTCGGCGAGCAGCACGGCGACGATCGCGCTGATCACCGTGAACGGGACCGCAAGCACGACGCGGATCTCGAGCAGCGCGCCCAGCCATTGCGGCTCGCGCTCCGGATCGGCGGCGGCGCGCTGGACGGCGAGGCTCTCCAGGCCCAGGTCGGTGAAGTACGTCGCGAGCTGGAGCACGATGAAGACCGTCGACCACTGCCCGAACCCGCGGTCGCCCAGCGTCCGCGCCACCAGCGCCGTGACCAGGACGCCGAGCGCGAGATTGCCCACCCGGCCGACGACCTGGACCAGGATGTCGCCCAGGGCGCGACGGCCGCCGACGGCGCCGGGTCCGCTCAAAGGGCTCACGCCCGGATCGGCGCCTTCGAGGGTCACTCGATCACCGGCGAAACCCTAGGCGCTGGAGTGGTCGCCGCGCGGGCGCAACCACCGGAACCTGAGCTTGGCCCTCGTCTGCGCCGCGATGCGCCGCTCGAGCTCCCGGGGCTCGACGGCGCGCCGCTCGGCGACCGCACGGCGCTGTCGCAGGGTCGCGGGGAGCCGGCGCAGGTTCCAGGGCCACGCCGCCAGTATCGACAGCCGACGGAACCGCGCGAGGTCCAGCGCCGTCTTGGCGGCGTGCATGACGGCGAAGGTGGCCACCCGGCGCCAGCGCATGAGCTTGAGGTGCACGTACAGGCCGTTGCGAAGCTGCTGCGTGGCCCGCATCGCGCTGCCCTGCAGGCCGCCCTCCTCGTGGTGGACGAACGCCTGACGATCCGTCAGCACGCGCCAGCCCTGCAGCCAGGCCCGCCAGCACAGGTCGGCGTCCTCCCAGTACAGGAAGATCGCGTCGTCGAAGCCACCGAGATCCTCCCAGGCAGCTCGCCCGATCATCAGCGAGCATCCGGGGATGGCGGCCTTCTCGTAGGGCTCCCCCGAGGGCCGCTCCGGGATCGGCTCGCCCGGTCGCAGGACGGTGGGGCAGATGATGCCGGCGTCGGGCTCGCGGTCGAGGTCGCGCACGAGCGTGCCCACGCAGTCCGCCGGGATGTCGATATCGGGATTGAGGAAGAACAGGATCTCCCCCCGGGCCCGCGCCGCGCCCTGGTTGCACGCGCGCGCGAAGCCCTCGTTGCGGGCGTTGGCGACGACGGTCAGCTCCAGGGGCGCCGCCGCGAGGCACTCCGCCGACGCGTCCGTCGACGCGTTGTCCACCGCGATCACCTCGAGTGCCTCGTAGTCAAGGTCGGCCAGGGCGCGGAGGCACCCCGGGAGATCGGCCGCGCTGTTGTAGACCACGAGAACGACCGAGACGAGCGGCTCCGTCATGAACGCGGCGCCTTCTCGGCGAACGCCTCCATGGTGTGGGCGACGAACTCGCGCGTCTCCTGCGCATAGCGCTCGAACGTGAACTGGCGGGCGCGCGCAAATGCGCGCTCGGCGCGCGCCGCCGCCGCCTCCGGCTGCTGAAGCGTCTCGGCCAGCGCGGTCGCGCACGCGTCGACGTCGCCCATCGGGAAGAGCAGGGCGTGCTCGCCGTCGTGGAGGAGCTCGGGGATCCCGCCCACCCGCGACGCCACGACCGGGACGCGGGCGACGGCCGCCTCGAGCGCCACCATCGGCGCCGGCTCCTCCCACATCGCCGGCGCGACGAGCGCGTGCGCGCCCTGCAGGAGCTCGCCGAGGCCGTCGCGGTCCAGGCGGCCCCGCAGCTCCACGCGGTCGGCGATGCCGAGGTCCCCGGCGAGGCGCGCGAGCGAGGCCCGCGCCTCGTCGTCGACGTCCCCGGCCAGCACGAGGCGCGCACGTACGCCGTGGTCACGATCGAGCGCGGCGAGGGCCCGGTAGGCGATCTCGGGGCCCTTCTCCCACGTCAGCCGGCCCACGAAGGCGATCGTCGGGTCGGGCAGCGGCCGGCGCTCCAGCGCGGCGAAGCGCCCGACCTGCGGCGTCACGGGGTAGCTCATCTCCTCCAGGACGGGCGTGAACGTCGGCGGCACCGTCGTACGCGAGCGCATGAACTCGCTGTTCCAGGAGATCGCCACCGGTGCCGGGGGCGTGAACTTCAGGCGCAGGTCCGGGCGGCGGTTGACCAGCCGGGCCCACCGCGCCCACAGGGCTCGCACGCCGCGGTCGCCCGGGTACAGGTGGCGCATGAACTGGTCGCTGCGATAGAGCTCGCCGAACCAGTGCTCGCAGACGCGATAGGCGCGCGGCACGTCGTGGCGGTCGAGAATCCGCAGCACGGCCTGTGGGATGCGCGCGCCGTTCCACACGTACACGAGGTCGGGCCGCACCTCGTCCAGCACCCGCTCGATCACGCGGGCCCCGCGGACCGCCAGCCCCGGCGCCCGGAGCGAGTCGCGCTTGCGCGGGCCGACCCACGGCAGCTCGCGCCGCACGCCGACCATCGGCGCGATGCCCTCGGACTCCAGGTCGGAGGTGAGCACCACGACCTCGTGCTCCTCGCGCAGCACCTCCACCGCGCTGCGGCACTCGACCTCGTAGCCACCCCGGACGACGGGCGGGTAGATGTTGCTCACCACCAGAATCCGCAGAGCGCGGTCCGTCACTCGGCGAGCCGCTCCGTGAGGGCGCGGATCGAGTACTCGCGCTCCACCAGCTCACGGCCGGCCGCCGCGACGGCCGGAGCGCCGTTTCGCAGGACCTCGACGATGCCGGCGGCGAAGGTGGCGGCGTCCCGGCCCGCGAGGTAGTGCTCGCCGGCGGTCACGTCGAGGCCGGCGGCGGCGAGCGGCGTCGCGACGACGGGAACCCGGTGCGCGAGCGCCTCGATGAACTTCAGCGGGGTGCCGCCGCCCTCCAGGAGTGGCACGGCCACGCACGCCGCATCCTGGTAGACGGTGGCCAGATCGTCGACGAAGCCCATCACGTCGACGCGCGGATCCGCGAACGCCATCGGCGGGATGTCGGGGCCCACCACCCGCAGGCGAGTGTCGGGCAGCTCGCTCCATACTCGCGGCAGGACGTCGTTGACGAGATAGGCGAGTCCCGACCGGTTGGGCGGATAGGCGAAGTTCCCGACGAGCAGGACGGTGCGGCCGTCGCCGTCGGAGGGCCGGGGGCGAATCCCTGCCACGTCGACCGCGTTGGGCACGTAGCGCAGCCGGGCGCCCGGAACGATCCGGCGGGCCGCGTCCATGTCCGGATGGCTGACCATCCACGACTCGGTGGCCCGGCCGATCAACCGCTGTTCGAAGTTGCGGATCGCCCAGCGATTCCAGGGTCGCCGGCCGTGCGTGTCGTGGCGGTAGCTCGACTCGATGTTGTGGGCGTTGTAGATCACGGGATGCGTCCGGGCGAATGAGAGCAGCGCCGTCGACGAGTGCATGTCGCCGACGATGACGCGGCCGCGTTCCGGGGAGAGGGCGAGGCGCTCGGCCGTCTCGATCAGCTCGGGCGAGCAGCCGCGGGCCCACACCGCGGGGACGAACTCGAGCCGCTTCCGTGCGTATGTGAGCGCGCGGGCGAGCCCGCGCGATGGCCGCACGCGGTGTAGCTCGAGCTCGGGGATCGCCTGATACTCGGGCGCCGGCTGGCCGTCGCCCGTGAACGGCACGTAGATGAGGTCGACGGGCCCCAGTGCCGCCAGCGCGCGGACGATCGCGTAGTCGCGCATCGCGCGGCCGCCGCCGAGCGCGGCCGGGAAGGCCGAGACGTAGAGCGAGCGCTTGGGTGCCGTCATAGGCGGGAGAGCGCCTCGCCGATCTCCTCGAGGCGCGCATCGTAGGAGTGCGCGGCGGCCCGCTCCGACCGCTCGTGGCGGAGCTCGGCGGTGTCCGTCGCCATCTCCTCGTCCAGCGCCGCCGCCATCCCGCCCGCGTCCGCGGCCTCGACCACGCCGTCCACGCCCCGCAATGCCGGCAGGGGCGTCGAGACGAACGGCAGGCCCGCGGCGAGGTACTCGTGCACCTTCATCGGGAACACGCTCCCCATCGGGCCGTCGAGGCGATACGGAATGATGCCGGCGTCGGCGCCCCGCATGACCGACGGCAGGTCCGTGTAGGGACGAAAGCCGAGCAGGTGCACATTCGGAAGCTCGCGCAGCGCACCGACGTCGGTGCGCGGATCGCCCGCGCCGACGGGGCCGACCAGCGGGAACGACCACGTCGGCCGTGCGCGGGCGAGCTCCGCGAGGAGCGGCACGTCGATCCGGGTCGCCTCGACCGCGCCGCAGAAGAGGACTCGGGGTCGGGGCAGCGCGTCGATCGCCGGGTCGACCGGCCCCGGGTCCAGCGCCCGCGAGAACAGCTCGGTGTCCGCCATGTTCGGCGCGTAGAGGACGCGATCGTTGAGCGCGCGCATGCGCTCGAGCAGCATGGGCGAACTGGCGAGCACGAGGTCGGCGCGGCGGGCGAACCGCTCCTCGGCGGCCCGAAAGCTGGCCGCGTCGATCCCCTTGGTGGCGGCGTGGTCGTCATCGCAGTAGTAGACGATGCGGGACGGCTGCAGCGCTTCCACCAGCACCTCGGCCTGGGGCACGAACGACCACAGCAGCGGGTTGCGCATCCCCATGCGCCGCGCGGCGCGGCGGACGAGACGGGGCAGGAGCCAGGCGTTGAAGCGGCGCGCGAGCGCGTTGGAGTGCAGGGGCAGCACGAGGGGCGCGAGCACACGCAGTCCGTCCACCTCGCGCGGTGCCCGCAGGCCCTTCACCAGACGCCGGGCCATCCGCTTGACGTCGCGCCCGGCAAGCTGCGGACGCCGCAGGCCCAGCGATTCGACGAACAGCACGCGGTTGGCGCGGGCCACCCGGACCATCAGGTGATTCTGGTTGGTCAGAAGGTCCGTCTTCCAGTCCGTGTAGCTAACGCACACTATGTCCTGGCCATTCAGCCTCATTGGCTCCACTCGTCTTCATCTGGGATCGCGCGCTGCACTCGCGCGGGGGTCTCTTCGGGCGCACTTCGGGGGTCCACCGGCGGGACGACCCCGCGGAGGGCGGGCGGCACGAGACGAACGAGCGCCCTCGCGCGCGGCCCGAACGCCACGAGAGCATCAATCGTACGCAACTGGTCCTCGGCGCTGAGGGCGCGGATCAGCTCGAGCGGGCCGGCCCGGTCGACGCCGCGCCTCCGCACCGCCCCGTTCCCGGTGCCCGAAGCGTCCGTCGCCAGGACGACGTCGGCGCCGGCGGCACGGGCGGAGTCCAGCCACGCCACCGCTTCGTCGGCCGCCCCAGCGGCCGCGCACCCCACGATCTTCACCGGGCCGCGGCGCCGCGCACCGAGCCGCCCGAAGTGCTCCCGCGAGGGGATGCCCGACCGTCCCCGGACCGACCCGCGGCGGCCGAGGGCGATCCGCAGCCAGACGACGGAGTCCGAGGCGCAGTCGAGGGCGATCTTGGTCAGGCCGCGCCAGCCGTCGCGCCAGCCGCCGTCGACGAGCACGCGGTAGGCGAACTTGGCCAGGGGTCGAGCCACCACTCCCGTGGCGACGCGCCCCGCCGACACCGCGCTCGTGAAGTGCCCCGCCTCGAGGCGGGCGTAGGCCCACGCATCGCGAGCCGCCTCCGCCCATCCGGTGGCGAGGATGTGCGTCAGGTCGCCGGTGAACGGCCATACCGGGCCGTTGGGGACCAGGCCCTCGTGCACGGTGCGCGCCTCGTCGTGCCGGTACGCCTCGCGGCGGAAGAACCGGTGGCGGTAGTAGGGGTACTTGCTCGCGGGACCGAGCTCGCCACCGAGGAAGAGCTCGCGGCAGGGCAACCCCCCCATGTCGACGCCGTCGGGCGGATCGGCCACGAAGGCCTCGATCTCCGTGCGCAGCTCGGGCGTGACTCGCTCGTCGGCGTCGATCTCGAGCACCCAGTCGCCGGTGGCGTGGTCGAGTCCCACGTTGCGCTGCGCGCTGTAGCCGAGCCACGGCTGCTCGACGACCCGGGCACCGGCGGCGCGGCTCAGCGCGACGGTCCCATCGCGGGATCCCGAATCCACGACGACGATCTCGTCGCAGAACGCCACGCTCGCCAGACACGCCGGCAGCAGCTGCTCCTCGTCGCGGGCGATGATGCAGGCCGACACCGTCTCGCGGGGCGGCTCCGGGCGCTCGGCGGCGGTCATCGGCGACGGAGAACGCGGTTCATCCGCGCCTTCATGCCGGAGGGCATCCGCTCGGAGGCGACCCGCCGCATGCGCCGCGGCAAGAGCCCGGCACGGACCATCGGAGCGGTGCCCCCCGGCGGAACCAGCCACAGCCAATCGAGGCGGTCCTCGCCGTCCGCGAACCGGTACTTGTAGGGACTGTGCCCCTCGCCGAGGTCGACTCGCTCGGCTCCCTGGGTCGCGGCGTCCTCGACCGAGTTGAGGATGCCCAGCCGCGCCGGGCTGATCTTCGCGTGGTCGGCATCGAATCCGGTGAGCCAGTACCCGAATTCGCTCCCGGCCACGATCAGCAGATGAGAGGAGATCGTCTCGTCGTCGAGCTCCAGCGACCACAGCCGGAAGCGCCCCGAGTCGACCAGCTCCCGGCCGGCGTCGGCGAGCATTCCCTCGACGCCGTCCCGGAACGCCCCGGTTCCCCCGCGATGTGCCCACCGCTCCTTGTGCAGCCGCGCTAGTGCCTCGATGTCGCTCTCCAGGTCCGCTCGGTCCGAGAGGCGGTAGGTGCCCCCGGCCGCTTCGAAGTCCTTGCGCGATCGCCGCATCCGCTGGCGGAAATGCGACGTCTTGGACTTGAACCACTCGTCGAAGTCGCGGCTTTCCAGGTCGATCGTCGGAGCCGCATCGGATCGCATGCGACCGACCCAGGGCCGCCGGCCCGCGGGCCACCCGCCCCGCATGAGCTGCGGCCACGGCGACCGCGAGTCGATGCCCTCGAAGGTCAGGAGGGCCGGGCGCGGCTGGGCCCGCGCCAGCGCCTCGGCGAAGGCGCCGGCGACCTCCTCCTCGCGGCCGGGGCGGCACAGCGGCTCGACTCGGGCGCAGGTGTCCGAGCCCAGCGGCCGGTAGCGCCCCCGGCGGCGGCCCGCGTCCTCCACGTACCACGGCGCGACGCCCACCATCTCGTCGCCGTCATGGGCGACCAGCACGCGCAGCTCGGCCTCGGCCGGAGCCACGTGCCGCCACCACGCGAGCAGCCATGCCGGGGCACAGAACGGGCGGCCCAGCTCGACCGAGAGAGCGTCCCAATCACCTAGGCAACCGGCCAGGTTCTCAACAGTCTCGATCACGGCGCATCGCATCAAGCGCGCGCCGTGGAACCGGTTACCATCAACGGCTAAAGCTCAACGTACCCACGACCGACAGAAGCCTAATGGAACCCTCAGAAGCCACTTCACGCGAGCTCGCGCCCACGCAGCACGGAAAATTTGTCAGCTACGACCTCGACGAGGCGCGCGCGAAGTTCGGCACGGCGCCGTTTCGTGTGAGCCACGAGCTGAGCGACCATCCGCTGTTCACCAACGAGGCACTGGCCGAGCTCGCCGACTCCCTGCCGCCCGAGAAGGTCGAGCACAACCTCGGGACCGTCGGCGCCGTGGTGCCCGACGGCGAGGTCCCGCAACTCGACCTCAGCCCGGGCGAGATCGTCCGCGGCATCCAGGACAACGGCTGCTGGATCGTCCTTCCCGAGCTGCAGAAGGCTCCGGGGTACAAGGAGATCTACGACGCCATCCTCGACGACGTGGCGCCCCTGGTCGACGGCGGCCGCGCCTCCATGAGCGGCTATCACAGCGTGATCTTCATGGCGGCTCCCGGCTCCACGACGCCGACCCACATCGACCCCGAGCTGGGGTTCCTGCTCCACCTCCGCGGCGACAAGCGCATCAGCGTCGGCCGGTTCCCGGACGAGGAGACGGGCAACCGCGAGCTCGAGGCCTTCCACCACGGCGGGCACCGGAACACCCAGGACCTGCCGGTCGAGGCCGAGCACTTCGACCTGGCCCCCAACCAGGGGGTCCACGTACCGCCGCACACCCCTCACTGGGTGGAGAACGGCGAGTCGGTGGCGGTGTCGCTCTCGGTGGGGTTCCGCACTCCCGAGAACCTGCGGCGCGCCGGCGTGTACATGTGGAACGCGCGGGTTCGCCGTCTGGGGCTCTCGCCCCGGCCGCCGGGCGATAACACGACCGTCGACCGCGTCAAGTCCGGCGTCATCTGGTCGACCGTCAACGCGCGCCGACGCGTGCTACGGCGCAGCGACTGACGGCGGTCACGCCCGCCTGACCGCGCGCCGGATGCGCGCCAGCGTTCCCGCCGCCGCCGCCGCCGGCCCGTCGAGGCCGCGCGCCTTCAGGGCGAGGCGATGCCGCCCCGTGCCGGGAAAGACGGCCTCGCGCGGTAGCGCGAAGGTGCGCCAGTCCCCGCCTCCGTCGCTCGCCAGCGCGGCGTCGTATCCCGCCTCCTGCGCCGCCGCCATGACGGACGGCGAGTACCGGCCATACGGATAGGCCACCATCGTCACGGGCGCGCTCACCAGGTCCTCCAGCGTCGCTCGGCTCCGCCGCAGTTGATCGAGCACGGCGGCCGGATCGAGTCGGGTGAGATCGGTGTGGTCGACCGTGTGCGAGCCGATCTGCACGCCCTCGGCGGCCAGCTCGCGGATCTCGGCCGCATCGGCGATGCGATGCTCCTCGCCGAGGTCCGGGTGCGGCTTCCCCATCAGGCCGCTGGGGACGAACACGCTCGCCGCGGTGTGGGCGCCGCGATCGGCGAGGACGCCGAGCACCGCGCCCAGCGTGCCGGCCAGGGCGTCGTCGAACGTCAGCGCGGCGAGACTCCGCCGCGCCGGGTCGTCGCGCAGCTCCCCCCACAGGCGGTCGGCGCGCATCAGGTCGTAGTCCCAGGACAGGAGGGCGTCCACCTGCTCGCCGAGACGCTCCGGGCGCAGCATCAGCCCGTGCGGATCGCCGGTCACCGGCGGCTCGCCCACGCCGTGGTAGACGAAGATGACCGGCGGGGGCGCCTCTCGCTTGAGGGCGCTTGCGACTCGGGCGAGTGCCGGAGGGCGCCGCAGGATCAGGCCGTCGGGACGGTGTTCGGCCCGCGGTCCGCTCGCGGCAGGCGACGGGGACCTCGACAGGGACACAGATGTCGAGCGTACCCTTACTGGCGAACGGAATCCCAGGAACGAGGCTCGCATGGACCCGAACTCGCGCCAACGGCGTTGGCTGCGACGAATGATGTTGCTGACGGGCTGCGCCGGCGCGATCGGCGCCGCTCCCACGATGGCGGCGCCCATCGTGGTGCCCGGGCTCCCGCCGGTGTGCGTGTTCGGCTGTGCGCCGTCCAACCCGGGCTCGCCGTCGGGCCCGGCCCCCACCCCCGCGCCGACGAGCCCCGCCGCACCGGCACTCCCGCCCCCCGACAACGCGATACCGCGCTGTTCGGTGCGCGGCCGCGTGGCCCGGGCCGCCCCCGCCGGGCCGAGCACGCAGCGGCGGGCGTTCGGCGAGCACGCCTCACTGCGCTACTTCAGCGGCCGCAGCCTCTGCCGGCGCGCCGACCTGACGCGGGCCGCCGGCGTTCGCTACGTGCGCGAGGACGCCAACTGGGGGGAGATCGAGGCCCACCGCGGGCGCTTCGACTGGCGCCGGATGGACGAGGTGTTCGGCGTGGCGGCGCAGTACGGGCTCACCGTGCTCCCGGTGCCGGATGCGCCGCCTCGGTGGGCCGGGCCCTCCGAGCGCAACCTGCCCGACGACATCGTCGCGTATGCCGGCTTGACGGCCCGCGTCGCCGCCCGGTACGGGCCCGGCGGGACGTTCTGGGTACGCCACCCACGCCTCCCGTACCGGCCGGCGCGCTACATCGAGCTCTACAACGAGCCCTACTACCCGGAGTTCTCGGGCGGCCATCCCGACCCGGCGCGCTACGCCCGCCTCGTGGCGGCCGCCGTGCCGGCCGGCCGGCTGGCGAACCCGTCGGTGCGGTTCCTCATCGCCGGCGAGTCGACCTACACCCCCGACGGGGGCCACACGTTCGGTAACTGGATCGAGGGCATGTACGCGGCCGTCCCGGGCTTCGGGCGCCTCTTCGACGGGATCGCCGTGCATCCGTACAGCGACCCCGCCCCGCCCACGTTCTACGACCCGACCAGCGGCGCGCTCCAGGCCCGCCGGCTCGAGCGCGTCCGCGCCGCGCTGGTGGCCCACGGCGACGCCGCCAAGCACCTGTGGGTGACCGAAGTCGGCTGGTCCACGTGCCCGAGCAGCTGCGTGAACGAACGCCAGCAGGCCGCGGATCTGCGGTCGTTCTTCCACCTCACGCGGACGCGCTGGCGCAGCTACGTCGACGCGGTCTTCGTGTACGCCCTCCAGGACTACCGCACCAGCCCGGTGCGCGAGGGTCACTTCGGCGTGCTGCGGCTCAACGGGAGCCAGAAGCCGGCGTGGTCGGCGCTGCGATCCGCCGCCCGCCGCGGCTGATCAGTCGGGCGCGCCGAACACCGACGCGTCCCAGAAGGAGATGCCCCACTGGGTGGCTCGCGTCGTGCCCGTGATCCGGACGTAGCGAGCGCTGCGGGCGGTGAAGCTGGAGGTCTTCACGCCCGGCGAGTTGATCGTCACGGTGGCCGCGGTGGTGAACGTCGTCCCGTTCGTCGACGTCCTGATCGTGTAGGTGGAGGCGTACGCCGCCTCCCAGTTGAGCGTCACGGTGTCGACCGAGCGCGCGCGTCCGAGGTCCACCTGCCACCACTGGCTGTTCGTGAAACTGGAGCTCCAGCGTGTGCCGGAGTTGCCGTCGACCGCGTTGGCCGGCCCGAGGCCCGAGGCCTCGGTGCTCGACGCACTGGTCGCATGTCCGAGCGCCTTGTCCTCGCGCTGCCCCGAGTAGGTCGCGGTCAGAGTCGTGTTCGTCGCCGGGATCGTGATGTTGTGCGCCGCCGCCCCGCCGTCGGACCAGCTGACGAAGTTGTACGTCACCCCGCCCGCGACGAACGACGGAGCCGCCGTGATCGTCGTGGCGAAGCCGACCGCCGCGTTGGTGGTGAACGGCGCGGTCTGGTTGACACCGGCGTAGCTGATCGGCGCGCCCGCCGGAGCCGAGGCCAGCGTGAACGAGACGGTCTGCGGGATGATGTTGACGGTCTTCGACGTGCTCAGGCCGCTCGCATCGGTCGCCGTGAGCGTGACGTCGTAGTTGGAGTCGGAGTCGTGACTCGTCAGCGGCACGAAGCTCGTCGGCGATCCCGTGAAGTGGCCGAGGTCGTGGATGTGCGCGACGTGATGCAGGATCACGTGCCAGTCCAGCGCGGATCCCGTCAGGGCGCGGCCCTGGGAGTCCGTCGCCGATCCGACGAGGGAGACCGCCTGGCCGTCACGGTAGGTCGAGCCGTTGGTCGGCGAGGTCATGGTCACCGTGGGCGGGTTGCCGGCCGTGATGCCCACCGTCTGGCTGTCGGTACCTCCGTGGCCGTCGTTGACCGTGAGCCGGGCGGTGTAGACGCCGGCGGTGGAGTAGACGTGGGTCGGGTTGGCGCTGGTGGAGTGCGCGCTGCCGTCGCCGAAGTCCCAGTCGTAGGTGAGCGTGTCGGCGTCGGGGTCGGTCGATCCGTCGCCCTTGAAGGCGACGCTCAACGGAGCCGCGCCGGACGTGGGCGTGCCGCTGGCCACGGCAGTCGGGGCGCGGTTGCCCGCCGGGCCGTAGACGCTGGCGTCCCAGAAGGAGACACCCCATTGGGTGGCGCGGGTGGTGCCCGTGACCCGCACGTAGCGGGCGGTTCGCGCCGCGAACGCGGTCGTCTGCGGTCCGGCACCGGTACCGGTCACGTCGGCCGCCGTCGTGAAATTGGTCCCGTCGGTGGACGTGCTGATGCGGTACTGGGACGCATACGCGGTCTCCCAGTTGATCGTCATGGAGCTGACGGTCTTGGCGCTCCCCAGATCCACCTGCCACCACTCTCCGTCGGCGAACGCCGAGCTCCAGCGTGTGCTCGAGAGGCCGTCGACCGCGTTGGCGGGGCCGAGGGTGGCGGCATCCTCCGACGAGGAGGAGGAGGCGGGCTGGCCGAGCGCCAGGTCGGGCGACACCGGGGTGGACGGCCCGTAGACGCTTGCGTCCCAGAAGGAGACGCCCCACGGCGTGGCGCGGGTCGTACCGGTGATGCGCACGTACCGCGCCGCGCGCGCGGTGAAGGGCACGGTCTGCAGTCCCGCGCCGGTCCCCGTCACGGTGGCGGCCGTCGTGAAATTCGTCCCGTCGGTCGACGTGCTGACCTGGAACTGCGACGCGTAGGCGGCCTCCCAGTTGATCGTCACCGTGTCGACGGTCTGGCTGCTGCCGAGATCGACCTGCCACCACTGGCCGTCCGAGAAGCCCGAGCTCCAGCGGGTGCCCGAGTTGCCGTCGACCGCGTTCTCCGGCCCGAGGCCCGCGTTCTCGGACGAGGAGGCCGTGGTCGGCTTGCCCAGCGCGAGGTCCGGCCGGGTGGCGGACGAGTAGGAGATCCGGTTGACCATCCCGTTGGCGATGTCGGGGTAGACGAGGTCGCCGTTGTCCGGGGCCGGCTCGATGTCGACCGGCGCGCTCACGCCCGTCCCGAAGCTCAGGGCATTCAGGCCGCCCGAGCCGTTCGGCACCAGCCGCGTGAGCGAATTCGTGGCGTAGTCGCCGATGAAGAGGTTGCCCGTGTACGTGCTCGGGTAGGCGCTGCCGGCGTACTTGGGCCCGCCCACGACGGCGTTGGACGCCCCGTGCGGGTAGGAGTAGTCCGGGCCGACGTCGGCGTTGGCCGTGCCCTCCTTCGAGTACTCGCCGGTCGGCCCGTTACAGCGCGCATCGGCGCTGTACCCGGGGGTGCGGGTGCCCGCCTCGTAACAGGGCCAGCCGTAGTTCTTGCCGGCGCCGTTGAGCAGGTCGACCTCCTCGTAGCTGTTCCAGCCCACGTCCCCGACCTGGGGGCCGGACGCGCCCAGCGTGAAGCGGAAGGGATTGCGGAAGCCCTTGGCGTAGAGCTTCGTGCAGACGTGGGTGAGGTCGGTGTCGGAAGGACAGAACGCGTGACCGGGCAGGCCGTTGCCGTTGCGGTCGATGTGCATGATCTTGCCCGCGTAGGTCTGCTCGTCGTAGGTGCGGAACGCCCGCACGTCGACACCGCCGTAGTCCGAGCCGTCCCCGGAGCCGAACCACAGCGTTCCGTCGGCGTCGGAACGCACGGTTCCGATGGAGTGGGTCGTGGAATCCGCCGGGATGCAGTCGAGGATGTTCGCGGCCACGGGGCACGGCTGCAACGGGCTCGTGCCGACCAGGACGGTCTCGGCCGACGCCGTGTTGTTGGCGTTCACGGTCACGCGCGACAGCCGCGAGGTCTTGGCCCCGGTCTGATTGATCGGATTCGCGTCGTAGACGTAGAGGAGGTACAGGTAGTGGTTCGTCGCGAAGCTCGAATCGACGGCGATGCCGAGGAGGCCGTGGTCGCCGTAGTTGTTGACGTGGTCCGAGATGTCCAGGAGCTGGACCGACTGGTTGGCCTGCGCTCCGGCCGGGAGCACGCGGACCTGTCCGCCCTTCTGCGCGACGAACATGCGGCCGTCGGGCGCCCACGCGACGACGGTCGGCGCCGTGAGGCCCGAGACCATCGTGCTGTCAGAGAACCCCGCCGGGTAGAGCGAAGCGTGTGCTGCAGGTGACGCTACGCCGCCGCCAACCACGAGCAGGCCAATGGCCAGGGGCAGCACCGTAGCGATCCGTCGCTGTAAGAACTTAATCGTTGCCTCCAATGCAACGGCGCTTCCCGGAGGGCAGCTTAGCCGATTTGGCAAAAAAAAGGTCCGATTGACTGGGACCTGGTCCGACTGCCGACCCAGGGCTCCCGACCGGGGCTCCCTACAGCGCCCGACGCCCGACGAACGCCTTGCCCAGCGTGACCTCGTCGGCGTACTCGAGGTCGGCGCCCACGGGCAGCCCGCTGGCGAGGCGCGTGACCGTGACGTCGGGCGTGCGCCCGCGCAGGGCCTCCGCGATGTGCAGGGCCGTCGCCTCGCCTGTCGTGGTCGGGTTGGTGGCCAGCACCACCTCGCGGACGGGCTCCGCGGCGTTCCCGCCGTCCACGCGCGCGTACAGCTCGGCGATCTTGAGGTCGTCGGGATCCACCCCGTCGATCGGCGACAGCGCACCCCCGAGCACGTGGTAGCGGCCGCGGTATTCGTGGGTGCGCTCGATCGGGATCACGTCCCCCGGCTCCTCCACCACGCAGATCAGGCCGGCGTCGCGGCGCGAGTCCTGGCAGATGCGGCAGCGCGGGCCGTCGGCCAGGTTGAAGCAGACCTCGCACAGCCCGATGCGCGCCTTGACCTCCTGGATCGCGTCCGCCAGCGCGGCGGCGTCCTCGTCGGTCGCGCGCAGGAGGTGGAACGCGAGGCGCTGGGCGGTCCGGTTCCCGATCCCGGGCAGCTTGCCGAGCTCGGTGATCAGCCGCTGGACGGGTGGGGCGTAGACGGCGTCGGACACGGCGGCGCGGGCCGGCTAGAGGCCGAGGCCCGGCGGCAGCATCCCGCCGAGCCCGCCGGTGACGCCGCCCAGCTTCCGCGCCGCGAGCTCCTGCGCAGAGCGCAGGCCCTCGTTGACCGCGGCGAGAACCATGTCCGACAGCAGCTCGGGGTCCTCGGGGTCGATCGCCTCGGGATCGATGCGGATCTCCTTGACCTGGAGGTCGCCGGAGACGACGACGCGGACCATGCCGCCGCCCGCGGAGGCCTCGACACGCTCATCCTTCAGCGCCGCCTGCGCGGCCTCCATGTCCTGCTGCATCTTCTGTACCTGCTTGAGCATCTGCTGCATGTTCGGTGGTTGGGGCATCAGGCCTGGCGCTCCTCTTCGGGCAGCTCTTCGGCGTCGAATTCTTCCAGGAAGTGGCTGACGAGCTCGTCGTCGGACAGCCTGGGAGCCACGGGCGGCTCCGGGCCCTCGTCGTCCGGGCGCAGCTCGTAGGTCAGACGAACGGCGGCGCCGCTGACCGTCTGGATCGCGCCCGCGAGCGCCGTCCGGTTGGGGGCGTCCTCGGCCTTGCGCTTGAGGAAGGCGCGCGACTCGGAGAAGGCGACCGTCAGCTCGTCGCCGACCAGCGCGACCGGGTTGGCGCCATCCAGCAGCGCCGCGAGCATCGAGTTCTGCTCGCGCACCGCGTCCAGCACGGCGGGCCAGAGCGTGCGCAGCGCCTCGAGGTCGACGGCGCCGACCGGCTCGGCGACCGGCGCGGACGCGGGATCGGGCTCGGCCTGCTCCTCCGGCCGCTCGGTCTCGACCGCGATCGCGACCGCGGCGGCTCCGACGGCCGGGGCGGCGCTCTCCGCCGGCGGCGGCGGCGGCGCGGGCGAGTCCGGGAGCGGCTGGCCGACCGCGCGCACGGACCGCGCGTTGTCGGCGCCACCCTGGGCGAGGAGGGCCTCCAGCCGCTCGACCCTGGTCAGCAGCGCGCGCGTGGATGCGTCCACCTCAGGCGCGGCGGCCTTCACGAGCGCGAGCTCGAGCTGCGTGCGGGGCTCCGAGCCGTTCTTGATCGCCTCCAGCCCGTTCGCCAGCAGGTCGAGCAGGCGCACGACCTCGGCCCGGCCGACGCGGCCTGCCTGCTCCGCCATGCGCTCGTCACGATCGTCGGTGACCCGCAGCTCGGGCGGGACCTCGCCCAGCGTCTGCACCACGAGCAGCTCGCGGGCGTGGGTCTCGAGGTCGCGCAGGAACTGCCCGGCGTCGCGACCGGAGCGGCTCAACCGTGCGACCCCACCGAGCGCGGCGGCCGCGTCGCCGGCGGCGACCGCGTCCATCGCGTCGAAGAGCAGCTCGGCGTCCGCCACCCCGAGGACGGCGAGCACCGAGTCCAGCTCGATCGACGAGCCGCCGTAGGTGACGAGCTGCTCCAGCGTGCCGAGCGCGTCGCGGAACGAGCCCGTGGCCGAGCGCGCGATCAGCGCGCAGGCCGGGTCGGGCAGCTCGATGGACTCGGCGCCCGCCACGCGTCGCAGGACGGTCGCGATGTCGCTCGCCGCGGGCCGGGCGAAGTCGAAGCGGTGGCAGCGGTCGACGACCGTGGGCAGGACCTTCTGCGCCTCGGTCGTGGCGAGCACGAAGATCGTGTTGGGCGGCGGCTCCTCGAGCGTCTTGAGGAACGCGTTCCACGCCTGGGTGGACAGCATGTGCGCCTCGTCGAGGATGTAGATCTTGTGGCGCCCCGAGACGGGCGCGTAGGCGACCCGCTCGCGCAGCTCGCGGATGTCGTCGACCGAGTTGTTCGAGGCCGCGTCCATCTCGATCACGTCGAGCGACGTCGCGCTGGCGATCGCCACGCAGGACTCGCACGTGCCGCAGGGCTCGGTGGTCGGTCCGCGCTCGCAGTTCAGACAGGCGGCGAGGATCTTCGCCATGCTCGTCTTGCCGGTGCCGCGCGACCCCACGAAGAGGTAGGCGTGGTGGACCTTGCCCTGGTCGACCGCGTTGCGCAGCGTGCGCACCACGTGCTCCTGGCCCACCACATCGTCGAACGTGCGCGGGCGATGGCGGCGATAGAGCGAGGCCATGGGGGACCGGAGTCTAGGCACGCGTCCGCCGGATCGGACATGCTCCCGGGGCAATGACGCAACTTGGGGCCATCGTGCGGTTTCTCCCGCTCACATGAGGCCCGCTCGGCTGCTGTTCGCCCTCTTGGCCGTCCTCGCCGCCTTCCCG
>DASYIJ010000141.1:0-6779 GCA_035997675.1 Solirubrobacteraceae bacterium
GGTGGCGCTGGTCCGTCGAGTATTAGGTCGCGACGGTCTCGGTGCCAAGCTCCTCGGAGATCGTCACGTCCAGGGAGTAGTCGATCGGCAGCACGATCAGCGAGGGCACGTCGAGGTCCAGCGCGCGGCGAAGGTGTTCGGAGAAGTCGTCGATCGACTCGCAGCGCCAGGCCGGCAGCCCGAAGGCCTCGCCCAGCGCCACGAAGTCCGGGTTGGTGAAGTCGACCCCGAAGTGGCGGCCGAACTTCTTGTCCTGCTTCCACACGATCGAGCCGAACTGGCGGTTCTCCCAGATGATGTTCACGGTCGCGACGCCCAGCCGCTTGGCCGTTTCCAGTTCCTGGACGTTCATCAAGAAGCCGCCGTCGCCGTTGACGGTGACGACCTTGCGCTCCGGGTGCACGAGCTTGGCCGCGATCGCGGTCGGCACGGCGATTCCCATGCCCGCCAGGCCGTTGGCGATCATCACGGTGTTCGGCTCGTGCGCCGGGAACATTCGCGCGATCCACAGCTTGTGCAGGCCGACGTCCGAGATCAGCATGTCCTCGCGCCCGAGCGCCTGGCGGATCTCCCACAGTGCCCGCGGCGGCTGGGCGGGAAAGTGGTCGTCGTCGCGCGCGCCCTCGAAGTAGCTCATCACGATGTCGTTGAGGCGACTCGAGATCGGCGCCTCGCGGGCACCGGGAACGGCCTGCGCCAGCCACTCCAGGATCGAAGCCATGTCGCCGATCAGGTCGACGTCGGTGATGTAGTGCTCGTCGACCTCGGGTGAGACCGTGTCGATGCACACGATGCGCTTGTCGCCGTTGGGGTTCCAGTGGCTCGGCGCGTGCTCGACGAGATCCCAGCCGGCGGTGATCACGAGGTCGGCGTCCTCGAAGCCGGCCAGCGCGTAGTCGCGCGACTGCAGGCCGACGGTGCCGACGAAGTGCTCGTCCTCGTAGTCGAGGAGGCCCTTGCCCATGAACGTCTCGGCCACCGGGATGCCGGTGACGCGGGCGAACTCGCGCAGGGCGGACGAGGCGCCGACGCGGACGAGGCCGTTGCCGGCGAGCACGATGGGCGATTCGGCGTCCCGGATCAGCTCCGCCGCGCGCTCGAGCTCCGCCGCCGAGGGCATCGGACGGCGGATGTCGTGGCGCACCGGCAGCGGAGCGGCGTCCAGCGGCGCCTCCATCACGTCCTCCGGCAGCTCGAGGTGGGTCGGGCCGGGCTTCTGCGCCCGGGCGACGCGGAACGCCTTGCGCACGGCCTCGGGCACGATGGCCGGCGACTGCAGCCGCGCATTCCACTTCGTGATGGGCCGGAACATCGAGATGGTGTCGATGTACTGGTGGGAGTCCTTGTGCATCCGCTCGAGGTCGCCCTGGCCGGTCAGCGCGACGAGCGGCGCGTGATCCAGGTAGGCGTCGGCGACGCCCGTGACGAGGTTGGTGGCGCCGGGCCCGAGCGTCCCGAGGCATACCCCGGGGCTGCCGGTCAGGCGCCCGTACATGTCGGCCATGTACGCGGCGCCCTGCTCGTGGCGGACGGCGATGAACTCGATGGAAGAGTCCGCGAGGGATTGGTTGAGGTCCAGCGTCTCCTCGCCCGGGATGCCGAAGACGTAGCGGACGCCCTCGGCCTGGAGGCAGTCGACGAAGACGTCGGAGGCTTTGCGCGCGGCCATCGAGCGGAACGTAACCGGCTACGCGGGTCCGTACACGCGCGCCAGCGACTCGGCCACGCACACCGGCTTGTCGCCGCCCTCACGCTCGAACGTCAGCTCGGTCGTGATCTGCACGCCGTTGGAGACCTCCTCGACCGAGGCCAGCTTCATGTGCATGCGGACCTTCGAGCCCACGGGCAGCGGCGCCGGGAAGCGCACCCGGTTGACGCCGTAGTTGACGCCGAAGGCAAAGCCATCGACCGACATCAGCGCGTAGGAGAACCTCGGCGCGAGCGAGAGGGTGTAGTAGCCGTGGGCGATCGTGCCGCCGAACGGAGACTTCTTGGCGCGGTCGACGTCGACGTGGATCCAGTTGTGGTCGCCGGTGACGTCGGCGAACTCGTTGATCTCCTCCTGCGTCACCTCGTGCCAGTCGGACACCCCGACGTCCTGGCCGGCATGCGCCTTGAGCTCGTCCAACCCGGTCAACGTGAGCATCTCCGTGCGTCCTCCTTCTCGTTCGCGTCGGCCGGAGCGTATCGGCCGGGAGTACTAGGGTCCCCGGCGTGCCGGCCGCCACGGCCCATGAGGTTCGCAAGGCGAGCGCCGCCGACGTCCCGGCGCTCGGCCGGATGCTCGCGCGCGCCTTCCTCGAGGATCCGGTCGCGCGCTGGTCGTGCCCGAGCGACCGTCGGCGCCCGCGCGTGAACACGCGCTTCTTCGAGGTCCGCCTGCGCCAGCTGCTCGGCCAGGAGCAGGTCTACACGACCGGCGATGGCAGCGGGGCGGCGATTTGGGCGCTGCCCGACCGCTGGCGGATGAGCCCGCGCGACCTACTCGGCCTGGCACCGCTCATGCCGGCATGGGGCCGTCGCCTGCCGAGGGTGCTGCGCGGTCTCTCGCAGGTGGAGCACGCGCACCCCGAGACGCCCCCGCACTTCCACCTGGCCGTCCTCGGCACCGACCCGCCGCGGCAGGGCGAGGGCATCGGCTCGGCGCTGCTGGCGCCCGTGCTCGCGCTGTGCGACCGCGACCACGTACCCGCCTACCTCGAGTCCTCGAAGGAGAGCAACATCGCCTTCTACGCGCGGCACGGCTTCCGCGTGACGGACGAGCTGCGCCTGCCCAAGGGCCCACCCGTATGGCCGATGTGGCGGGCTCCGCGATGAGCGACCCGCTGCTGGTCGTCGACGCGCCGTCGCTGCTCTTCCGGGCCTTCTTCGCGCTGCCGGATTCGATCACGGACAAGGACGGCCAGCCCGTCAACGCGCTGCTCGGCACGACCAACCTGATCCTGCTGGAGCTCGAGCGCCGCCCCGCCCGCGCCGTGGTCCTGTGCTTTGGCGAGGAGGCGGCGACGTACCGGACGGACCTCTACGACGGCTACCACGCCGACCGCGAGGACCCGCCCGAACCGCTGGGACGCCAGTTCGCCGAGGCCGCCGAGTTCTTCGATGCCCTGGGCTGGACCACGCTGACGGTCACCGACGTCGAGCCCGACGACGTGCTCGGCTCGCTCGCCACCATCGAGACCGCGGCCGGCGGCGAGACGCTGATCCTCACGGGGGACCGCGACATGTACCAGTGCGCGTCCGACTCGGTCACGGTGCTGTATCTGCGCAGCGGCTCCCGGGGCGCGGACGTGGTCGACCCCGACGAGGTGCGCCAGCGCTACGGCGTGCCGCCCGAGCTCGTCCCCGACTTCATCGCGCTGCGCGGGGACCCCTCCGACGGACTCCCGGGCGGGAAGGGGATCGGGGCGAAGACGGCGGCCGACCTCCTCCACCGCTACGGCTCGCTCGAGGGCGCGCTGGAGGGGTGGGCCGGGGAGACCCCGCGGGTGCGCGCCGCGCTGCACGACCAGGCCGACGAGCTGCGGAGCTTCAAGGACATCGCGACCCTGCGCGAGCTCGACCTCGAGCGACCGCCCGACCGGCCGACGGACCTCCGCGGCGGGGCGGCCGCGGCGCGCAAGCGGGGGATGAACCGCCTCGCCGAGCGCCTGGAGAAGCTGGCCGGGGGCTAGGGCGTGAAGCGGATGTGGACCACGTCGCCGTCGGCGACGACGTAGTCGCGGCCCTCGACGCGCAGCGTGCCGCGATCGCGTGCCGCCGCGTATCCGCCGGCGTCCACGAGCTCGTCCCAGCTCACGATCTCGGCCCGCACGAACCCGCGCTGGATGTCGGTGTGCACCTCGCCGGCGGCGTGCCACGCCGTCAGTCCGCGGCGCAGGTGACGCGACTGGGCTGGCTTGCCCGCGTCGGCCGTGAAGAAGGCGATCATGTCGAGCAGCTCGAACGCGCCGCGCACGACGCGGTCCAACCCCGGCTCCGCGACACCGAGCTCGGCGCGCATCGCCGCCGCCTCGTCGGCGTCGAGCTCGACCAGCTCGGCCTCCAGCCGCGCCGAGACCGCGACCGCGACGGCGCCGTTGGCAGCGGCATGCTCGGCCACCGCGGCCGGGACCTCGTCGGAGCCCTCGTCGACGTTGGCCACGAACAGCACCGGCTTCGACGTCAGCGCGTGCAGTGCGGCCGGCGCGTGCGCGGCCGCGTCGGGCACCGGCACGGTGCGCACGGGTCGTCCGGCTCCGAGCGCCGCGATCACCTCGCGCAGCCAGGCCTCCTCGGCGATCGCGGACTTGTCGCCGCCGCGCGCCGTCTTCTCGACGCGCTCCAGGCGCCGCTCCGCCTGCTCGAGGTCGGCGTACAGCAGCTCGGTCTCCACCGTCGCGATGTCGGCGGCGGGATCGACGCGGCCCTCGGGATGTACGACGCCCTCGTCGCCGTGGACGCGCACGACGTGCACGATGGCGTCGGTCTCGCGGATGTGGGTCAGGAACTGGTTGCCCAGCCCCTCGCCGCGATGGGCGCCGGCGACGAGGCCGGCGATGTCGTGGAAGTCGATGGTGTCGTGGATCACCTCACTGGCCCTGAGGACCTCGGCGACCCGCTCCAGGCGGTCGTCGGCGACGGGCACGACGGCCACGTTGGGCTCGATCGTAGTGAACGGGTAGTTGGCCGCCTCGGCCCCCGCGCGCGTCAATGCGTTGAACAGCGACGACTTGCCGGCGTTGGGCAGCCCGACGATGCCGACCTTCACGAGGCTCCCAGGAGGGTCAGGTGCCGAAGCCGACCCGGTGCTCGTCGGCCTCGACGTTCACGTAGACGACCGTGGCGAGGTTCAGCGCCACGGTGCCCTCCTCCGCGTCGAGCTCGTGCCAGCCGCCGCTCTCGAGCGCGCGCCGCAGCTTCTTGAGCTCGTCTGAGTTGACGCGGGCGGACAGCACCTGCCCGCCCGCAAAGCCGACGGAGATGCGCTGGGGACGATCCGAGGCCATGGTCAATCCTCCTCTGCCGGCTGGACGATCTCGGTAAGCACGCCCGCGAGCGCGCCCGGGTGCAGGAACGCCACCCGCGAGTTTCGGATGCCGGTGCGGGGCGTCTGGTCGATCAGCCGCAGGCCGGCGCTGCGCAGCTGCTCCAGCGCGGAGTCGATGTCCTCCACGGCATAGGCGACGTGGTGCAGCCCAGGGCCGTGCCGCTCGAGGTACCTCCCGACGGGCGTGTCCGGGCCGAGGGGCGAGAGCAGCTCCACGTGCCCCGGGCCGACGCCGAGCAGTGCGGCGTCGACGCCCTGCTCCTGCACCGTCTCGCGGTGCTGCAGGGGCATGGCGAGCGGCCCCGTGTACAGGGTCAGGGCCGCGTCCATGTCCTCGACGGCGACGCCGACGTGGTCGATCTGGGCCAGCATGCGGCCGGCAGTCTACTTCGACTGCTCGGGCGGCTCTTTGGGCTCGGTGGCCGCAGCGACGCGCAGGCCCGTCAGAGGGCCGCGATCGCTGCTCGCCTCGTCGCCCATCACGCGCTCGATCTCCGGGCGCTCCAGCACCTCGTTGGTCAGCAGGGTGTCGGCGAGCTCGTCGAGCTGCTCGCGATGGCCCATGAGCAGCTGCCGCGCGCGGCGCTGGGCCTCGTCCGCGAGCTCGTTCTCCTCCTGGTCGCGGATGCGCCGCGTCATGTCCGACAGCTCGGAGCCGTCGATGCCGATCTTGCGGGAGGACAGGGCGCTGCCCATCCCGTAGTCGTGGACCATGGCCTGGGCGATCTCGGCCACGCGCTTGAGGTCGTCGGCGGCCCCGGTGGTGATCGCGCCGAACACGAGCTGCTCCGCCGCGCGACCGCCGAGCAGCACCGTCATGTACTGGATCAGCTCCTCCTGGGTCTTGAGGTAGCGATCCTCGGCGGGGAGGTTGAGCGTGTAGCCGAGCGCGCGCCCGCGGGGCACGATCGAGACCTTGTGGACCCGGTCCACCCCGGGCAGCAGCTCGGCGCACAGCGCGTGGCCCGCCTCGTGGTAGGCGACGACGCGCTTCTCGTGCTCGTTGAGCTTGCGGCGCGACTGCATCCCGGCGATCACCCGCTCCAGGCCCGAGTCGAAATCGCGCTGCGTGACGAGCTCGGAATCGCGGCGGGCGGCGAAGATCGCCGCCTCGTTGCAGATGTTCGCCAGATCGGCTCCGGTGAGGCCGCTGGTCTGACGGGCGATCAGCTCGAGGTCCACCTCGCCGAGGGGCTGGCGTGCGGTGTGGACGTGAAGGATGCCCTCGCGACCGCGCACGTCGGGAGGGGACACGAAGATCTGGCGGTCGAAGCGTCCGGGCCGCAGCAGCGCCTTGTCGAGCTTCTCGAGCAGGTTGGAGGCGGCGATGACGACGACGTCGTTGCGCGAGCTGAAGCCGTCCATCTCCACCAGCAGCTGGTTGAGCGTCTGGTCCTTCTCCCCTGAGATGTCGGCGCCCCTGTGCCCTCCGACCGCGTCGAGCTCGTCGATGAAGATGATCGCCGGGGCGTTCTTGCGGGCGATCGCGAACAGGCGGCGGATGCGCGCGGCGCCGAGCCCGGCGAACATCTCGACGAACGAGGCGGCGGACTGAGCGAAGAACTGCGCGCCCGATTCCTTCGCGACCGCCTTCGCGAGAAGGGTCTTCCCCGTGCCGGGCGGGCCGTGGAGCAGGATGCCCTTGGGCACCGTGGCCCCGAGCTTCTGGAAGCGCTTGGGGTCGCGCAGGAACTCGACGACCTCCTGGAGCTCGTGCTTGGCCTCCTCGACGCCGGCGATCTCCTCCCAG
>DASYIJ010000160.1:0-27980 GCA_035997675.1 Solirubrobacteraceae bacterium
GAGGTGCTGCGAGACAGCGGGCCGGGTCACGTCGAAGTGGGAGGCGATCTCCCCGGCGCTCAGCTCACGATCGCGCACGAGGCGCAGGATCGCGCGACGGCGCGGTTCGGCGATGGCGCGGGCGGCGGCTTCCATGCGGCCACCGTAACCGATTACTTACGTAAGTGTCAAGTGACGGTTAGCCTGTCGTCAGGTGTCGTTCCAGCGGACCGGCCCCGCGGTCAGGACGTGGCTGCCCAGCGGCCGGCCGAGCACCTCCCGGACGGCGCGCGTGGCCTCCAGCAGGCGCTCGAGAGAGACGCCGGTCTCCACCCCCATCTCGTGCAGCATCGACACGAGGTCCTCGGTCGCGATGTTGCCCGTCGCGCCCTTGGGGACGGGGCAGCCCCCCAGCTCGCCGAAGCTCGACTCGAACGAGTCCACACCGACCTCGAGCGCCGCGAGCACGTTCGCGAGGCCCTGTCCGCGGGTGTTGTGGAAGTGGGCCGTCAGCTCGATGCCGGGCAGCGCAGTCCGCGCCGCCGCGAAGAATTCCCGCACCTGACGAGGGTTGGCCATTCCGGTCGTGTCGCCGAAGGCCACCTCCTCGGCCCCGGCCTCCGCGAGGTCGCCCGCGATGCCGAACACCCGCTCGGGCGGCACGTGGCCCTCATACGGGCACCCGAAGGCGACCGAGATCACGCCCTCGCGGCGCAGCCCGGCCTCGCCGGCGCGGCCGAGCACGCGGCGCACGCCGTCCAGCGACTCGGCGACCGAGCGGTTGACGTTCTTGCGGTTGTGGGTCTCCGACGCCGAGAGGAACACGTTCACCTCGTCGAAGCGGTCCCGGTGCTCCAGTGCGTTCTCCAGCCCGCGCTCGTTGGGGATGAGCACGCTGCGCGAGACCTGGGGCGGCAGCTGCACGGCCTCGAGCACCTCGGCGGCGTCCGCCAGCTGAGGGATGACGTCGGCGCGCACGAAGCTCGTCAGCTCGAGCCGCCGCAGTCCGGTGCGCGCCAGGGCCTCGACGAGCCGGACCTTGTCGTCCGTCGCGATGACCTCGGGCTCGTTCTGGAACCCATCGCGCGGCCCGACCTCGCGGACGCGTACGGACTCGGGCAGCTCGGTCATCGCGCCAAGCATAGGATGCCGGCCATGAGCGACTACGAGCTGGCCCACGAGTACGACACCGTCAACCTCCTCCGGCGCGGCGGTGCCGCCAAGATCGAGCTCAACCGGCCCGATCGCCTCAACGCCTGGAACCGCCAGTTCGGCTACGACCTGCTCGCGGCGGTGCAGTCGGTGGCCGACGACGAAGGGGTCCGCGCGGTGATGATCACCGGGGCGGGCCGGGGCTTCTCCTCGGGTGCCGACCTCAAGGACATGGGCAGCCAGGACGACCGCACGCCCGAGGGCCATCCCGACGTCCGCACCACGCTGACGGAGCGCTACCACCCGATCATCACGGGCATCCGGAACATGCCCAAGCCCGTGCTCGCGGCGGTCAACGGCCCGGCCGTGGGAATCGGCTGCTCGCTGGCGCTGGCCTGCGATCTGATCGTGGCCAGCGAGTCCGCCTACCTCCTGCTGGCCTTCGTCAACATCGGCCTCGTGCCCGACGGGGGCTCCTCGCTTTTCGTACCCGCGCGCGCGGGGAAGACGCGCGCCTTCGAGATGGCCATGCTCGGCGAGCAGGTGCCGGCCGCGACCGCCCTGGACTGGGGGCTGATCAACCGCGTGTACCAGGACGGCCGGTTCGCGGACGAGAGCGAGGCGATGCTCACCCGGCTGGCCGAGGGGCCGACGCGGTCGTTCGCCGGGACCAAGCGCCAGCTCAACAACCGGATCTACTGGGGCATGGACGAGCAGCTCGAGCTCGAGGCCGACATCCAGCAGGAGATGGCCGCCTCGAGCGACTTCGTCGAGGGTGTCATGGCCTTCGCCGAGAAGCGGCCCCCCAAGTTCGCCGGGTCGTGAGCCCTAGGGATAGAATCGCGCGGCTTTGCGACCGAGGCGTCCGCTGACCCGCCGCTCCCGCCGCCTGGCCGCGGCCCTGTTGCTGGCCCTGGCCGCGCTGCTCGTCTTCGCCGCCAGCGCGTTCGCGGGCCTCGTGACCCCCGAGCACGGCGGGTCCAAGAACGCCGACGAGATCAACGATCTCTACAAGATCGTGCTCTACGTGGCGATCCTCGTGTTCGTCGGCGTCGAGGGCACGCTGCTCTACTCAGTGATCCGCTTCCGCGCCCGCAAGGGCCGCGTCCCCGCGCAGATCCGGGGCAACACGCGCCTGGAGATCGGCTGGACGATCGGGGCGGCCCTCATCCTCGTCGTCCTCACGGCGGTCACCTTCGCGCTGCTCCCGTCCATCAAGAACCCGCCGCGCAGCGGCCCCGCCGGGCTCCAGCTCAGCGCCAACGGCGTGCGCTACGCCGCGCTGGACCAGCCCGCGCCCCCCGGCGGCAAGTCCCTGAAGATCAAGATCAACGGCCAGCAGTTCGTGTGGCGCTTCGTCTATCCGAACAAGGCCTTCGCCTACCAGACGATGGTCGTGCCGGTGGACACGACGGTCACGCTGGACATCCAGTCCCAGGACGTCGCGCACTCGTGGTGGATCCCCAAGCTCGGCCCGAAGTTCGACGCGATCCCCGGCTACACCAACCACTCGTGGTTCAAGGTCCCGGCCAGCGCGATCCCCCAGGGCAAGACCGGCGTGACCTTCCGCGGCCAGTGCACCGAGCTGTGCGGGTACGGCCACGCGAACATGGTGGCCTTCGTCCGCGCGGTGCCGGTGGACCGCTATGAGCAGTGGGTCGCGCGCCAGAAGCGCGAGCTCGACCAGGCGAACGCCCAGGCAGTCAAGCAGCGTGCCCAGTTCAACCCGATCCCGTCCCAGTAGAGGAACCCAGGACATGGCGACACCCGAGTACGCGCTGCGCAAGATGCCCCGGCCCCAGGTCCTGACCCGCGACGTCACCCGGCCATCGCGGGCGCGCTGGCTGTCGTGGGTGGCCACGACCGACCACAAGAAGATCGGGATCCTGTACATGGTCACCGCCTTCGTCTTCTTCATGGTCGGCGGAACCGAGGCGCTGCTGATGCGGATTCAGCTCGGAGCGCCGGAGAACACGTTCCTCACCCCGACGGCGTACAACCAGCTGTTCACGCTGCACGGGACGACGATGATCTTCCTCTTCGTCGTCCCGATGATGGCGGGCTTCGCCAACTACTTCGTGCCCCTCCAGATCGGGGCGCGCGACATGGCGTTCCCGCGCCTGAACGCGCTCTCCTTCTGGCTGTTCGTCTTCGGCGGCGTCGTCTTCTACGCCTCGCTGTTCTGGAGCCCGCCGCAGGCCGGCTGGACGTCCTACCCGCCCCTCTCCTCCAGCGCCTACCTACCGGACGGCGGCATCGATGCGTGGATCTACCTGATCCACCTCACCGGGCTGTCGTCGATCCTCGGCGCGATCAACCTGTACGTGACGATCCTCAACATGCGCGCGCCGGGCATGGGCTGGTCGCGGCTGCCGCTCTTCTGCTGGTCGATCCTGACCTTCGCGATCCTGCTCATCCTGGCGCTGCCCTCCGTCGCCGCCGGGGTCACGCTGCTGCTGACGGACAGACACTTCGGGACCCACTTCTTCGACCCGACGCAGGGCGGATCGGCATTACTCTGGCAACACCTGTTCTGGTTCTTCGGGCACCCCGAGGTCTACATCATGATCCTGCCCGGGTTCGGGATCATCAGCGAGATCCTGCCGGTGTTCGCCCGCAAGCCGATCTTCGGCTACCGGGCCATCGCGGCGGCGACCGTGGGCATCGCCTTCCTGTCGCTCCTGGTGTGGGCGCACCACATGTTCGCCACCCCGCTGTCCACGGTGGTGCTGGCCTTCTTCATGCTCTCGTCGATGATCATCGCCGTCCCCACCGGCGTGAAGATCTTCAACTGGATCGCCACGCTGTGGCGCGGCACGATCATCATGAAGACGCCGCTGTACTTCGCGGTCGGCTTCCTGGCGTTCTTCACCCTCGGCGGCATCTCCGGCGTGATGCTGGCCATCTTCCCGATCGACTGGTACGTGACCGACACGTACTTCGTCGTGGCCCACTTCCACTACGTGCTCGTCGCCGGCGCGGTGAACGCGATCTTCGCCGGCCTGTACTACTGGTACCCGAAGGTCACGGGGCGGATGATGTCGGACTCGCTGGGCAAGCTCTCGTTCTGGCTGACGTTCGTGGGCTTCAACGCGACGTTCCTGGTCCAGCACTCGATCGGCCTCGAGGGGATGCCGCGGCGCGTGTACGAGTACCCGGACATCGCCGACCTCCACGTGCTCAACCTGATCTCGACCATCGGCTCCTTCATCCTCGCCCTCGGCGTATTGGTCACCGCGTACAACCTCGTGCGCAGCCTGAAGAAGGGCGTGACGGCCGGCCCCGACCCGTGGAAGGGCAACACGCTGGAGTGGTTCACCACGTCGCCGCCGCCCGAGAACAACTTCGACGTGATCCCGCGCGTGCGCTCGGTCGAGCCGATGAAGGACATCCGGCGGCAGGTCGAGCGCGAAGAGGAGGCCGCGACGCGCCGGGTCTCCCAGCCGACACCGACACCGACGGCGCGGGCGTGACGTGATGGCCGCCTCACGCGCCAGCGCAGCCGTCCCGGCGCCCGCCGGCGCCCGCGCCCGCCAGCTGGCGGCCGACTACCTCGCGCTGACCAAGCCGAAGGTCCAGACGCTGCTGCTGTTCACGACGGTCACGACGATGTACGTGGCCGGCGATCCGTCGATCGAGCTCGTCCTGCTCACCTGCCTGGGGGGCTACCTCTCCGCCGGAGGAGCCGGCGCCGTCAACCACTTCTGGGACCGGGACATCGACGCCCGGATGGCCCGCACGGCCTCCCGGCCGGTCCCCTCCGGCCGGGTGTCGCCCCGCGCTGCGCTGTGGTTCGGCATCGGCCTCGCCGCCGCCTCCTTCGCGCTGCTGAGCCTGACCGTGAATCCGCTCGCCGCGGTGCTCTCGCTCTCGGGCTTCGTGGGCTACGTCGGGGTCTACACGATGTGGCTGAAGCGCTCGACGCCCCAGAACATCGTGATCGGCGGCGCCGCCGGCGCGGTCCCGCCGCTCGTGGGCTGGGCGGCCACGACGGGCGGCCTGAGCTGGACCGCGCTGTACCTGTTCGCGATCGTCTTCTACTGGACGCCGCCCCACTTCTGGGCGCTCTCGCTGCTGATGAAGGCGGAGTACGAGAAGGTCGGCGTCCCGATGATGCCGGTGGTCCGGGGCGAGCGCGAGACGCGCCGCCAGATCCTGCTCTACACGCTGCTGCTGTATGCCGTCTCCCAGCTCCCGTTCTGCGCCGGCGGGTTCGGCGGCGTCTACCTCGTCGCCTCGATGCTGCTCGGCGGCGCCTTCATCGCCGGAGCCGTCGTGCTCTACCGTCGGGCCGACCGGCGCTCGGCGCTGCGCCTCTACCTCTACTCGCTCGCCTACCTCGCGCTGCTGTTCGCCGCGATGGTGGTCGACGTCCACGCCTGATACGAAGGAGCCTCGATGGACCGCCGACTCGCCAACAAGAACATCCGCAGCGGCCTGATCGCGGCGGCCGTCACGCTGTTCATGTTCGGAATGTCCTTCCTCGCCGCCGCCCTCTACATCTCGTGACCGAGCGCGAGGAGATCGTCGAGGAGGCGCCTCCCGTCGCCGAGGAGATCCACCTCCCGGGACCGACCTTCCTGCCGGTGTTCATGGCCGTGGGGATCACGCTCGGGGTGATCGGGATCACGATCAACTTCATCATCTCGATCGTCGGGATCGCGATCTTCCTGTTCACGCTCATCAGGTGGGTGCGCGAGACGAGGCGGGACATCGCCGAGTTGCCGCTGGACCATCGCGAGTAGCTGCAGTTGTCAGTGGTCAGTTGTCAGCCGCGAGGGTCCGGGCCGAGCACTGAGAACTGAGAACTCGCCGTAGGCGAGCCGACGGCTCGCCTACGCGGACATCTCGGAGGTCGCGCCGTCCTGCGTCCAACACCGCACCACGTCGCGCATCGACAACAGGCCGGCGATCTCTCCGTCCTCGATCACGACCAGGTGGCGGAAGCCTCCCCGCACCATGGCGGCCGCGGCGTCCTCGAGCGACCAGTCGGGCGCGGCGTATACGAGGTTGCCCGTGAGGTGGTCGGCGACGAGCTCGCGGTCGGGATCCTGACCGGCGCCGACCGACTCGAGCAGGTCACGCTCGGTGATGATCCCCGGCCCCGGAGCCTCGGGGTCCAGCACGACCGCGGCGCCGATCTTGCGCTCGGTCATCTGGCGGGCGGCATCCCGCAGCGAGTGGCCGGGGCCCACCGTGAGGACCATCTCGCTCATCCCCTCGCGTACCTGCATCCGCACTCTCCCGTGGCTTGCAACGTCTGGCTCAAGGCCGTTCCGCATACTACCGCGGAGACCCGAGCCCGATGTTGAGCGCGAGGGCGCCACATTTGGCCGGTGGCGTACTGTTGAGCCCGCAGGGGGGTTTTGGCGTAACCAGTGTCATGACGCAGCGCGCCGCGACGATCCGCCATCGCACGAGCCTGTTCGAGGAGGCCGTGACGATCGTTGACATGGAGTACGGCTCCGACCTCAGCCTCGACGACGTCGCGCGCCGCGTGGCCTCCTCGCGCCGCCAGCTGCAGCGGGCGTACGCCGAGATCGGCCGCACGACCTTCCGCGAGCACCTCACGAAGGTCCGAATGGAGCGTGCCGCCGAGCTGTTGGCCACACGCCGCCCGACCGTGCGCGAGGTCGCCCAGCGCGTCGGCTACCGCCAGCCGGCGCAGTTCGCGAAGGCATTCCGCCGCCACCATGGCATGGCGCCCTCCGCCTACCGCAGCACCGGCGTGCGCGGGCCGCTGCAGCGCGCTCGCGAAGCCGCCTGACGGCATCCGGCGGGCCTCCCGAACGGCGTTGTCGTTCATCGACGCCGTCGCATAGGATCCGGCCCCCGTGACGGCCCCGAGGCAGATCTTTGCGTAGGCACCAGCTGGCGCAGATGCTGATCATCGGCGCGATCGCGTCGCTCATCGGCATCGCCGTTGCGCTGTCGATCGACTGGTTCCCCGTCCAGGGTTCCTCGCAGGCGAAGAAGATCGACGACCTCTACGACGTCCTCCTGGTCGCCTCGGTGCCGGTCTTCGTGCTGGTCGAGGTGGTGGTGCTCTACAGCGTTTGGAAGTTCCGTATGCGCCCGGGCGAGGAGGAGAAGGATGGAGCGCCGATCCACGGCAACACGATGCTCGAGATCATCTGGACCGCGATCCCGGCGCTGCTGATCTTCGGCCTGTGCGCCTATGCCTACACCGTCCTGGTGGACATCGAGCGCAAGCCCAAGCGGGAGATGGTCGTCCAGGTCACGGCCCAGCAGTTCGCGTGGAGCTACCAGTACAAGGAGCCGGGCCGGCCGACGGTCAATACCGACGTGCTCTACGTCCCCAAGGGCGAGTCGGTGCGCTTCAACATCAAGGCGACCGACGTGATCCACGACTTCTGGGTCCCGGCCTTCCGCCTGAAGATCGACGCCGTGCCGGGGATCACGACCCACTACCGGGTCACGCCCGTGCGTAAGGGTTCGTACGCGGTCGTATGCGCAGAGCTGTGTGGCCTGGGACACTCCACGATGCGCAGTACGGTCCGCGTCGTGGACCCGGTCACGTTCAAGGGGTGGCTCGCGGCCCAGCAGGCCGCCAAGCCGGCCGGAGCAACGAGCTGAGAGGGGGAATGGCGATGGCGGTGGCAACCAGACTGCGGGCTCCGGGCCTCCTCCGCGGCGCGCTCTTCGGCCTCGTCGGACTTGCCTTCTCCTACGGCATCACCTGCGCCGTTCGCGCCCTCTACGGCTGGGACCCGGTCCTCAACGGCAATTCCGTGGCCCTGGTGGCGCTGATCGCGTGTCCGCTGTTCTTCCTCGTCGGCCTCGGCGCGTTCGACTACTGGTTCTACTGGGCCTCGGGCAAGCCGACGCGCCCGGAGGATCACTCCAGCCACGGCGCGCGCTCGTGGAAGGACTACTTCCGGGTCAACACCGACCACAAGGTGATCGGCATCCAGTACGTGGTCACCTCGTTTTTCTTCCTGCTCGTCGGCGGCCTGATCGCGATGCTGATGCGCGCCGAGCTGGCGCAGCCGGGCATGCAGTTCGTCGACGCCGAGACGTTCAACGGCCTGTTCTCCGTCCACGCCTCGCTGCTCATCTTCCTGTTCGTCATCCCGGTGTTTGCGGGGCTGGCCAACTTCGTGCTGCCGCTGATGATCGGCGCGCCGGACATGGCCTTCCCGCGCCTGAACGCGCTGTCGTACTGGCTGCTGCCGATCGCCGGGATCATGATGCTGGCGTCGTTCCTGGCCCCCGGCGGCTCGTTCGCCACCGGCTGGACGGCCTATGCGCCGTTGTCCACCGACGCGCCGATCGGGCAGATGTTCTTCACGGTCGCGGTGCAGTTCGCGGGTGCCTCCTCGGTGCTCACCGCGCTGAACTTCCTCGTCACGATCATCACGATGCGCGCGCCCGGCATGAGCTTCTGGCGCATGCCGCTGCTGGTCTGGGCCAACTTCTCGACCTCGCTGCTCGTCGTGATCGCGACGCCGTTCATCGCCGCCTCGCAGTTCTTCGTCCTGCTCGACCGCGCGCTGGGCTTCAACTTCTTCAACGCCGCCGAGGGCGGCAGCGTGCTGATGTACCAGCACGTCTTCTGGTTCTACTCCCACCCGGCCGTCTACATCATGATGCTGCCGGGCTTCGGGATCATCAGCGAGATCCTGTCGGTCAAGGCGCGCAAGCCGATCTTCGGCTACCGCATGATGGCCTTCTCGCTGCTGGCGATCGTGCTGCTGGGGTTCACCGTGTGGGCGCACCACATGTTCGTGTCGGGCATGCAGGCCTGGATCCGCATACCGATGATGATCACCACCGCGATCATCGCGGTGCCGACGGGGATCAAGATCTTCTCCTGGCTGGCGACGCTGTGGCGAGGCGTGCTCCACCTCGACACGCCGATGCTGTTCGCGCTCGGCTTCCTGACGATGTTCACGCTGGGCGGGATCAGCGGGGTGATGCTCGCGATGATCCCGGTGACGATCCACGTGAGCGACACCTACTTCATCGTCGCCCACATCCACTACGTGCTGTTCGGCGGCTCGCTGTTCACGATCTTCGCCGGGGTCTACTACTGGTTCCCGAAGATGACCGGGCGGATGTACGACGAGCGCCTGGGCAAGATCCACTTCTGGATGACGTTCATCTTCTTCAACCTGACCTTCGGCCCGATGCACGTCATCGGGCTGGAGGGCATGCCGCGCCGCGTCGCCGACTACGCCCAGCAGTTCGCGGGCTGGAACCTGTTCATCTCGATCTCCTCGTTCTTCGTGGGCGCCAGCACGCTGGTCTTCGTCTACAACATGGTCGCCTCGTGGCGGGGCGGTCCGCGCGCCAGCGCCAACCCGTGGCGCGCCCTGACGCTGGAGTGGCAGGTCTCCTCCCCACCCCCGATCTTCAACTTCGACCACGTGCCGACGGTGGTCGGCGGCCCCTACGAGTACGGCGTCCCCGGCGCCGTCCACGGGGTGTTCAAGTCACCCGCTGAGGCGAAACCCAGCGGGACCGTCGCCACGGCCCCGACCCGGGAATGAGGGAGCACTAGCGCATGGCAAGAATTCTCGTCGTCGCCAACGAGACCGTCGGCGGCGCCAAGCTGATCGAGACGGTGCGCGCGCGCCACGCCAAGGGCGACGCGGAGTTCGCGCTGGTCGTTCCGCAGAACCGGCCCCGCCACGGCCAGATCATCTACGACGAGGCCGTGCGCGATGCCGCGCAGGTGCGGGTCGACCTGGCACAGCAGTTCCTGGCGGGGCAGGGCATCGAGCTCATGGGCGAGGTGGGCGACGAGGACCCCTTCCAGGCGACGATGGACGCGGTCGCCGACTTCCACCCCGACGAGATCATCGTGTCGACGCACCCGATCACGCAGTCGGGATGGCTGCGCAAGGACCTCGTCGAGCGCATCCGCCAGGAATCGGGCCTCCCCGTGGAGCATGTCGTCGTGGACCTCGCCAAGGAGGGCGTGCCCTTCACGGTCACGCTGGTGGTGGCCAACCGGACCGCCGGCGGGCAGGAGCTCGTCGAGAAGCTCAAGGCCAGGTCCGCCGAGGAGGGCGAGCATCTCTTCATCGTCGTCGTGCCGCAGGAGGGCGGGCAGGGCCACCACGCCGGCCAGGCGCGCCAGCGTCTGAACACCGTTCTCGAGAACCTGCGCAACGAGGGGCTCCTGGTGGCGGGGATGATCGGCGATCCCGACCCCTACATCGCCGCGATGAACGCGCTCCAGCGGTTCCGCGTCAGCGACGTGGTCATCTCGACCCTGCCCGCGGAGAAGTCGGGCTGGCTGCGCGCGAACCTGCCCGAGCGCCTCTCCGACGCCGCCCGCATCCCGGTGGACCACGTGGTCGTCGAGCTCGACGACGCGGGAGTCAAGGCCTGATGGAAGCCGCCGGCGCCGCCCACGCGCAGGACGCCCACGAGGCGCATCCGCCCGAGGCGCATCGCAGCTCGCGGGTCGAGCCGCAGCTGCTCGGAATGCTGCTTTTCATCATCAGCGAGGTGATGATCTTCGGGGCGTTCTTCACGGCCTACTTCTTCATCCGGGTCGTGAACGCCGACCCCTGGCCGGCCCACGGCACCACGCTTCCCGTGGCGGTGGCCGGCATCAACACCGCCATCCTGCTGTCGTCCTCGCTGACCATGCACTGGACGCTGACGTCGGTGAAGAGCGGGAACCGGTTCGGCCTCAAGGCCGGGATCCTCTCAACCTTCCTGCTCGGCGCGACCTTCCTGTTCGTCCAGATCAACGAGTACGCCCACATCGGCTTCGCGCCGCACGACAGCGCGCAGGGCTCGATCTTCTACGGGCTGACCGGCCTGCACGGCGCCCACGTCTTCATCGGGCTCACGCTGCTTGCGATGGTCACGGTGCGTGCCTTCCGCGGGCACTACAGCCCCGAGGAACACCGCGGCGTGGAGGTGCCCGGCATCTACTGGCACTTCGTCGACGTGATGTGGATCATCGTCTACAGCACGATCTACGTGCTGTAGACGAGGGCCTGGCCGGTGCTCAACCCGCTGCGCTCGGAGGCGGAGGCCTTCCGCTTCCTCGTCTACGTCGTGGTGACGGTGGTGCTGATCGTGGCGGTCGTGCTTCTCGGGCGCGCGATTTTCTGAAGTCGCTAGTCGCTAGTCGCTAGAGGGCACAATGTCGTCGATGTTCGACTTCTCCCCCGGCGTCGTCGCGTTCCTGCTCGCCGCCGCAGCGCTCTACGTGCGTGCCGTGCTGGTGCTTCGCCGCCGCGGCTGGAGGGTCCCGCGGCTCCAGCAGACCTGGTGGTGGCTCGGGCTGACGCTGCAGGCGATCGCGCTCCTCGGCCCGCCGGACGCCGAGGCCGACCAGGTGCTGAGCTGGCACATGGCCCAGCATCTCCTGCTCGCCGACATCGCCGTCCCGTTCCTGCTCGCGGGCCTGCGCACGCCGGTGCTCGTCTTCTACCTCCCTCGCCCCGTGCTCGTGCCGCTCGCCCGCATGCGGACGCTGCGCCGCGTATTCCGCTTCCTGCGCCGGCCCCTGGTGTCGATCCCGGTCTACCTGGTGATCCTCTACACCTGGCACTTCTCCTTCGCCTTCGAGGGGGCCCTGCGCAACCCCCTCGTACACGTGCTCCAGCACGTCTCGTTCGTGTTCGCCGGAGTGCTGATCTGGTGGTGCGCGATCGAGCCCCAGCGCCGGCGTCTGCGCGGCGAGCTGTGGAAGATCCCCTACATCTTCGCCTCGAGGATGGTGAGCATGTTCCTCGGGGTGGGGTTCGTGGTCTCCCGCCATCCGCTCTACCACGACTACTACGGCAACCGCCCGCAGGCGCACGGCATCGCACCGCTGGCCGACACGCAGGTGGCCGGCGGGCTGATGATGTCGCTGGACATCGTGATCATCGCCGGAGCGCTGATCTTCTTCTTCTGGCGTGCCAGCCAGGACGCGGACCGGGCCGACGAGGCGGAGCGCGCGGAGGCCGAGCGGGCCGCGCGTGCGACGGCCGCGACGCCGGCTACTTGACGGTCAGAACGCCCTTCATCCCGGCCGCGGCGTGGCCCGGGACGGTGCAGAGGAACTGGTAGGTACCCGGCTTGAGGCTGACCGTGACCTCGGAGGTCTTGCCGCCGCTCACGACGGGACCGGCCTGGTTCACCCCGTTGCCCTCGACGGCGATGTTGTGGCCGATCGAGGCCTTGTTGACCGACTTGACGAGGACCTTGCCCGGCGTTGCCTGCGCCGCGACGGGAATGAACTTCAGGTCGCCGGTGGGAAAGGCGTCGATTTCGAGCGTCCCGGCCTTCGCGGTGGCCACCGGGATCCGGGTGACCTTCTCCACCGCACGGGCGAGCGCGCCCGTGTCCGAACCCGGCCGCGCGACCACGCTGGCCACGTAGGCCGCGATGTTCTGCGCCGCGCGGCTGTCATGCGGGATCTTGCCGGTGCGCGCCAGTGCGCCCATGAGGCTCTTGCGGTTGGGGAAGCGGATCTGGCTGTAGATCTGGCCCTGGAACGTCGAGCGCTTGAAGCCGTCCGCCACCGACTGGGCGAAGGCGTTGTCGAGATTCGGTCCGGTGGTACCCGTCGTACCGGCACGGCCGAGGGCGTGGCAGGAGCCGCACTTGGCGACGAACTGCTGCTTGCCGGACACGAGATCCTCGTTCCCCTGCTTGAACTCGCAGCCCGCCAGCGCGGCCACGACGACCGCTCCGGCCAGCAGGCCCGCCGCGGCTCCGCGCCGGCTCCGCGGCGCGCGGACGGTGATCTTCCGGCTCGGCACGGCGGGAACTCTATCCGTTGTCACGGAGCGTGGGCGTGCCTCCGTCAGGGGCGCGGAAGCTCGTCCAGGCGGCCCTCCGCGGCCGCGATCACGCCGCTCGCAACGCCCTCCCAGGAGTAGCGCTCCCGAGCCGCGGCGACGAGCGCCCGGCGCGTCTGCGCGCGCAGGTCGGCGGGTGCCTCCAGCCAATCGACCAGCCGCGCGGCGAGCCCCGCCACCGCGGCGTCGCCCACCGGGAACGCCAGCCACGCCCGCGCCTCCGGGGGCACGGCCGCGGCCAGGACCCGGCTGACCTCCGCAAGTCCGGAATGATCGGCGCTGACCGGCAGCGCGCCCGCTGCGGCCGCCTCGGCCGCCACCATCCCGAACGCCTCCGGGAACGTGCTCGGAACCACCAGCGCCTCGCAGGCGGGCAGCAGGTCCACCAGCTCCGCGTGCTCGAGGCGGCCCGCGAAGACGACCCGCTCCGGTAGCTCCGCGGCGGCCGCCAGGTAGGCGTCGCGTCCCTCCGGGTCGGCATCGAGGTCGTCGAGGAAGGACAGCAGCCGGTTCAGCGGCCCGCGCGGGCCGCCCTCGGCCTCGCGCCCCGCCTGCGCCAGCGCGCGCACCGTGGCGAGGTCGCCGGCACCGAGCGCCGCCACCAGGTCCAGCGCCGCGTCGCTCCAGCCACCGAACCCCACGACCACGAGCCGCGCCGACGGGACGCGCGCCAACACCAGGGGCCACGCGGCGAGCAGGAGGTCGATCCCCTTGCTGACGATCAGCTTGCCCACGAACCCGACGATGCGCTCGCGACCCGGCTCGAGCGCCCCCAGCGCGACGGCCGCGCCCGCCGGGTCGCGGCCGAAGCCTCCCGCCCCTCCCGGGGCGGCGCCCTCCGCCGCCAGCCGTTCGCTGAGCGAGCGCAGCCCGGCCGCGGCCGCGGCGGGCTCCCGCGGCTCGAACGCCGCGACGTCCACGCCCGGCGGCCCCAGCCGCGTGCGAGCCTCGAGCGTCGGATCCCCGACCGCGGCCCAGAGGCTCTCGGCGGTGTGGCGCGAGCCCACCAGGACGGCGCTGGCCTTCGCCACTCCCTCCCGCGCGTGGGGCAGGAACCGCGGATGCGGCTTGACGGTGTACTCCAGCGCGCTCCCGTGGACCTTGACCGCGTAGGGGACGTCGGAATCCGCCAGCGCCCGGGCGAGGATCAGCGGGCCCATGACGAGGTGGTTGGCGAGCGCGACGTCGGGCTGCGCCCGCGCCACCACGTCGGCGACGGCGGCCACGTTGCGCTCCAGGTACCGGTCGAGCTCCGCCTCGGTGAGGTCGGGGAACGGCCGCGCCTCGATCCCTTCGTAGCGGTCGGCCACGTACACGGGCAGCAGCCCGCCGATGTCCGGCCGATAGACCGTGCAGAGAACGGGTTCGCGACGGGCGACCACGTGCAGCGCGCCGGCCTCGTCCCAGTCGCCGACCGCGTCGACGAAGTCGAATTCCTCGGGCGCGGGCTCCTGCGTGAGCAGGTGCACCTCGTGCCCCAGCTTGACGAGCGCGGCCGCGAGGTTCGCGTTGTAGACGTTCGAGCCGGTACCCCGCAGCAGGTAGCCGTGGAAGATCAGGATGCGCATCGGAGGCATTGTTCCTTTCGCTGGTGCATCCGGTCGTGAGGCCGGTCGCGCTCGGCCGCGCGAAAACCCCGTCTGACGAGGACGCAGGAAGCAGGAATGGCAGCGCCATTGGCGCGACCGAGGACGCGGTCAGGCGGCGGTTTGCAGCCGGGTGAGCGGGGGCGTCCTCGCGGCCGGGTGTACTAGAGTCCCGCGCCGTGAGCGAACGCCAGCTCTATCGCATGCGCGCGCCCTCGACCGGGCGGGAGGTCGTCATCGAAGCCGAGCCGGACGAGGTCTACGTCGACCGCGTGACGGGCGAGCCGCTGCAGGTGGTGGCCAAGCTGCTGCCCCTCGCGCCGTCCGAGTCACAGCTTCCGTGGGCCGTCGAGAACCTGCGGTTCTGCAACTGGTGCGACCAGCTCGCGCAGAAGGACCTCAACGACTGCCCCCACTGCGGCCGCCGGATGGCCGCGCTCGGTTAGACACGCCATGCGCCGGCTCCCGCTGGTCGCCTGCATGCTGCTCGCCCTCTCGGCGGGCGCCGGCCTCGCCGCGTGCGGCGGAGGAGGCGGCGGCGACGAGACGCTCAAGACGCCCGAGCTGACGGTCCCCACCAACACCACCCCCACGACGACTCCGACCACGAGCTCCACGTCCACGACCTCGACGACGGGCACGGACACCAGCGGCACCGGGACGGACACGAGCGGCACCGGCACCGACACGAGCGGGGCGGGCACGGACACCAGCGGCGGTACCGGCGGCGGCGGGACGGACACGTCCGGCTCCGGCGGCGGCTCGGGCGGGACGGGCGCCGCGGGCGGAACCGGCGGCACCGGCGGCTCAGGCGGAACCGGCGGAGCGGGCGGAGCCGGCGGAGCCGGCGGGACGTTCTGCCAGCAGAATCAGTGCTAATTCTTAGTTCTTAGGACTTAGTTCTTAGAGCGAGGGCTCGACCCCTCGGATTAAGAACTAACAACTAAGTACTAAGTACTTCCGACCCCTGAGCGAAGCTCAGGGCGTCGAGATCAGCGTCGCGCTGTACGTCATCCGCGCCGTTTTGTACTCGCACGCGAACTGGGCCATCTGGCCGACGCGCTGCAGGGCGAATTGCTGGAACGCTTCGTTGTCGGCGCACGGCTTGGGCCGCGAGGCTCGCCAGGTCGTGGCGTTGTCGAGGCCGAGCGCCAGCACCGGGGCCCAGGTGGGCACGGTGAGGGCGATGAGGTCGTTCTTGAAGGCGCCGATCGACTTCGAGAGCGCGAACTGCGCCGTCTGGCCGAAGTAGGGCTGGAGGTTGACCACCTCGCTCTGGCTGCGGACGACGAAGCGGAAGTTGTTGCCGCGACGTGCGAACGCGCGCAGGACCGTGATCCGTGCCGTCGCCGGACCGCCGAGGTTCGTGTTGAAGAAGCTGATCTGGCGCGCGGAGGGCTTGCCGAGCGCCACCGTGAAGGCGACGATCGCGCCCCGCCGCGGGACGAGATAGGGGTTCTTCGTCCGGCCGGCCTGGACCTGGTACCCGGTCGTGCGGCTCACCGCGAGACAGGGGTTGGTGGGACACGACGGCTTGCCCTGGGCCGTGGGGCTGCCGCCGACCTCGCTCAGCGTGGCCGAGGCGACCGCCGGGACCAGCAGGACCGCGAGAAGGGTCGTGACGATGGTGACGAGCATGCGTTTCATCACCGGCATTCAACACGACCGCGCGGCTATCGGAGCGGTGGGGGGCGATCCGGGCCCCGCCGGGCTCGTATTCTCCCCGCCGGATGCCAGCGATTGAGGCGGTCGAGCTCGAACGGGAATTCAAGGGCGGAGTCAAGGCCGTCGACGGCGTCGACCTCGCAATCGACGCCGGGGAGGTCTACGGATTCCTGGGTCCCAACGGCGCGGGCAAGACCACGACGGTGCGGATGCTCGTGACGCTGCTGCGGCCCACGGGTGGGAGCGCGCGGGTGGCGGGCTACGACGTGGCCTCCCAACCCGACGCCGTGCGCCGGCGCATCGGCGTGGCGCTCCAGGAAGCCGCCCTGGACCCGCTGATGACCGGCACGGAGCTGATCGAGCTCCAGGCCAAGCTGCACGGGATCCCGCCGGAGAAGGTGAAGCGGCGCGGCGAGGAGCTGATCGAGCGGGTCGGCCTCGTCGAGGCCCGGGACCGCCGCGTCGGGACTTACTCGGGCGGCATGCGCCGTCGACTCGATCTCGCCATGGCGCTGATCCACGAGCCCGGCGTCCTGTTCCTCGACGAGCCCACGACCGGGCTGGACCCCGTGTCGCGCATGACCTTGTGGGACGAGGTGCGGCGTCTCAAGAACGAGGGGACGACCGTGTTCCTGACGACCCAGTACCTCGAGGAGGCCGACCAGCTCGCGGACCGCGTCGGCATCATCAGCGACGGTCGCCTCGTGGCCGAGGGCACGCCCGCCGTGCTGAAGGGCCAGGTGGGACGGCCCCACCTCGAGATCGCCCTGGCCGACGGCGGCGACCGGGAGCGGGCCGTCGAGGTGCTCGCGAGCTTCGGCGCCCCGCGCCCGCCCGCCGAGGGTTTCGAGCTGGCCGTCACGGTCGCCGAGGGAGCGACGGAGATCGCCGGCATCGTGCGCGCGCTCGACGACGCCCACATGACCGTGGCGTCGCTCGAGCTCGTCGAGCCCACGCTCGACGACGTGTTCGTCGAGAAGACGGGCCGGCATCTCGAGGGCGCGGGCGAGACAGACGACGCGGGCGGCGAGCCCGCCGGATCGCCTTGACCCGGCCGGTGTGGGCCCTGGCGGGTCGCGCGTTGCGCAACGCCTCGCGCCGGCCGCAGTTCTTCGTGCCGATGCTCGTGTTCCCGTCGCTGCTGCTGGCCGCGAACACCGGCGGCTTCAACCGCACCACGGCGCTGCCGGGCTTTCCCAAGGTGCACGGGTTCCTCGACTACCAGCTGGCCGCCGCCATCACGCAATCGCTGCTCCTCGGCGGCGTCTCGGTCGGCATCGCGGTGGCGCTGGAGATCGAGAACGGGTTCTTCGACCGCCTCATCGCGTCGCCCATACCGCGCACCTCGATCGTCTTCGGCCGGCTGGCGGCCACGTTCTGCATCGCGCTGGTCCAGGTCCTGTTCTTCCTCGTGCTGGGCCTGATCTTCGGCGCGGAGGTGCAGGGGGGCATCGGAGGCGCGCTGCTCGTGCTGCTGATCGGTGCGATCGCCGGCACGGGCTTCGGCGGAATCGGGATGTCGCTTGCCCTGCGGGCGCGGAACGCCTCGCTCGTGCAGGGGATCTTCCCGTTCGCCTTCGTGATCCTGTTCCTCTCCTCGGCGTTCTTCCCGATGGACCTCCTCCGGGCACCGGCGGACTGGGTGGCGGCGTACAACCCGCTGTCCTACATCGCCGACGGCCTGCGGAACCCCATCATCGCCCCGATCGACGCCGGTGCCGTCCTCGAGGGCCTGGCCGCCGCGCTCGGCGTGACGGCGGCCATGACGGCGCTGTCGGTCTACTTCCTGCGCGGAAGGCTGCGCGAGCCGTGACCGCGTCGATCCGGATCCTCTCGGCGTTCCAGCGCCGGGCCCTCAACGAGATCCTGCGCGTCCCGGGCGGCGCCATCCCGGGCGTGCTCGCCCCCGCGATCTTCCTGATCGGGCTCAGCGGGGTGTTCGGCGCCGCGGGGGACCTGAAGGGCTACCAGGGCGACTTCACCGCCTACATCCTGCCCTTCGGGATGCTCCAGGGCGCGACGTTCACCGGCGCCGCCACCGGCGTGAACCTGGCGCGGGACATCGAGCAGGGTTGGTTCGACCGGTTGCTGCTCGCCCCGCAGCGGCGCTCGCTGCTGCTCCTGGGCCTGGTCTCCTCCGCCTCGCTGCGCGCGACGCTGCCCGCGACGTTCCTGCTGCTCGTCGGGTTCGCGCTCGGCGTGGGCTGGCCCGGCATCGGCGCGCTGGCGATCGCCTACGTGCTCATCATGGGGTTCGCCGGCGTGATCGCCTGCTACGCGTCGCTGGTCGCGCTTCGCTTCCGCACTCAGCAGGCCGCGCCGCTGATGCAGATCGGCGGCTTCATCGCGATCCTCTTCACCACCGCCTACGCCCCGCTGGCGCTGCAGAGCAGCTGGCTGGCGGACATCGCCCGGATCAACCCGGTGAACAAGATCCTCGAGGGCGTGCGCCAGGGCTTCGTGCCGGGCACGGTCACATGGGACACCACCTGGCAGGCGCTCGTCGCGCTGGCGGTCCTGGGACTCGTGCTGGGCGGCCTCGCGGTGCGCTCGATGCGTCGCACCGGGCGCTGATGCCGCCGACGACACGAACCGGTGTGCCGACGGTGCGGACTCGGCTCAGAGGGCCGTGACGTCGACGGCCTTGGGACCCGTGTCGCCGGCCTCCTCCTCGTCCGCGACGGCGCGCTCGAGATGCTCGAGCACGGCGCTTGCGGTCCCCGCCTCGTCGTCGGTGGTCAGCATGTGACCGCACGAGGGCAGCAACTCCAACCGGGCGCCCGGGATTCCGCTTGCCAGCTCGCGACCCCGCGCGGCGGAGACGAGCGCGTCCTCGGCGCCGTGGAGCACGAGCGTGTCCAGGTCCGCCAACTCGGGCAGACGCGCCCGGGTGTCGTGGCCGGCGACCGCGCCGAGCTGCGCATACGTCGTCCACGCCGGCGCCGCGTGCTCGACCCGGCGTCGGAGGTCCTCGGCGATCCGCTCGGGGTGCTCGCGCCGCGTGCGCTTCGCGTACAGCGCCGGGGCCACCAGCGGGAAGGTGCGTCGCGGCCCGAGCAGCGGGCGCAGGGCCGCCGTCGCCAGCAGGCGACCCGCGCCGGGGCTGGGCTCGCGGTTGCCTCCGCCGGCCGTCGTGCAGCCGAGCACGAGCGAGCGAACGCGGTCACGGTGGTCCAGGGCGAGGTGCTGGGCGACCATCCCGCCCATCGACACTCCGATCACGTGGGCGCTCTCCACGCCGGCGGCGTCGAGCACGGCGAGCGCGTCGGCCACGAGGTCCGCCATCGTCAGGCGACGGCCGACGCGATCCGAGTCGCCGGTGCCCCGGTTGTCGAACACGATCGCGCGGTGCCGGGCGGACAGATGGGGCAGCAGCCGCCACCACATGTGCGAGGAGCCGCCCAGCCCCATGATCAGGAGGATCGGCTCCGGGTCCGCGACCGGCTCGCGCGGGCCCTCGGCCCGCCAGGCCAGCCAGGCCGATCCGCTCTGGGCGACGCTCACGCGCGCAGCGCCTCGGCGGCGGCCGCGATCTCGCCCTCGTCGCCCGGGCCGGGCACCCACGGCAGCCGCAGCGGATCGTCCTCGTAGCGCGGGATCACGTGGACGTGGAAGTGGAACACCGTCTGCCACGCCGCCGCGCCGCACGAGTTCAGCAGGTTGACGCCCGCCGCACCCAGGCGCTCGGAGGCGCGGGCCGCCAGCCGCCGCGCCGCGGCCGCGCACGCGGCGAGGTCCTCGTCGGGCACGTCGAGCAGGTCGCGGCTGTGCTCACGCGGGATCACGAGTGCGTGACCCCGCGTGGCCGGGTTGATGTCCATGAAGGCGACGGTCCGCTCGTCCTCGTCCACGACGGTCGAAGGCAGCTCCCCGCCAGCGATCTTGCAGAACAGGCAGTCGGGGTCCCGGGCCACGCCGCGGGAGCTTACTCAGGCGTGCGCCTGGGCCTCGACCAGGTCGTCGCTCAGCGGCGCCGGACGGCCGACGTGGTAGCCCTGCGCGTAGTCGACCCCGAAGCGCTCGAGGACCTCGATCGTCGCCTCGTCCTCGACGAACTCGGCAATCGTCTGCTTGCCCAGCCCGCGGGCGATCTGCACGACGGCCTGGACGACGAGCTGGTCGGTCTTGCTGTCGACGCAGTTGCGCACGAACTCGCCGTCGATCTTCACGAAGTCGAACGGCAGGTGCTTGAGGTAGTAGAAGCTCCCGTAGCCGGCGCCGAAGTCGTCGAGCGCAAACCGGCAGCCGAGCGCGCAGACGCGTTCGGCGAACTCGCGCGCCGCGACGATGTTCGAGACCGCCGCGGTCTCGGTGACCTCGAAGATGAGGTTGCCGGGGTTGATCTCGCCGTCCGCCAGCTCCCGCTCGATCAGGCTGAGCAGCTCCTCGTCACCGAGGGACAGGCCGGAGATGTTGACCTCGAGGCGCAGCTCGCGGCCGGCCTCGTGCGCCGTCCGGATCAGCCCGATCGCGCGGCGGACGACCCAGCGGTCGATCTCGTTGATCAGGCCGTAGCGCTCGGCGACGAACAGGAAGGCGCCCGGCGGGATCAGGTCGCCGTCCTCGGCACGCATGCGCAGCAGGAGCTCGTGGCGCGTGACCAGGTGCGTTCGGAGATCCACGATCGGCTGCGCGTAGAGCACGAAGCTGTCGTGCTCCAGCGCGCTCTGGATCCGCTCGACCCACGAGACCCGCGCGCGCATCCGCGCCTCGCGCTGCTCCTCGTCGGCGAAGACGCGCAGGCCGCCGCGGCCGGCGTCCTTGGCGTCATAGAGCGCGAGGTCGGCGCTGACGAGCAGGTCGTCGGCGGTCAGGTCCTCCCCGGGCCCCTCGATCAGCGCGATGCCCATGCTGGCCGTGAGCCGGCGCTTGCGCAGCCCGAAGGCCACCGCCTCGCCGCCCAGGACCTCGAGCAGCTTCTCGCCCACGAGGCGGGCCTCGTCCTCGGTGGCCCGCGGCAGCAGCACGGCGAACTCGTCGCCGCCGAGGCGCGCGAGGGTATCCGTCTCGCGCAGCGCGCCGTGCAGCAGCTTGGCCACGGCCACGATCAGCTCGTCGCCGGCCCGGTGCCCGAGGCTGTCGTTGGTGTACTTGAAGTGGTCGAGGTCGAGCATGAGCACGGCGCCGCCGCCGCCGTAGCGCTTGGAGTGCGCGACCTGGCGGTCGACCTCCTCCTCGAAGCGCCGCCGGTTGAGGAGGCCGGTGAGCGCGTCATGGTCGGCCATGTACCGGAGCTTGTGCTCGAACTGGCGTCGGTCGGTGACGTCCTCGATCATCGTGATCGTGTGCAGCGGGCGGCCGTCGTCGTCGCACACCAGCCGGGAATGGACCGACACCCAGATGGTGTGCCCCGCGGCGTGCAGGTAGCGCTTGTCGAAGCTGACGGTCCGCCCGCGGCGCAGCAGCTGCTGGAATCGCTCGTCGCTGACGGCACGGTCGTCGGGGTGGGTGATCGCCCCGAAGCTCGTGCCCAGCAGCTGGTCGGTGGGGTATCCCGTCAAGCGTGAGAAGGCGGCGTTCACCTCCGTGAAGCGGCCGTCGAGGTCGACGATCGCAATGCCGATCGGTGCGCCCTCGAACGCTCCGCGGAAGCGCGCCTCCGCCTCCCGCAGGGCCGCCTCCGCCGAGTCGCGCTCGATCATGCGCTCGCGCACCTTGGCCAGTGCGTAGCGCTCGCGGCGACCGCCGAGCGCGAGCAACAGACCGAGGACCAATGTCAGCGCCGCACCGCCGAGCCCGATCACGAGCGGGAGGCTCGAGGTGCCGGCGCTCGGGCCGCCGACGGTTACGTTCCACCGTCGCCCGGCGACGTTCACCGTCCGCGTGACGGTATTCGGCGGAGAGGCCGCGCGGGCACTGAGGGGGGCATCGGCGTCGGTCACCTCCAGGCGGGTGCCGGCCGGAAGCTGTGCCCTGATCGCGGCCAGCAGGTTGCGCGTGTCGTAGACACCGGCCGTGAGGCCGGTGAGTGCGCGGATGCGCTGGGCCGGCGTGGCGATCGGCGCTCCGGGACGGTAGGTCGGGTGGTAGATGACGATGCCGGGACGGCCGCCGAGGAGGACGACCGGGGCGGTCGCCCGCGGCCGGCCGCTGACGGCGGCGGCGCGAATTGCGGCGGCGCGGAGTGGATCCGCGGCGATGTCCGGCAGGGACGACGTCGCGCCCGGGCTGCGACTGGCGATCAACGCGATCGGGAAGTACTCGGCCCGCGGGGGCTCCGGTGCGTTCCGCGTGCTCGTGCGAGCGTCGACGATCACCTTGTGCGCACGACGCTCGAGAGCGGCGCGGCCCGACGCTGACACCCGCGGGATCCACGAGAAGGCGCTGACCTCCGGCTGGTCGAGCAGGGTTGCGGCGAGACGGCGATAGGCGGTCGGCTCGGGTGCGCCGGTGGCGACGGCCAGGGTGTGCAGGCCGCCGAGGCTCCGGATCGTCTGCTGCGCCGCGCGGTTGATCGCCGACGCCGCCTGCGCCCCGCGTTGGTCGCGGGCCTGACGGGCCTTGTCGTGCTCCCGGGCGGCGACGGCGAGCGCCGCGACCGTGATGAGGGCGGCGAGCGCGACGATCGCCGCGAGGGCCGTCATGGTCGATCGCTTCACGCGTGGCCTATCGGCAACTCCGGCGCAGGAACCTCACCCATTTCCAGGTTATTTGCCGCGATCGCGCCGTTTATGGACGGATGGACTAGCGTGGCGCGCCGAAATGCCTGTCGACACGTCCCGGCTCGAAGGCGCAGTACGACATCTCGCCGCCATATCGCGGCCGTCGGCGTCGGCCGGCGAGCGCGAGGCGGCCGAGTGGCTGGCGGCCGAGCTGACCCGCGCGGGTTGCCGCGAGGTCAGGGTCGAGGAGGAGCGCGCCCACGGGACGTACTGGTGGCCGCTCGGGCTGCTCAGCGGTCTCGCCGCGCTGGGCGGGTTCGCCGCGCTGCGCGGGCGCCGACGGGTGGGGCTGGCCGCCGGAGCCTTCGCGGCCGCAGGCATCGCGGGCGACATCGGCGGCGGCTCGCTGTGGTTTCGCCGCCGTTTCCTCCCGCACCGCTCGACCTGGAACGTCGTCGCCGAGGCCGGCGATCCCGACGCCCGCGACACCGTCGTGTTCGTCGCCCACCACGACGCCGCGCACGCGGGACTCGTGTTCCACCCGGCGATCCCCCGCTTCATCGCCGACCACTTCCCGGCGCTGCTCGAAAGCAGCGACACCACGGCGCCGGTCATGTTCCCGGTGTTCGCCGGCCCGGTCGCGGTGGCCCTCGGCTCGGCGCTGGGCCGGCGCGGTCTGGTGCGCGCGGGCGCGCTCCTCGCCGCGGGCAGCGCCGCGAACTTCGCCGACATCGGCGCCCGCGAGGTCGTGCCCGGGGCGAACGACAACCTCACAGGCTCGGCCACCGTGTTGGGGCTCGCGCACGCGCTGGCCGAACGCCCGGTCGAGGGTGTCCGGGTGGTGCTCGTGTCGACCGGGTCCGAGGAGTCCTTCATGGAGGGCATGCACGGCTTCGCGCGCCGCCACTTCCCGGCACTGCCGACCGCCCACACCCGGTTCGTGTGCATCGACACCGTCGGCTCGGAGCAGCTGATCGTCCTCGAGGCCGAGGGCATGCTCGTCATGCGCCCCTACCCCGAGTGGTTCAAGGCGCTGCTGGCGGACTGCGCCGAGGCGGAGGGCATCGAGCTGCGCCGCGGCCTGAAGTTCAGGAACGCGACCGACGGACTGATCTCGCTGCGCGGCGGCTACGACACCGTGATGATCGGTTCGGTCAACCGCGACACCAAGCTGCCGGCGAACTACCACTGGCCGACGGACACGGCAGACAACGTGCTCTTCGAGACCGTGGGCGACGCGGTCCGGCTGTGCGAGGCCGTCACTCGCCGGCTGGCCGCCGGAGCAGCGCCCGCGCCCGCCTGACGGCGTCGTCGCGGGTCGCCACCTCGCCCGCGAACTGCGCCGCCTCGAGCTCGGCCAGCAACCGTCCGACCTCAGGTCCCGCCGGGATCCCGAGCTCGGCCGCCAGCTCATCGCCGCGCAGGAGCGGCCGGGGCGGACCGCCGGCACGCCAGCGCAGCGCCGGACCCATGACCTCGCGCGCGAGGTCGAGATGGGCGGCGATCGCGGTGTCGGCGCCGCGCCCGGCCGTGGCCAGGCGATCGGCGATCGACAGCACCGTGACGTCGACCTCGACCGGCGAGCAGGCCCGCAGGTAGTCGTACATCGCCCGGGCCCCCAGGGGGCGTTCGTGGACGAGGAAGCCGAGCCGGAGGTGATTGCGGGCGAGAGCGGCGACGTGAGCGCGGAGGCGTTCGCTGACGTGCAGCCGCCCGAGCATCGCGCGCGCCATCTCCGCCCCCAGCTCGTCGTGGCCGAGGAAGGTCACGCGCCCGGAGCCGTCGACCTTCCGCGTCGGCGGCTTGGCGACGTCGTGCAGCAGTGCGCCGAGCCGCAGGCCCTGGCCCCGGGTCATCTCGTCCGCCAGGGGCTCGGCCAGCACCGCGGCCACGGCGTCGGCGCGCTCGCCCAGCGCCTCGGCGGGTGCGCGCTCCAGCTCCGCGACGGCATCGAGCGCCAGCAGGGTGTGCCCCCATACGTCGAGGTGATGCGCGTCGCTCTGCTCGACGCCTTGGAGCGCGTGGAGCTCGGGAAGCGCGGCGGCGAGGCCTCCGACGTCGTCGAGCATCGCGATGCCTGCGGCGGGCTCGGGCACGGCCAGGATCCGGCGCAGCTCGGCGAAGATGCGCTCGCCGGCGACGCGCTCGAGGCCCGGTGCCGCATCGCGCGCCGCCCCGGCCGTTGCCGCGTCCACCTCCAGCCCGGCCTCCACGCCCAGGCGGGCGAGACGCACCACTCGCAGGGGGTCCGCGTCGAATGCCTCGGGCGCCACCATCCGCAGGACGCGCCGCTCGAGGTCCGCCGCACCGCCCGTCGGGTCGATCAGCCCCCCGCCGGCCAGTGGCTCGGCGATCGCGTTGACGGTGAAGTCGCGCCGCGCGAGGTCCTCCTCGATCGTCTCTCCGAGGAGACCGGCCAGATCGGCCTGCCAGGTGCGGGCCGGGCCCGCGACCCGCCACGCCCCGAAGGCCTGCGAGAGGGGGAACGCGGTCCCGCCGCCGTGACGCGCGAGCGCCCGGGCGGCGGCCTCGACGTCGCCGGCCACGACCAGATCGAAGTCGCCGGTCTCACGCCCGAGCAGGCGGTCGCGCACGGCACCGCCCACCAGCCACGCGCGCTCGCCGGAGAGCGCGATGCGCGCCGCGGCCAGCGCCTCGCTCACGGCTGCGCCCCGTCGCGGTGGTGGATCCGCGGGACGCGCGCCGTGATGCCACAGGTGATCTCGTAGTTGATCGTGCCCAGACGCCGCGCCACCTCCTCGGCCGTGATGCGCTCCGGCCCGTCGGCGCCGATCAGCACGGCCTCCGCACCCGGGCCGACGGCCGGCTCGGGGCCGAGGTCCACGGTGAGGTTGTCCATGCTCACGGTGCCCACCAGCGGCCGGCGGGCGCCGGCGATCAACACGTCGGCGTTGTTGGTGAGGCCGCGCCGCACGCCGTCGCCGTAGCCGATCGGCAGCACCGCGAGCTCGGTTGCTCGCGCGGCCACGAAGCGGCGGCCGTAGCCGGCGCTCTCCCCTGGCGCGCAGTGCTTGAGGTCGGCGACGTAGGAGTGCAGCTCGAGCGCGGGCTCGAGCCGGCGGGCGGTGGGATCGTCGTGGAACGGGTCCATGCCGTAGGCCGCGATGCCACAGCGCACGAGGTCGAAGTGCGACGCCGGAGCCCGGAGGGTGGCCGCGCTGTTGGCGGCGTGCACGACGATCTGCGGATGGCGGGCCTGCAGCGCCCGGGCCCAGGGCTCGAAGCGCGCGAGCTGGGCGGCGAAGAAGCCGTCGTCGTCGGGCATGTCCGCGGTGGCGAAGTGCGTCATCGCCCCGGCGAGCTCCAGTCCGGGGGCGGTCGCAACGGCCTCGGCGACCGCGTCGGCCTCGGCCGGGTCGCGCGTGCCGAGCCGCCCCATGCCCGTGTCCAGCTTGACGTGGACTCCGACCGTACGGTCGGCGCCGACGCGGGCGGCGACCTGCTCGACGAACCCCAGCCGCCAGGCGGTGACGTCGGCGGCGGCGTCGAGCGCCACGTCAACCTCCTCCGGTGAGAGCGCGCCCATGACCAGCAGGGGTCCGTCGATCCCCGCCTCGCGCAGCGTGCGCGCCTCGACGGCGGCGGCGACGCAGATCCAGCGCGCGCCACCGGCCAACGCCGCCCGCGCCGCGGCGACCGCGCCGTGCCCGTAACCGTCGGCCTTGACGACCACCCCGAGCGCGGCCCCGCCCGACAGCTCCTCGCACAGCCGGACACAGTTGCGCTCGATCGCGGCCAGGTTCACGCGGGCCAGCGCGCGGACGGGCACGACAGGTCTCCTAGCGCTCCCGCGCGGCGCGCAGCGCGGCGATCACGTCGGACGCGATCACCGTGTCCGGACCGTGCACGCCGGCCGCCCGGCGCCCGGCCTCCGCGTGGAGGGCGACGCCGGCACACGCCGCGTCGAAGGCCGCCATGTCCTTGGCCAGCAGTGCGCCGATCGTCCCCGACAGGACGTCGCCGGTGCCGGCCGTGGCCAGCGCCGGCGCTCCGCCCGGGCTGACGGCGACGCGGCCGGCCGGCTCGGCGATCAGCGAGTCGTCGCCCTTGAGCACGACGATCGCGCCCGAGACGTCGGCGGCATGGCGGACATGGCGGAGACGCTCGGCGTCGATCTGCGCCGACGGGAGGTCGAGCAGGCGGCCGAGCTCACCCGCGTGCGGCGTGAGCACCGTCGGGCTCGGGCGCTGCGCCAGCGCCTCCGGAGCGCCGGCGTGCGCGTTGAGGCCGTCCGCGTCGAGCAGGAGGGGCAGCTCGACGCGGCGGGCGAGCTCGCGCGCGAAGTCCGCGACGTCCCCCGCCCGACCGAGGCCGGGACCGAGCACCATCGCGTCCACCCGCTCGGCGGCCTTGAGGGCGGGCTGGACGGCCGCCACGGCGAAGGAGCCGTCCTCGTCGGGCAGGGCGCGCTTCATCACCTCGAGGTGGCGGAGCTCGAAGATCAGCGACAGCGAGCGCGGCACGCCCGCGATCACGTAACCGGCCCCCGCCCGCGCGGCGGCCTCGCAGGCGAGCGACGGCGCTCCGGTGAGCCCGCTGGAGCCGCCGACGACGAGCACGGCGCCCTCGCTGAACTTCGTCGAACCGGGCTCGCGGCGAGGGATCTGCGCCAGCGCGGCCGGCGTGATCAGACCCACGTCCGCGGCGTCGGGAGCGCCCGGCGGGATCCCGATCTCGATCACGCGGACCTCGCCCGCGTGCGTCTTGCCCGGGGTGATCCACAGCCCGGGCTTGGCCGCGTGGAAGGTGGCCGTGGCCCGGGCGTGCACGGCGGCGCCGGCCACGACCCCGGTGGAGGCGTCGACGCCGCTCGGCACGTCCGCGGCCACGACGATGGCGTCGGTCGCGTTGATCGCCTCGATCGCCCCCTTGACGGGCTCGCGCGGCTCGCCGGTGAATCCCGTCCCGAGCAGCGCGTCCACGACCGACGCGGCGCCCTCCAAGGCTCCGGCGGCGAACGGGGCGGGCGGGTCGCCCGGGAGCCGCTCCAGGTTGACCTTCGCGTCGCCGCGCAGGTCGTCGGCCGCGGCGGTCAGCAGGACCCGGACGTCCCGGCGATCGTCGCGCAGGAGGCGAGCCGCGACCAGACCGTCGCCTCCGTTGTTGCCCTTGCCGCACACGACCGCCACCGTTCCCTCGGGCGCGAGGTCGGCGGTCAACCGCGCGAGGCCCGCGCCCGCGCGCTCCATCAGGTCGAG
>DASYIJ010000187.1:0-5925 GCA_035997675.1 Solirubrobacteraceae bacterium
ACCCGCTTCGAGTACGCCAACGAGTTCAAGCCGCCGCTCGGACCGGTCGGCGCCGCCGCCAACCGCGTGCTGATGGGCGGGGTGCCCCAGCGCGAGGCCGACAGGACGCTGCAGCGCCTCAAGGAGCTCGTCGAGGCGGGCTGACGCTTCTCCGCTTCACCTGCGTATAGTCAACGGTGAATTAACCCTTAACCCCATTCGAAGGGATTTCACTTGCCGGATTACGTCGACACCGCGCGCAAGGCCATCGACGAGCAGCTCGCCCAGCTGCGTGAGGAGATCAAGCGCCTCGAGGCCGCCGCGGCGGCACTCGGCGGCGCGCGTCCCGGTCGCCGCCGCGGCCCGGGCCGGCCGCGCGGCAGCGGCAGCGCCACCGGTCGCAAGCGCGGACGGCGCCGCGGCAGCGGCACCCGCGCCGCGGAGGCGCAGAAGCTCGTCACCGAGAACCCGGGGATCACCATCCGCGACCTCGCCGACAAGATGGGGATCAAGCAGAACTACCTGTACCGGGTGATGCCGCAGCTCGAGGCGGATAAGAAGGTGCGGAAGCGCGACAAGGGGTGGCACCCGGTTTGAGTTCTCAGTTCTCGGTTCTCAGTTCTCAGTTCCTAGGACCGGGTTCGCGCCCTCACTCCTGAGATCTGAGATCTGAGAACTCTCGCTCTGATCGCTAGATCAGAGCGAGCCGGTTCACCGTGTCGCGCTCCTCCTTGAGCTCGTTCACGGTGGCGTCGATTCGCTCGCGGGAGAAGTCGTCGATGTCGAGGCCCTCGACGATCGACCACTCGCCGTCGGCGCAGGTGCAGGGGAAGCCGGAGATCAGGCCCTCGTCGACGTCGTAGGCGCCGTCCGAGCACACGGCCATCGAGACCCAGTCGCCCTCGGGCGTGCCGTGCACCCAATCGTGGACGTGGTCGACCGCGGCGCTCGCCGCCGACTTGGCGCTCGAGGAGCCGCGGGCCTCGATGATGGCGGCGCCGCGCTTCTGCACCGTCGGGATGAACTCGTCGACGACCCACTGTTGGTCGACCACCTCGGGCGCACGGCGGTCGCCGATGAGCGCGTGCGTGATGTCGGGGTACTGCGTGGCGGAATGGTTGCCCCACACCGTCATCCGGCGCACGTCGGACACGTGCGCGCCGGCCTTCTTCGCGAGCTGCGCCTTCGCCCGGTTGTGGTCGAGGCGCATCATGGCGGTGAAGCGCTCCCGCGGGATGTCGGGCGCGTTGTTCATCGTGATCAGGCAGTTCGTGTTCGCCGGATTGCCGACCACGAGGATCTTCACGTCGTCGGCCGCGTTCTCGCTCAGCGCCTTGCCCTGGACGGTGAAGATCGCGCCGTTGGCCTCGAGCAGCTCGGAGCGCTCCATGCCCTTCGACCGCGGCCGCGCGCCCACCAGCATGGCGATGTCCACTCCGTCGAAGGCGACGTTCGGGTCGTCGGTGATCTCGACGCCGGCCACAAGCGGGAAGGCGCTGTCCTCGATCTCCATCACGACGCCCTCGAGCGCCTGCATGGCCTGCGGAACCTCGAGCAGCCGGAGCTCCACGAGGGTGTCGTCGCCGAGCATGTTGCCGCTCGCGATGCGGGGCAGCAGCGCGTAGCCGATCGCGCCGGCGGCCCCCGTGACGGTGACGGTGACGGGTCTCGAAGCGTTCACTGGTTCATCTCCTCGATCACGGCGTCGGCGAACTCGGAGGTGCCGACGGCGGTGGGGTCGTCTCGGTTCGGTTTGAGGTCGTAGGTGACCTTGTCGCCCTTGCGGATCACCTCGGCGATGGCGCGCTCCATGCGGTCGGCGGCCTGGTACTCGTCCAGGTGGCGGAGCATCAGCACGCCGGAGAGCATCAGCGCCGTCGGGTTCACCTTGTTCAGGCCCTTGTACTTGGGCGCGGAGCCGTGCGTGGCCTCGAACATCGCGGCCTCGGTGCCGATGTTGCCTCCCGGCGCCAGGCCGAGCCCGCCGATCATGCCCGCGCCGAGGTCGGACACGATGTCGCCGTACAGGTTGGGCAGCACGATCACGTCGTACTCCTCGGGCCGCGACACGAGCTGGTTGCAGAGGTTGTCGATGATGCGGTCCTCGAACTCGATGTCGGGGTAGTCCTCGGCCACCTTCCGGGCCACCTCCAGGAACAGGCCGTCGGAGAACTTCATGATGTTCGCCTTGTGCGCCGCGGTCACGCGCCCGCGGCCGTTCTCCTTGGCGTAGTCGAAGGCGGCGCGGACGATGCGCTCTGAGCCGAACACCGAGATCGGCTTGATCGAGATCCCCGAGTCGTCGCGAACCTCCGAGCCGTCGAGCTCCCGAAGGAAGCGGATGAGGTCCTTGGCCTCGTCGGACCCCTTCTCGTACTCGATGCCGGCGTAGAGGTCCTCGGTGTTCTCCCGGACGATCACGATGTCGGTCTCGGGGAAGCGGGTCCGGACGCCCTCGTAGGCCTTGCACGGGCGGATGCACGCGTAGAGGTCCAGCTCCTTGCGCAGGAGCACGTTCACTGAGCGAAAGCCCGACCCGACCGGCGTCGTCGTCGGCCCCTTGATCCCGACCTTCGTTCGCTTGATCGACTCCAGCGTCCGGTCGGGGAACGGCGTGCCCTCCTCCCGGTACACGTCCTCGCCGGCCGGCTGCTCGTCCCATTGGAACCCGACCCCGGTGGCCTCGAGCACGCGACGGGTCGCCTCCACCAGCTCCGGGCCGGTGCCGTCGCCGGGAATCAGCGTCACTTCGTGGGCCATCGTCGAGAGTTCCTTTCGGAAGGGGCGCGCGATGCTATACCCGCTCGCCCCCTTGGGACCACTAGCCTTCAACGCATGTCAATAGCGCCGCCACGCCCCAACGCCACGCACGAGGTCGTCAACCAGGCCCCGCCGCTCGAGGGCCACAACGCCTTCGCATCCAACCGGCCGCTGGCCGAGGCGCTGGGCCGCGAGGGCGCCGAATGGGCGCGCGACCGGGTGACCGCGTTCGGCACGCTGCGCGGCGACCCCGACTGGCAGGCTCGCGCGCGCGCGGCGAACGAGAATCCGCCGAAGCTGCGCACCCACGACCGCTACGGGCACCGGATCGACGAGGTCGAGTTTCACCCGGCCTGGCACGAGCTCCTTGCGGCGTGTGTCGAGGCCGGCGTGCACGCACTGCCGTGGCGTGAGCCGCAGCCCGGCGCGCACGTGGCGCGCGCGGCGCTCATGTACGTCCTGCCCGAGGCCGGCGTGGGCTGCCCGATCTCGATGACCTACGCCGCCGTTCCCGCACTGCGAGCGCAGGACGAGGTCGCCGACGAGTGGATGCCGCGGTTGACGTCACTGGAGTACGACCGCGAGCTGGCCCCGACGCCGGAGAAGCGCGGAGCCCTATGCGGGATGGCGATGACCGAGAAGCAGGGTGGCTCCGACGTGCGCGCGAACACCACCACCGCGCGGGCCGTGAACGGCGGCGGGCCCGGCGCCGAGTACGAGCTCACGGGCCACAAGTGGTTCTGCTCGGCACCGATGTGCGACCTGTTCCTCGTGCTCGCCCAGGCCGACGGCGGGCTCTCGTGCTTCGCCGTCCCGCGCTTCACGCCCGACGGCGAGCGCAACGTCTTCCGCCTGCAGCGCCTCAAGGACAAGCTCGGCAACCGCTCGAACGCCTCCAGCGAGGTCGAGTTCGACGGCACGTGGGGCCGCCTGATCGGCGAGGAGGGCCGCGGCGTTCCCACGATCATCGAGATGGTCAACCACACGCGCCTGGACTGCGTGCTCGGCAGCGCGAGCGGCATGCGCGCCGCCGTCGAGCAGGCCACCTGGCACACGGCTCACCGCGCCGCGTTCGGCAACACGCTGATCGACCAGCCGTTGATGCAGAACGTGCTGGCGGACCTGTGCATCGAGTCCGAGGCGGCGACCGTGACCGCGATGCGCCTCGCTCGCGCCTTCGACAATCCCGAGGACGACGAGCAGGAGGAGCTGTTCAAGCGCCTCGCCACCGCCGCGAGCAAGTACTGGGTGTGCAAGCGCGGACCGGTGCTGGTCGGCGAGGCGCTCGAGTGCCTCGGCGGCAACGGCTACGTGGAGGAGTCGGGCATGCCCATGCTCTACCGCGAGGTGCCGCTGAACTCGATCTGGGAGGGCTCGGGCAACGTGCAGTGCCTCGACGTGCTGCGCGCCCTGGCTCGCAGCCCGGCCTCGCTGGAGGCCTTCTTCGCCGAGATCGAGCTTGCCGGCGGCGCCGAGCCGCGCCTCGAGGCGTTCGCCGCCGAGCTGCGCGAGGAGTTCGCGGACCTCGAGGCCATCGAGACGCGCGCCCGGCGCGTCGTCGAGAAGATGGCGCTTGCGCTGCAGGGCTCGCTGCTCGTGCGCCACGCGCCGGCGGCGGTTGCGGACGCCTTCGCCGCCTCACGGCTTCAGGGGGACCGCGGGCTCGCCTTCGGCACACTGCCCGCCGGCACGGACTTCGGGGCGATCATCGATCGCCACCTGCCACAGGTCTAGGGCCGGCGGAAGACCCGCGCGGCGCGGCGGACGCGCTGTGCGACCATTCACACAATGTTCGGCAGAACCGGATCGATCCAGCTCGCCCGCGTCTTCGGCATCCGCATCGGCGTGGACGTCAGCTGGTTCATCGTCCTCTTCTTCTTCATCTTCATCCTGTCCGGCTCGTTCCGCACGACGCTGGACTCCAGCGACAGCGTCGCCTACGCCACCGCGGTGGCGAGCGCGCTCCTGTTCTTCGTCTCCCTCGTGCTGCACGAGCTGGGCCACGCGCTGGTGGCGCGGCGGCTCGGCATCGAGATCATGGGGATCGACCTGTGGTTCTTCGGGGGCATCGCGAAGATGTCCAAGGACACCGAGTCGCCCGGCGCCGAGTTCAAGGTCGCCGTTGCGGGCCCGATCGTCACCCTCCTCGTGGTCGCGTTGTGCGTGGGCATCGGCGTGGCCGCGGCCGGCTGGAACACGTTCATCGATGCCGCCACCCTGCGGCACGCGGCAGGCGTGACGCCGGCCCTCGTGCTGCTGGGTTGGCTGGCGAGCATCAACGCGTTCGTGTTCGTGTTCAACCTGATCCCCGCCTTCCCGATGGACGGCGGGCGGATCGCGCGGGCGATCGCGTGGCGCGTGACCGGGGACCGCCTGCGGGCGACGAAGATCGCCGCCGGGCTCGGTCAGGCCTTCTCGGTGTTGCTGATCTGCGGCGGCCTGTTCCAGATCATCGCCTTCCAGACGCTGTGGCCGCTCTGGTACGTCGTGCTGGGCCTGTTCCTGGGCCAGGCGGCCCGCGGCGCGGTCGTGCAGACCGCCTTCGCCGAGCGCCTGGGCGAGGTCAAGGTGGAGGACATCATGGACCGCGAGCCCGTGGCCGCCCCCGCCGAGATCGACGCCGAGCGGGCGCTCGACGAGTTCTTTCACCGCTACCGGTGGTCGTGGTTTCCGGTGGTGGACGCGGCCCAGCACTTCGTCGGGATCATCCGGCAGGAGCGCGTGGACGGCGCCGTGCACTCGGGCGACGGCCGGCGCACGGTCGGCGAGCTCATGGACGGCGACGACGGCGACTGGCGGGTCGGGTCGGAGGACTCGCTGGAGTCGCTGCTCGGCTCGGAGCCGCTGCGGCGCCACGGCGCGCTGATGGCGGTCGACCCGGGCGGCGTGCTGCGAGGCGTCGTCACGATCGAGCAGGTCCGGCGCGCGCTGCAGTCGGCGGTCGCGCCGGAGGCGCCGAGCACACCCGGCGCCTGATCGCCTCGCTCCGTGATCAGGTTCACGGACGGCGTCGCTGCGGCGGCGTGGAATAGGATCCGCGCCCGCAATGCCCAGCCATGACGTCCTCATCATCGGTGCCGGCCTGGCCGGCCAGCGCGCGGCCCTCGCGGCCGCCGACGCCGGCGCCACGGTGGCGATCATGAGCAAGGTCCACCCCGTCCGCTCGCACTCCAACGCCGCGGCGGG
>DASYIJ010000031.1:0-15887 GCA_035997675.1 Solirubrobacteraceae bacterium
GGCGCCCGGCGTGGACGAGCTCGTCCACCCGGCCGAGGACCTCGTCCCGGGTCATGTGGGCGAACGCGCCGTAGGCCGGCAGGCCGTCGTAGGAGTGGTCGCGGATGACGCGAGAGCGCCCGCCGCGCAGGATCTCGACGGTGCGCGTGCGCCCGACCGAGGGCTGCGCGCCCACGACGACCTCGAGAATGGCGGCGTCGAGGTCGCCCGCCGGCGCCCCCGACACCCGCACCGGCGCGGGCTCGGGCGCCGCCGCGGCCGCCAACTCGGGGTCGCAGACGTCGCAGCAGGGTCCGGATGGAGTCGGCTGGGAGTGGTCGCCGAAGTGGCGGAGGATCGCCTCGCGACGGCACGAGCGCTGCTCGACGAACGCCCACACCGCGCGGTACTGGCGCCAGCGCGCGCGCTGGCCCTCGGCGGCCGAGGTGCGGCAGTGCGCGAGCGCGGCCCCGTCGAGCGGACCCAGCAGCCGCCCGCGCACCCGATCGGGCGTGGCCGGCGCCGGCCGGAGCACCCCGGCGCGGGCCAGATGCCCGACGAGCGCGCGCAGCTGGTCGCTGTCGCACCCCGCGATACCGGCCAGCTCCCCGGCGTCGAGGTCGTAGCCTCCGCCCTCGCGCGCGTGAAGCTCCAGAGCCGCGGCCAGGCGTGGGAACAGTCCGTCGTCGACGGAATCGCGCTCGATGAAGAAGACGTGCAGGCCCTTGTCGCGCTTCTCGGCGAAGAGCAGGCAGCGAGCGGGGGCACCGTCGCGCCCGGCGCGGCCGGCCTCCTGGTAGAAGGCCTCGACCGAGCCGGGCACCGTCGCGTGGGCCACGGTGCGCACGTCGGCCTTGTCCACGCCCATGCCGAAGGCGTTCGTGGCCACGACGATCGGCACCTCGCCGCCCATGAAGCGGCGCTGCACCGCGGCGCGCCGGTCGCGCGGCAGGCCCGCGTGGTAGGCGAGCGCCTCGACCCCGAGGGCGCCGGACAGCTCGCCCGCCAGGGAGTCGGTGCTCGCGCGCGTGCCCGCGTACACGATGGCGGGCAGCGCGTCCGGCTCGGCCAGGGCCGCCGCCAGGCGCCGGCGCTTATCGGCCGCGGTGCGGCAGGGGATGACCGAGAACGAGAGGTTCGGGCGGTCGAACCCCGTGGTGACGTGGACGGGGTCGCGCAGGGCGAGCCGCCCGGCGATGTCCTTCGCCACCTGTGGCGTCGCCGTGGCGGTGGATGCGAAGAGCGCCCCGGCGCCGAGGTAGCGCGCCGCGTCACCCAGGCGGAAGTAGTCCGGCCGGAAGTCGTGGCCCCACTGCGACACGCAGTGGGCCTCGTCCACGACGAACAGCCCCACGCGGGCCTGCGCCAGCGCGTTGGCGAAGCCTGGGGATGCGAACCGCTCGGGCGCGACGTAGAGCAGGCGCAGCTCCCCGTTGGTCGCGCGCGCGACGGCGTCGCGATTGGCCGCGGGATCCTGCTGCGCGTTGACGAGCGCGGCGCGGCCCGGCGCGCGCTCCGCCAGGGCCTCGACCTGATCCTGCATCAGCGAGACGAGCGGCGACACGACGATGGTCAGGTCGTCGCGCATGAGCGCCGGGAGCTGGTAGCACAGCGACTTCCCCGAGCCGGTGGGCATCACGACGAGCGCATCCCGGCCCGCGAGCGCCGCCTCGCAGGCGTCGCGCTGCCCCCGCCGGAAGGCGGCGAAGCCGAAGTGCTCGTGCAGGGCGGCGTCGAGATCCATGGGCAGGCCACCGTAGCGCCGCACGCGGCGGGATCGCGCTGCTGCGCGGCGCGATGCGCGGGTTTGTGCTCGCCCTCACACACACGCGGGCCCGAGCGGTGCAGAGTGATTGCCACCCCATTCGCAGTGCCGAGGAGAGAACGGAAATGACACTTGCAGCCTTCAGCCTTGCCGGCGGTGCCTGGATCTTCCTGGCATTCCTGATCGTCTTCCTCATCGCCGTGATCTACGGCCTCTACACGCGCGGCGGCAGCGGCATCAACCAGCGGCCGTTCGGCAGCGTCTACAGCAACGCGCCCGGCGCAAAGATCCCGAGCACGCTCTCGCACGACGAGAGCGCGGCCACCCGGTACACCCGCGGGACCCGCTAGGGCCAGTCCCCGGAGCTAGGCGCGCATCAGCGGAAGTTCGTGCTCCAGCGCGAACTTGCCGTTGGCCCCGCCGTCGGTGCCGTCGAGCGGGTACTCGCCCGTGAAGCAGGCATCGCAGTGTGTTTCCCGCCCGGAGCGGATCGCCTCGTACACGCCCTCCAGGGACAGGTAGGCCAGGGAATCACAGCCGAGCTCCGCGGCGATCTCCTCCACGCTGCGGCCGTGGGCGACCATCTCCTCGCGCGTGGACATGTCAATCCCGTAGTGGCACGGATGGCGGATCGGCGGAGCCGTGATCCGCATGTGGACCTCCTTGGCCCCCGCGTCGCGCAGCATCGCGACGATCTGGCGCGTGGTGTTGCCGCGCACGATCGAGTCGTCCACGACCACCAGGCGCTTGCCCCCCACGACCTCGGGCATCGGGTTGAATTTCAGCCGGAGGCCGTGCTTGCGCAGCTCCTGGCCCGGCTGGATGAACGTCCGCGCGACGTAGCGGTTCTTGATCAGGCCGTCGTCCTGCGGGATGCCCGAGGCCTTCGAGTAGCCGGCCGCGCCGGGGTTGCCCGAGTCGGGCACGGGAATGACGACGTCGGCCTCGACCGGCGCCTCGCGCCAGAGGTTCTCGCCCATCTTGCGCCGTGACACCTGCGTGCGATTGCCCTCGAGCTTGCTGTCGGGGCGCGCGAAGTAGATGTGCTCGAAGATGCAGAAGGCGCGGCGCGCGCCTTCCACGACCATGCGGGTCTCGATGCCCCGCTCGCCGATCGACACGAGCTCGCCCGGCTCGACCTCGCGCAGGAGCTTGCCGCCGATGATGTCGAAGGCGCACGACTCGCTCGCGACGCAATAGCGCTCCCCCACCTGGCCGAGCGCCAGGGGACGCAGCCCGTGAGGATCGCGGAATGCGATCACGCCGTCGCGAGTCATCACGACGGTGGAGAACGCGCCCTGCAGGCGCGGCATCACGTCCGCGATCGCGTCCTCGATGCGCTCGGCCTCGTGCGTCGAGAGGAGCGCCGCGATGATCTCGGAGTCCGAGGTCGAGCGGAAGGAAACGCCGCGGTTGCGCAGCTCGGTGTGCAGCTGGACGGCGTTGATGAGGTTGCCGTTGTGGGCGAGCGCCAGCTCGCGTCGGTCCGAGCGGTGCACGGGCTGCGCGTTCTCCCATGCGCTCGACCCCGTGGTCGAGTAGCGCACGTGCCCGATTGCCATCTCGCCCTGCAGAGCCCGCAGCTTCTGCTCGTCGAAGACCTGGTTGACCAGGCCGAGGTCGCGCAGGGTCATGATGTGCCCGTTCTGGACGGACGCGATCCCCGCGGACTCCTGGCCACGGTGCTGCAGCGCGTAGAGGGCGAAAAACGCGAGTCGAGCGACGTCATGCTCAGGGCCGAAGACGCCGAAGACGCCGCACTCGTCGCGCGGTCCGTCACGCTGATCGAGTTGCTCGGAGCGGTCGGGCAATGCCATGCCGGGGTGCTCTTCGGGACGCGGTGCGCCCGGCAACAGAGCGTAGCAGCGGTGCCCGTCGAGGCCGCGCGCTACGGGAACAGCTCCGCCAATGCGTCGTGGGCCTCTCGGAGCTCGGCCAGCGAGGCGGTGAAGCGCCACTCGCCGATCGCCACCTCGAGCCCGTCCCCTCCGACCGTGCCGAACACGTCGAGCGGCACGCGCTCGGCGAGACGGTCGAGCGCCGCGCGCGGTCCGGACACCACGAACCCTCCCGCACCTTCGCCGTAGAGGTGGTTCCAGGGGTCGTCGCTCGGGCCCAGGTCCAGCGCGGCGCCGAGGCCGCCGGCGACGCAGCTCTCGGCCACGGCGACGAGGAAGCCTCCCTCGGAGATGTCGTGGGCGCTGGAGAGCTCGCCGGCGCGGACCGCGTCGCGGATCGCGGCCTGCGCCGCCCGCACCTTGGCGGCATCGAACCCCGACAGCCGGTCGGGCAGGGGTTCGCCGCGCAGCTTGGCGAGCTCGCCGCCGGGGAGCGACGGCCGAAACTCGCCGGCGATCGCGATCGCGTCGCCCTGCCGCGCGAAGCCCAGCCGGCCGGCCCGCGCCGGGTCGGGCAGCGCGCCGACAATGCCGACGACCGGCGTCGGGTAGATCGGGCCCTCGGTCCCCTCGTTGTACAGCGACACGTTGCCGCCGACGACCGGAACGTCGAGCGCGCGGCACGCCGCGGCCAGCCCGTCCACCGCGCGCTCGAGCTGCCAGGCGATGTGCGGCTTCTCGGGATTGCCGAAGTTCAGGCAGTTGGTGAGCCCGAGCGGCTCCGCGCCGACGCAGGCCAGGTTGGCGGCGCACTCGAAGACGGCCTCCATGGCCCCGACGTGGGGGTCGCACGCCACGCGGCGGCCGTTGCCGTCGATCGAGACGGCGATCGCGCCGCCCCCCTCGAGCGCGAGAACGGCCGCGTCGGCCTGCTCGGGCCGGCGCACCGTGCGGGACTGGACGATCGAGTCGTACTGCTCGAACAGCGGCCGGCGCGACGAGAGATTGGGCGAGGCGAGGAGCGCGAGCAGCGCATCGCGCGGGTCGTCCCCGGTGAACGAGGCGGCGGGGGCGGGATAGAGCGGCGCGGCGGGGGCCGCCGGTGAGAGGTCGTAGAGCGGGCATTCGTCCACGAGCGCCGCCACCGGCACGTCGCCGACGACCTCCGAGCCTTCGAGCACGCGCATGCGCCCGGACTCGGTGATCTCGCCGATCGCCGTGGCTCGCACCTCCCAGCGCGCGCAGCGGGCGAGCACCGCGTCGAGGCGGTCGGGCTCGACCACGCAGAGCATGCGCTCCTGCGACTCGGACACCATGACCTCGAAGGGCTCCATGTCCGCCTCGCGCAGCGGGACCCGCGAGACGTCGACGTCGATGCCGACGCCGCCCTTGCTCGCCATCTCGCCGGCGGATGAGGTCAGGCCGGCGGCGCCGAGATCCTGGAGCGAGACCAGCAGCTCGTCGTCCAGCAGCTCAAGACAGCACTCGACGAGCTTGCTCTCCTCGAAGGGATCGCCGATCTGAACGGACGGGCGCTTGGACTCGTCCGCGTCGTCGAGCTCGGCCGAGGCGAGCACGGACGCACCGCCGATCCCGTCGCGGCCGGTCGCCGCGCCGAGCAGCACGAGGATGTTGCCCGGCCCCGCCGCCGCCGAGCGGATGAGCCGCTCCCGCGGCGCCAGCCCGACGCACATGGCGTTGACCAGGCAGTTCTGCTCGTACGGTCCCTCGAAATAGACCTCGCCGCCCACGGTCGGCACGCCGATCGAGTTGCCGTAGTGGCCGATGCCGGCGACCGCCCGGTCCAGCAGGTAGCGCGAGCGCTCGGAGCCCGGCTCGCCGAAGCGCAGCGAGTCGAGGACGGCAATCGGGCGCGCGCCCACCGCGAACACGTCGCGCAGGATGCCGCCGACGCCCGTGGCCGCACCCTGGAACGGCTCGACCGCGCTCGGATGGTTGTGCGACTCCACCTTGAACGCCACCGCGCGGCCGTCGCCGACGTCCACCGCACCGGCGTTCTCGCCCGGTCCCATGACCACGCTCGCGCCCTCGGTCGGGAGACGCCGCAGCAGCTTGCGGGAGTGCTTGTAGGCGCAGTGCTCGCTCCACAGCAGCGAGAACATCGCCAGCTCGACCGTATTGGGCTCGCGCTCGAGCTTCTCGCAGATCAGCTCGTACTCGGCGTCGGTGAGCCCGAGCTCGCGATGCCGGCTCATGGCCGTCTCAGGCGGCAACGGGGGCCGCCAGGGACTCGAACAGCCGCAGCCCGTCGGTCGAGCCCGTCAGGGGGTCGACGGCATGCTCGGGGTGGGGCATCAGGCCGAAGACGTTGCCCGCCACGTTGCGCACGGCGGCGATGTCCTGCTCTGAGCCGTTGGGGTTGTGGCCGGGCGCGTAGCGCAGCACGACGTCGGCGCCCTCGGGGGGCGGGTGGTAGCGGCCCGTCGTGTGCTTCACCGGAATGGACAGCCGCTCCCCCGGCGCGCACGCGCGCGTGAACGGCGTGGTGGTGTCGACGACCTCGACGTCGACATGCCGGCAGACGAAGCGCAGCCCGGCGTTCGGCAGCAGGGCGCCCGGGAGCAGCCCCGCTTCGCACAGGACCTGAAAGCCGTTGCAGATTCCCAGCACCAGGCCCCCCTCGCGGGCGAACTCGACCACCGACTCCATCACCGGCGAGAAGCGAGCGATCGCGCCGGCGCGCAGGTAGTCGCCGTAGGAGAACCCGCCCGGCACGACCACGGCGTCGACGCCCTGGAGGTCCCGGTCGCCGTGCCAGAGCAGCACGGCCTCGCCGACGCGCGAGGCCGCGAGCTGCGCGTCGATCTCGTCGCAGGAGCCGGGGAAGCGGACGACGCCGAACTTCACGCGCCGGCGCCGTTCGTGCCGGCGCGGTCGTAGATGACGTCGTAGTCCTCGATGAGCGGGTTCGCGAGGAGCTTCTCGCACATGGCCGGGAGCTGCTCGGGATCCTCGACGTCGAGCTCGATCAGCCGGCCGACGCGTACGTTGGCCACGCCCTCGAACCCGAGCGCGGGGAGCGCCCGCTCGACGACCTGGCCCTGCGGGTCGAGGATGCCCGCCTTGGGCCGGATGAGCACGCGCGCCCTCACGACGCCACCCGAGCGAGCCAGGCATCGAAGGGCTCGCCGGCGATGCGCTCGTAGGCCTGCACGTACTTCTCGCGCGTCCGTGCGACCACGTCGTCGGGGATCGCGGGCGCCGGCGGCGTCTTGTCCCAGCCGCTGCCCGCCGCCCAGTCGCGCACGTACTGCTTGTCGAAGGAGGGCTGCGGGCGACCCGGCTCGTACTCGTCGGCGGGCCAGAACCGCGAGGAGTCCGGGGTGAGCACCTCGTCGCCGAGCGTGAGAACGCCGTTCGCGTCCCAGCCGAACTCGAATTTCGTGTCGGCGAGGATGATGCCGCGCGAGCGCGCGTGGTCCGCGGCGTGCCGGTAGAGGTCGATCGAGACGTGGCGCAGCCGCTCGACCACCGCCCGGTCGCCGACGATCTCGGCCGCGCGGTCGAGGTCGACGTTCTCGTCGTGGTCGCCGACCTCGGCCTTCGTGGCCGGCGTGAAGATCGGCTCCGGGAGCTGTTCGGACTCACGCAGGCCGCCGGGCAGCTCGACCCCGCACACCGTGCCCGTCTGCTGGTAGTCCTTCCATCCCGAGCCACTGAGGTATCCGCGTACGACGCATTCCAGCGGCAGCATCTCGAGCTTGCGGACGGCCAGCGCGCGGCCCCGCACCTCCTCGAGCACGTCGTCGGTCGACGAGATGAAGTGGTTGGGCACGATGTCCAGGGTCCGTTCGAACCAGAACACGGACAGGCCGGTGAGCACCTTCCCCTTGTCGGGGATCGGCGTCGGATGGACCACGTCGTAGGTGGAGATGCGATCGGACGCGACCATCAGGATCGAGTCCTGCAGGTCGTACATCTCGCGAACCTTCCCGGAGGCGAGCAGGGGAAGATCGGTCACGGCGGTCACCGAAGCGATGCTACCAACGGGTTCAGCCGTCGTTCAGGCCGCTTCGAGCGGCGCGCGGCGGGCGGCCGCCTCGGCCGCGAGCTGGGCGATGCGGGTGCGCGCGCGGCGCACCTCGAGGTCGGCGTCGCGCAGCTCGGCGCACACCGTCTTGAGCAGGACGAGGGCCTCGTCCGCGGACGAGATGGGCGAGGGCGGCGAGGGGTCGGGCCCGACCTCGGGTTCGGAGTGGGCCGCGTCGCCCGGCGCCTGCTGCGCCTTCAATCGCTCCGCCGCCTCCGCGAGCCGGGCGGCAACGGCGTCGGACTCCGGCCGTGGAGTCTCCATGTGAACATTGTGTTCACCGGGGCGGACGGCCCCGTGACTAGGAGCCCGGCGCGATCTCGTCCAGCCGCGCGATGATCTCGTCGGCGTGGCGCACGTACCAGGCCGCGTCGAGCAGTTCGTCGAGGTCGAGCTCGGACGCGGCCGGCTCGGACGCGAGCAACTCGCGCAGCGGCGTGCGCTCGTCCCACGCGCGCTGGGCGGCGGCCTGGACGATCCGGTAGGCCTCGTCGCGCTCCATGCCCCCCTCGACGAGCGCGAGCAGCACCCGCTGCGAGAACAGGGCGCCGTGGGTGAGACCGAGGTTCTCGAGCATGCGATCACGGTCGACCCGCATCTCGCGGACGACGCGCAGGGCAAGCGCCAGGAGGTAGTCGATCAGGATGGTCGAGTCGGGCAGGATCACGCGCTCGGCGCCGGAGTGCGAGATGTCGCGCTCGTGCCACAGCGCGACGTTCTCCAGAGCCGCGGTGGCGTTGCCGCGCAGGACGCGCGCCAGGCCGCTGATGCGCTCGGTGGTGATCGGGTTTCGCTTGTGCGGCATCGCGCTCGACCCCTTCTGGCCCTCCCGGAACGGCTCCTCCACCTCGCGAACCTCCGTGCGCTGCAGGTTGCGCACCTCGGTGGCCAGTCGCTCGAGCCCGGCCCCGGCCAGTGCGATCGCCTGCAGCAGCTCGGCGTGGCGGTCGCGCGGGACGACCTGGGTGGAGGCCCGCTCGGCGGCAAGTCCGAGGCGGTCGAGCACGCGGCCCTCGTAGTCGGGGTCGTGGGCCGCGTACGTGCCGACGGCACCCGAGATCGCGCCGACCGCAACCTGCTCGAATGCCCGTTCGAGCCGGCCTGCATTGCGGTGCGCCTCGAAGGCGAAGCCCGCGAGCTTGAGCCCGAACGTCGTGGGCTCGGCGTGCACCCCGTGGGTTCGCCCCACCTGCAGCGTGTCCGCCTCCTGGCGGGCGCGGTCGGCGAGCGCGCTCACGAGCTCGTAGGCGGCGGGCACGATGACCTCGCCGGCGGCCTTGAGCTGCAGCGCCAGCGCCGTGTCGAGCACGTCGGAGGACGTCAGGCCGAAGTGGATCCAGCGGCCGGCCGGACCGGCCGACCCGGCCAGCACGTCGACGAACGCGGCCACGTCGTGGTCGATCACCCTCTCGCGCTCGCGCACCGCCTCGACCGTGAACGACGCCGCGCGGATCGCCTCGAGCTCGTCGGCCGAGGGCGCGTCGAGCTCCTCGGCGGCGGCGACCTCCACGCGCCGCCACGCCTCGAGGCGGGCCTCGTCGGTCCAGATGGCGCCCAGCTCGGGCCGCGTGTATCGCGCGATCACGAACCGATTATCCGCGCCGCGAGGACCGCGGCGTTGCGCGCCGCGTTGACCCCGACGCAGGCGACCGGCACGCCCGGCGGCATCTGCGCGATTGCGAGCACCGCGTCGAGTCCGCCGGCGACCGAGTTGCGCGACGTCAGCGGCACGCCGATGACCGGCAGGTCGGTGTGCGCGGCGCACACCCCCGGCAGCGCGGCCGACAGCCCGGCCCCCGCGATGATCACCCGCAGCCCGCGCATGTGCGCGTTCTTGGCGTAGTCGGAGACTACGTCGGGGTCGCGGTGGGCCGACATGACCCGTATCTCGTAGCTGATGCCGCGCTCCTCGAGCTCCTTCGCCGCCTTCTCCATCTCCGGCATGTCGCTCTTGGAGCCCATGACGATGCCCACGCGCGGAGCGTCGACCTCGATGTCGTCGAGCTCGGCCTCGACCTCGGTCAGGGTGTCGCGGGCAGGCTGTTCCTGCTCGCTCATCGCTCGCGCCGCGTCACGGGGCCACGCGCTCCACGGCGCGCCGGGCGATGTCGCGTCGCAGCTGCTTTCCGTCGAAAGCAATCACGTCCGCGGCAGCATACGCGGCGTCCCGGGCGGCGACGGGATCGTCTCCGAGCGCGGTGACGTTGAGCACGCGGCCTCCGGCCGTCACGACGTCCTCGCCGCGGCGTGCTGTGCCCGCGTGGGTCACCTCGACCTCCTGCGGGACCGCGTCGAGGCCCGTGATCACGTCCCCGTGGGACGAGGACTGCGGGTACCCGGCACTCGCGAGCACGAGCGTCACCGCCCAGCGCTCGTCCCAGCCGAGGTCCACGCCGGCCAACCCGCCCGGTTCGGTGGCGGCGAGCAGCAGCGCGAGCAGGTCGCTGCGCAGCCGGGGCAGAACCGCCTGCGTCTCGGGGTCGCCGAAGCGAACGTTGAACTCGAGCACCCGGGGCCCGGCATCGGTGAGCATCAGGCCCGCATAGAGGACGCCGTGGAACGGTGTTCCGCGGGCCGCCATGAGATCGACGACGGGCTGGTGGACCTCGGCCGCGATCTCGGCGACGAGGCTCTCGTCGATTCCCGGCACCGGCGAATAGGAGCCCATGCCGCCGGTGTTGGGCCCGCGGTCGCCGTCGAAGATGCGCTTGTAGTCCTGCGCCGGCGCCATCGGCAGCGCCCGCTCGCCGTCGCACAGAGCCAGCAGTGAGAGCTCCTCGCCCTCGAGGAACTCCTCGACCAGCACGCTGGTGTCTCCGAAGCGGCGCTGCACGAGCATCTCCTCGAGCGCGGCGCGCGCGGCGTCCTCGTCCTCCGCGATGACGACGCCCTTCCCCGCGGCCAGCCCGTCGGCCTTGAGCACCGTCGGGTAGCCGGTGATCGCGGCGAGGCCGTCGGCCACCGAACCCACCTCCCGCGCGGCGGCGGTGGGAACGCCGGTCGCCGCCATCACCTCCTTGGCAAAGGCCTTGGAGCCCTCCAGGCGGGCGGTCGCCGCGCCCGGGCCGAAGCAGCGGATGCCGGCCTCCGCGAGCGCGTCGGCGACACCGGCCACGAGCGGGACCTCGGGGCCGACGACCACGAGGTCGACGGCCTCCGAGCGCGCGGCCGCCACGAGCGCGTCGACGTCGTCGGCGGCGGCGTCGACCAGCCGGGCGTCGGCGGCGATCCCCGCGTTGCCCGGGGCGCACAGCACCTCCGGCCGCTGCGGCGAGCGGGCGAGCGCGCGCACCAGGGCGTGCTCGCGGCCGCCGGCGCCGACGACCAGGACCTTCAAAGTGAGGAGATGAAGTCGTCGATGGGGATGGCGACGAGCGTCTCGTACTTGGCGGTCCCGCGCGAGCCCAGCTCCATCGAGACCTTGGCGATCGTCGCCTCGTCGGGGGCCTCCACCACGTTGACGAAGTCGAAGTGGCCGAGCGTCGCCCACTGCGCCTGGACGGTCGCGCCGAGCTGCTCGATCTCCTTGCTGACCTCCTTGATGCGCTGCGGGTTGTTCTTGACGGTCTGCACGCCCTCGGGCGTGAGCGTCGTGAGCATGATGTACGTCGGCATCGAGGCCTCCGATCGGTCGCGGGCGTCCCTCAACGTGTTTCTACCCGATCTGAGAGTCCCGAGGACGGACCATCCCGCCGGCCGTCGCCCGACGGCGCCGAGCGCGCGCGCCTTCGCTACCGTTCGCGCGTGATCCGTGTCCCAGCCCGCCTGGCCGGCGCGGCGCTGATCGTGCTCGCCGCCGCCGTTCCCGCCACCGCCGCGGCCGCCACCCTGCGCCTCGACCGGCAGTGCTACACGCGCAACCAGCCGGTCCGCGTCTCGGGGAGCGGCTATCCGGCCAACCAGGTCCAGACGCTCTTCCTCGACGGGTCGGCCCTGGGGACCCTCAAGGCCGACGGCGCCGGCGCGATCGCCGGCAAGTTCTCGGCGCCCGCCCCCTTCCGGGCGCCACCGAACCCGGCGACCCGGATCCGCCGATACACGTTGACCGCGTCGAGCTCCGCCGCAGGCGCCCCGGCTGCCGCGCAAACCACGCTTCAGGTGGTCCACACCAACATCTCGGTGGCTCCGCCGTTCATCACCCCGGGTTCCGTCACCTACCGAGCGCTCGGATTCACCTACGGCCACTCGCTGTACGTCCACTATCTGCTGGGCACCCGGCACCTTCGCACCAAGCGCATCGGGACCGTGTCCGGTCCGTGCGGGACGCTGAAGAAGAAGGTCAGGATGTTCCTGTTCCGGCCCGTGAAGCCGGGCTCGTACACGCTGATCTTCGACAACAGCGCCCGCTACTCGGCGAGCTACCGCCCGAACTTCTCCTTCCAGGCGCTGGTCCCGTACACGTTCACCTGATGGGAGCCCCGATGCGCCGGATTCGCAACGTCGTCGCCGCCATCTCGATCGCCGCCGCGCTAGGCGCCGCCGGCGCCGGGGCCGCGCAGGCGGCCACGCTCACGGTCGACCACCCGTGTTACTACTCGTTCGGGCGGGCGCACGAGAAGATCGTCCTCACCGTCACCGGTTTCAAGCCGGGAGTCCAGGTGAACCTCACGTTCCTCGGACAGACGTTCCACACCAACGGGGTCACCGATGCCGCCGGTCGCATCCAGGCGAGCTTCCCCGCGCCTCAACTCCGAGGCACCCGCGCCCGCGTCCCCATCACCGCGAGCGACGGCACGAATACCGCGACCACCAGCTTCTACCTGACCGACGTGAAGGCCGACTTCAACCCCTCGTCGGGCCCGCCGAGCCGGCTGAAGGTGCGCTTCACGGTCACCGGCCTGGGCGCGGTGCTCGCGTTCCTGCACCGCGATCCCCACGGGAGCGTGTTCGCGCACTACATCCGGCCCAACGGCCGGGTCAAGGGCACGCGGCAGTTCGGCCACCTGAGCGGGCCGTGCGGCGATCTGCGGACGTCCAAGACCCGGCTGCTGCCCTACGGCAGCGAGGTCGGGCTCTGGAAGGTGTACTTCGACACCAACCGCAGCTACAAGAAGCGCGAGATCGCCCAGTTGGTCGTCGGCTTCAACGTAACCCGCGTCCTGGTCCGGCGCTAGCCGGCGCCTACGCCGCGGCCGCGCTGGCCTCGGCGGGCGCCTTGATGAACACGAGCTCTCCGTCGGCCGCGTCCACGCGCACCGCGGCGCCCTCGGCGAACTCGCCCTCGAGCAGCGCCATCGCGAGAGGGTCCACGAGGCGCTTCTGGATCACGCGCTTGAGCGGGCGGGCACCGTAGGTGGGGTCGTAGCCGAGGTTGCCGATGAGCTGCCGCGCGGCGTCGGTCAGCTCGATCACCACACCGCGCTCGTTGAGGCGGGCGGCGACCTTGGCCACCTGCAGGTCGACGATCTCGCCGATCTGCTCGCGGGTCAGCGGCTGGAACTCGACGATGTCGTCGAGACGGTTGATGAACTCGGGCTTGAAGGCCTGCTCGACGCCTGCTCGGCCGCCGGGGATGTTCGACGTCATGATCAGCACGACGTTCGTGAAGCTCACCGTCCGGCCCTGGCCGTCGGTCAGCCGGCCGTCGTCCATCACCTGCAGCAGCGTGTTGAAGACGTCAGGGTGCGCCTTCTCGATCTCGTCGAGCAGGACGACCGAATACGGGCGCCTCCGCACGGCCTCGGTCAGCTGGCCGCCCTCGTCGTAGCCGACGTACCCGGGCGGCGCGCCGATCAGCCGCGACACGGCGTGCTTCTCCATGTACTCGCTCATGTCGATCCGGACCATGGCGTCCTCGGCGTCGAACATGAACTCGGCCAGGGCGCGCGCGAGCTCGGTCTTGCCCACCCCGGTGGGGCCGAGGAAGAGGAAGTTGCCGATCGGACGGTTCGGGTCCTGCAGGCCGGCGCGCGAGCGACGCAGGGCGTTGGCGACCGCCTCGACCGCCTCGTCCTGGCCGACGACCCGCTCGTGCAGGCGCTCCTCGAGGTGGATCAGCTTCTCGACCTCGCCCTCGAGCAGGCGGGAGACGGGGATGCCGGTCCACTTCGCCACGACCTCGGCGATGTCCTCGGCGTCGACCTCCTCCTTGAGGTACGTGGTCTCACGCTCGTGCTCCTCGAGCTCGGCGAGGCGCTTCTCGAGCTCGGGAATCTCGCCGTAGCGCAGCTCGGCCGCGCGCTGGAGGTCGGCCTCGCGCTCGGCGCGCTCCGCCTCGCGGTGCGCCTGCTCGAGGCGCTCCTTGATCTCGCGGGTCTGCGAGATGGCCTCCTTCTCGCGCTGCCACACGGCCTTCATCGCCGACGCGGTCTCGCGCAGCTCGGCCAGCTCGCGCTCGATCGCCTCGCGGCGCGCCTTGGAGGACTCGTCCTTCTCCTTCGACAGCGCCTGGTGCTCGATCTCGAGCTGCATCACGCGGCGCTCCACCTCGTCGATCTCGGTGGGCAGCGAGTCGATCTCGATGCGCAGGCGGGAGGCGGACTCGTCGATCAGGTCGATCGCCTTGTCCGGCAGGAAGCGGTCGGCGATGTAGCGGTGCGACAGGGTGGCCGCGGCGATGATCGCCGAGTCCTGGATGCGCACGCCGTGGTGGACCTCGTAGCGCTCCTTGAGTCCGCGCAGGATGGCGATCGTGTCCTCGACGCTGGGCTCGCCGACGTAGACCGGCTGAAAGCGGCGCTCCAGCGCGGCGTCCTTCTCGATGTGCTTGCGGTACTCGTCGAGCGTCGTGGCGCCGACGGCGCGCAGCTCACCGCGCGCGAGCATCGGCTTGAGGAGGTTGGACGCGTCGACCGCGCCCTCGGCTGCCCCGGCGCCGACGATCGTGTGCAGCTCGTCGATGAAGAGGATGATCGCGCCCTCGGCCTCGGAGACCTCCTTGAGGACGGCCTTGAGGCGATCCTCGAACTCCCCCCGGTACTTCGACCCGGCGATCAGGCCGCCGATGTCCAGCGCGATCACGCGCCGGTCGCGCAGCGAGTCCGGAATGTCGCCCGCGACGATGCGCTGGGCAAGGCCCTCGACGATCGCGGTCTTGCCCACGCCGGGCTCGCCGATCAGCACGGGGTTGTTCTTCGTCCGGCGCGAGAGCACCTGGATGACGCGGCGGATCTCGTCGTCGCGCCCGATCACCGGGTCGAGCTTGCCCTGCTCGGCCAGCTCGGTGAGGTCCCGCCCGAACTTCTGCAGCGCCTGGTACTTGTCCTCCGGGTTCTGGTCGGTCACGCGGTGGGGGCCGCGCACCTCCTCGACGGCGCGCAGCAGCGCGTCCCGGTCGGCGCCGGCGGCTCGCAGGGCGTCGCCGGCGGGCGTCTTGCCCTCGGCGAGCGCGAGCAGCACGTGCTCGGTGGAGATGTACTCGTCCTTGAGGGCGCCCGCCTCCTTCTCGGCGGCGCGCAGCACCTGGACGAGGGTGGAGGAGGCGTTCGGCGTGGCCGCGTCGTCGCCGGAAACGGTCGGAAGCGCGTCGATCGCGCTGTTGATCGCGGCGCGCAGCGATCCCGGGTCGGCGCCGAGCTTGTCGAGCACGGGCGCGACGACGCCGGACTCCTGCTCGAGCAGGACGGCCAGCAGATGCTCGGGCACGAGCTCGGGGTTGCGGCGCTCCTCCGCGAGCCGCTGTCCGGCCTGCAGCGCCTCCTGAGTCTTGATCGTAAAGCGGTCTGGGTTCAAATTGCGGCCTTTCCAGGCATAAATCTTAGTGTTAGTGACTTAGATTATGACACGCGGGCGGCCCCTGCGCAAGGGCCGTTTGGGCCGCGCGTCCGGTCAGCGCGACACCTGCAGGACGACGATCGCGACGTCGTCGCGAGGATCGACCTCCTCGGAGTCGAGGAACGACTCCTCCATCGCGCCGAGGATCTCCGACGGGGGGCGCCCGGCGCACGCGCGCAACACCGCCTCGAGGTCGGATGGCTGGACGACCCGTCCCGGAGCGTAGGCGTCGAGCAGGCCGTCGGTGTAGAAGAACACGGTCTCGCCCGGCCCAAGCTCGTAGGTCGCGTCGACGAGCAGTGGCTTGGCGTCGATACCCAGCAGCGTGCCCGGGCGCCCGATCTGCTCGACGTGCCCGTCGTCGCGCAGGACGAGGGGCAGCGGATGGCCCCCGCTCGCTACGGTGATCCTTGCCTTCGCGCCGTTGACGTCAACCGTCGTGTAGAGCGCGGTGCACACGGCGTCGGCCTCGTGGCCGAGCCACACGGCGTCGTTGAGCGAGGCCAGGATGCGGCTGGGCCGGTGCTCCCGCACCGACGCG
>DASYIJ010000215.1:0-21670 GCA_035997675.1 Solirubrobacteraceae bacterium
CTTCGTCGAAGCGGACGTTGCGCACCGTCCACGGCGACAGGGCGAGCACGAAGCCGTCGACCGTGTCGACCTCTCCGGTCTGGGCGAACGCCGGCAGCTCGTCGGTCTTCCACGACAGGGCCGGAAGCTCGCCGCCGCCCATCTCCTCGTATCTGTGGGTGAACGACGCCCAGGTCACCGAGCCCTCCCACCACGCGATGCTGCGCACGCCGACCGCGCCCACGCAGCCGACCACGCCGACCTCGGGATCGCTCAGCGCGCCCCGCAGCTTCCGGCAGAAGTCCGGGTCGGCGATCTCCGCGTCCTGATGGACCAGCACCAGGGCCTCGAGGTCGTCCAGCGCGGCGGCCTGGTCGAGGATGAGGTTGTAGCTGCGAAAGATCGAGCCGGCGGCCTGGTAGGCGAACACCTCTGAGTCGGGCTCCGACGCGAGGCGGATGCCCGGCTCGGCGCAGCGCTCGTAGGTCTCGGGCGACGTGATGGACGACGCGAAGACGATCATCGGGCACGCCTCCGATCGAGCCGGCGCCGCAGCCACGCCTTCGGCGCCGCGACGGGCGAGCCGGTCAGCCGCTCGATCTCGGCCTCGGCCGCCGCGAGGCGCTCGCGCAGCGCCTCGGCTTCGCGCTGGAGCCCGAGCTCCTGGAACGTGGGCACGTGCGCGTCCGGCGGGCGGGGAACGGCGCGCGCCGCGCTGCGGCCGTTCGCGCTCGGGCCGGGCGCCGGCGCGTCGGGCGCGGCGATGGGCGCCTCGCTCTCGCGGCGCCAGCGCACCCCGGTCCAGTCGATCTGCTCCAGCGGCTCGGTGATGTCGTGGGCGCGGCGGAACTCGTCGACGGCCTGCCGGCACTCCTCCAGCGCCCCGTAGTCGTCCACGATCAGATAGCCCCCCGCGGACAGGCCGGGGTACAGCGAGTTCAGGGTGAGCAGGGTCGCGTCGTAGCTGTCGCCGTCGAGGCGCACGAGCGCCCAGCGGCGGTCGGAGAGGCCCGGGAGGGTCTCCTCGAAGAACCCCGGCAGGAAGCGCACGCCGCGCTCGCAGCCCATCCGGGCGAAGTTGGCCTGCACCTCCTCGAGCGACACCCCGAGGTAGTCGATGACGCTCCACTGATCGCGGTGGTGCCCCGCCTCGTCCTCCGCGGGAAAGCCCTGAAAGGAGTCGGCCACCCACACCGTGCGGTCGTCGCCCAGCGAGTCGAGCGTGGCGCGCAGCAGGATCGATGCCCCGCCGCGCCAGGCACCCGCCTCGATGGCATCGCCCTCGACGCCGTCGCGCACGATGGACTCGGCGCAGGACTGGAGGTCGTCGAGGCGGTTGAGCCCGACCATCGTCAGGCCCTGCAGCGGCCAGTCCATGCCCGCCGCGCGAAGCCGGAGCTGGTCGTCCACCAGCTCCCGGGAGGCCACGACGCCGTCCTCCATCCGGCCGACGGAGCCGGTGCTCGTGCCCGCCAGGTCGCACAGGCTCAGCTTCAGCAGCTCCAGGTAGGCGCGGCGCAGCGCGTCGGCGTCCGGGCCCGGCCCGACGGCGCTGGCAGCACGCGCCGCGGTCAGTCCGGGGTGGGGTTCGGGGGATCCAACCGGCACGAGCGGCAGGATGACATAGCCGATTCCCGAACGCCCCGTGCAGGGAAGTTGCGGTCGGGAGCCTTCGGATATCGTGGCCGGATGGGTGCCGGAGCGACGCTGAGCGCGCGCATTTCGCACGGTCGCTGGCGGGGCCTCACGCGGCTCGGGCCGGATCGCCTGGCCTGGATCGCGCTCGCCGGGCTGCTCGTCGTCGGGGCGGCCTTCCTGTACTACGAGACGCGCGGCACGACGCTCTGGACGGACGAGTGGACCTGGGCCCTGGAGCGCCGGGGAGGCGGCCTCGACACCTTCCTCAAGCCGCACAACGGGCACTTCTCGCTGATCCCGGTCGCCCTCTACAAGCTGCTGTTCGCGACCGCGGGGCTGGGCGACCACGGCCCCTACCGCGCGATGGTGATCGCGGGCCATCTCGGGTGCGTCGCCCTGGTCTTCGCGTACGTGAAGCGGCGCGTCGGGAGCTACCTGGCGCTGCTCGCGGCCGCGCTGTTCCTCTTCCTCGGGCCGGGGTGGCACAACATCCTCTGGCCCTTCCAGATCGCCTGGCTGCTGTCGCTCGCCGCCGGCCTGGGCGCGCTGCTCATGCTCGATCGCGGGGACCGGCTGGGCAACGTCGGCGCGTGCGCGCTCCTCGCGATATCGCTGGCCAGCTCGGGCCTCGGCCTGGCGATCGCCCTCGGCCTGGCCGTCGACGTGCTGTGGGGGCGCCGGCGGTGGGGCCACGCCTGGATCGTCGCCGCCCCGCTGGCGGTGTACGCCCTGTGGTGGATCGGGTACGAGGACGCGAACTACTTCCTACGCCACAACATCGTCGTGGCGCCGGGCTTCGTGGCCGACGCCGCGGCCAGCGCGATCAGCGCGCTCGCCGGCCTCACCGAGGCCACGGGCCTGCGTCCCGACACCCCGCTCGCGTGGGGCCGCCCGCTCGCGGTCCTGGCCGTCCTCGTCCTGCTGTGGCGCCTCGCCGCGACCCGGCCGGTGCCGCCGCGTGTCCTGACGCTCCTCACCATCGTGCTCTCCTTCTGGACGCTGACGGCCCTGAACCGGGCCCAGATCTCGACACCGTTCGAGAGCCGCTACATCTACGTGGGCGCGTTCTTCGTCCTCCTGCTGGCGGCCGAGGTGGCGCGCGGAACGAGGCTTCCGCGCCGGGCCGCGCCGCTGCTCGCGGCCGTGGTGGCCGTGGCGATCGTGTCCAACCTCGGCGTGCTGCGCGACAACGCCCGCTTCCTCCAGGGCCAGGCGCAGCTCGCCAAGGCCGACCTGGCGGCGGTGGAGATCGGCCGCTCGGTCGCGCGGCGCGACCTCGTGCTCACCACGTTCCCCGCCTTTCCGTTCCTCGTCGTCAAGGTCGGCCCCTACCTGGCGGCGGAGAAGGCGATCGGCTCTCCGGCGGCGACGCCGGCCGAGCTGGCGCGGGAACCGGAGGCGGCACGCCGTGTCGCGGACCTGACGCTCATCGACATCCATCGGATCCACCTCCTGCCGGCGGCGCGAGGCCTGCGCCCCGGACCCCAGCCCGGGGTCGAAGCCGCCGCCGGGGGATCGGTCGTGCGCCGCGGCGGGTGCGTCGCCTTCGTGCCCGCCGGCGCCACCACCGCCGACGCGAGCCATCAACTGGACGTCGCCGTGCCCGCCGCCGGCCTCGTCGTGACGGCGCAGGGCGGCCCGGTCACGGTCAGCGTGCGGCGCTTCGCCGACGAGTTCCTGCCCGTGGGCCGCCTGTCCGCGTCCGCCTCGGCCGTGCTGAGGATCGGCCCCGACCTCTCCGGCCGACCGTGGCACGCCCGCGTCGCGCCGACGGATCGGGCGACGGTGTGCGGCGTCGGCTAGCGGGCGCCGGGGGGCGAGCGGACCTCGCCGCCTGGGCGTTGGCCGGGCTCATCTGCGCCGCCTCGGCGGTGACGCTGGTCGTCCTCGGAACCCGGCTGACCTTCTTCAACGACGACTGGTTCTTCCTCCTGCAGCGGCCGGGCCTCACGGCGGATTCCGTGTTCACCCCCCACAACGGCCACCTCAGCGCGCTGACGGTCCTCCTCTACAAGGGCCTCGTCGCACTGTTCGGCCTCGGGGCCCAGCTGCCGTTCCGCCTCGTCCTGGCCGGCGCCGTGGTGTCCGTGGGCATCCTCGTGTTCGTGCTCGTCAGCGAGCGGGCCGGGCGGTTCCTCGGCCTGGTGGCGGCCACGATCGTCGTCTTCCTGGGCCCGGCGTGGGAGGACCTGCTCTGGTCCTTCCAGATCGGCTTCGTCGGATCGCTCGCCACCGGGCTCGCGGCCCTGCTCGCGCTCGAGCGCGACACGTCACGGCGCAACGCGGCCGCCTGCGGGCTGCTCGTCTGCTCGATCTCGTTCAGCGACGTGGGCGTCCCGTTCGTCGTGGCCGCCGCGGTCGCGGTCGCGCTGCGCCGCCGCCTGGCCCAGCTCTGGATCCCCGCCGTGCCCGCCGCGCTGTTCGGGGTGTGGTGGATCGCCTACGGCAGCGGCGCCAGGTCGTATCTGTCCGTCGCCAACGTGAGGCACCTTCCGCGGTACCTGCTCGATTCGATCGCGAACGGGCTCGGTTCGATCGCCGGCGTCCACTCGGGAGCCGTCACCGGCACCTCCGGCTGGGGGTTGGCGCTGCTGGTGGTCGCCGCCGCGGGCATCGCCGTGTGGCTGTTCCGCGGGGGCCGGCCGTCCTCGTGGCTCCTGGTCTTCGCCGCCGCCGCGGTCACGTTCTGGGCGCTCGCGGGCGCCAACTTCATGATCGGCCGGGAACCGGTCTCCAGCCGCTACCAGCTCTTCGACGCCACCCTGCTCATCCTGATGGCCGCCGAGCTGTTCCGGCCGGTGCGCCTCCGGCCGTTGACGGCCGCGGCCATCGCGGCGATCGCGCTCGTGGCCGTCGTGTCCAACGTGCGCGAGCTCGGCGAGGGCTATCACTTCCTCCGCGCCCACTCGGCCGCCGCCAAAGCGGATCTCGGGGCGTTGGAGATCGCCCGCGGCCGAGCCCCGGGGAACTTCCAGCTGTTCGAGCAGGTGGCCCGCGACCCGTACCTCACCGGCATCACCGCCGGGCGCTACTTCCGAGAGACCGCGGCCCACGGGTCACCGGCCGTGTACTCGCCCGCGCAGCTGGCGACCGCCTCCCCACCACAGCGCCGCGCCGCCGATGGGATCCTCGCCGCCGCCTACCGCATGCTGCCCCGGCCGGCCACCCGCACGCCCCTGTCGCGCGGCTGCCGGCGAGTCCCGGTCGGCGCCGGCGCGGACATCGAGATGCCGCCCGGAGGAGCGGCGATCAGCAACTTGGGCCGCTCGCCGCTCGACATCGGCGTCCGGCGATTCGCCCCGCCCGGCCTGGCGGTGAGCGTCGGAATGCTCCAGGCCGGAGCGAGCGCTCGGATCCCCGTCCCGCGGGACTCGGCCGGGGCGCCGTGGCACCTGACCGCGCGAGGCGCATCGGCGCTCGCGATCTGCCCGCTGGCTACTGGTTGACCAGCCGGGACGGGTCGCGGTCGCCGTCGGGGTCGTCGACGCGCAGCGCGGGCGCCCGGCCCCGGCCCGCGCGGGGGTCGAAGCCCTGCCGCCGGTAGTCGCCGCGCGTGAGGTGATCCTCGAGGAAGGCGTAGAGCATGCTGAACAGGTAGCGGCTGCCCATCTCCTTGAGCCCGAGCTTGGACTCCCCCCAGCTCCGGTTCGTCCATGCCACCGGCACGATCGCGTAGCTGTGCCCGCGAATCACCGCCTTGAGCGGCATCTCCACGGTGAGGTTGAAGTGATTGGCCAGCAGCGGCTGGATGTTGTCGATGACGTCGCGGCGGTAGGCCTTGAACGCGTTCGTCGTGTCGTTGTAGCCGTGGCGGAAGAGCATCCGGATCCCGAGGTTCACGACGCGGTTGATCGCCAGCTTGACCCGCGGGTAGTCGCTGACGGTCGAGCCCGGCATGAACCGCGAGCCGAAGGCGCAGTCGTAGCCCTGATCGAGGACCTGGTGGTAGCGGACGAGGTCGCGCGGATCGTCGGAGCCGTCGGCCATGAGGATCGCGACGGCGTCGCCCTCGAAGCGCTCCAGGCCGGCGCGCACCGTCAGGCCGAACCCGCCGCCGTACGGCGAGGGGATGCAGCGCACCGTGCCGAACTCGGCCGCGAGCGCGTCGACGATCGCCGCGGTCCGGTCGCGGCTGTGGTCGTCCACCACGAGCACCTCGTGGTCGATGCCGGCCGATTGGAGCGCCGTCACGACGTTGCCGACCGTCGCGCCGATCGTGCCCTCCTCGTCGCGCGCCGGGATGACCACGGACAGCTTCATGCGGCCGCGCCCCAGCGCTCGGCGTTCTGATCGTGGATCTCGCCCAGGATGCCGCGCAGGTCGTATTCGAGCTCCCAGTCTGGGTAGTCGCGCCGGAACTCATCGAGGTCGCTGACCCACCAGCGGTGGTCGCCCAGACGGGCGTCGTCGCCGAGCGACCAGGTGAGCGGTCGCCCCGCGATCTCCTCGCAGAGCGCGATGGCCTCGATCATCGAGCAGTTGCTCGCGCGGCCGCCGCCGATGTTGTAGACGGCCGCCGTGCGCGGCGCGCGGTGGAACGCCGCGAAGGCGCGGACGAGATCCGCGCTGTGGATGTTGTCGCGCACCTGCAGTCCTCCGTAGCCGAACACGGTGTACGGCTCGCCGGTCACCGTACAGCGCATGAGATAGGACAGGAAGCCGTGCAGCTTCGCCCCCGCGTGGTTGGGGCCCGTCAGGCAGCCGGCGCGGAAGCACACGGTGGGAAGGCCGAAGTAGCGGCCGTACTCCTGGACCATCAGGTCGGCAGCGGCCTTGGAGACGCCGAACAGCGAGTGCATCGAGTGGTCGATGCTCATCGACGTGTCGATCCCGGAGAAGTACGGGTGATCCTCGGGGAGCTCGAGGCGGGTCGGGAGCTCTAGGAGCGGCAGGCGGTTCGGGGTGTCGCCGTAGACCTTGTTGGTCGAGGTGAAGATGAAGCTCGCCTCCGGCGCGTGGCGGCGGGTCGACTCGAGCAGGTTGAGCGTCCCGTCCGCGTTGACGCCGAAGTCGACGTGCGGCGCGGAGGCGGCCCAGTCGTGCGACGGCTGCGCCGCGGTGTGCACGACGAGCTCGATGTCGCCGCCGTGCTCCGCGAAGGCCCGGTCGATGCCGTCCGTGTCGCGCACGTCGAGATCGAGCGAGCGGAACTCGGGATGGTTGGCCAGCAGGCGCTCGGTGACGGCGTGCGTCGACGCCTCGGGACCGAAGAAGCGCTCGCGCATGTCGTTCTCGATGCCCACGACGTCGTAGCCCGCCTCGACGAACTGGGTGACCGACTCCGACCCGATGAGGCCCCCCGAGCCCGTGACGACGGCAACCGGCACTAGAGCACCGCCCCCACCGCGCGCTCGTTGTCGGCGATCCACGAGACGGTGTCCTCGAGGACCCGGCGCGGTCCCCGCTGCGGGCGCCAGTCGGTCAGCCGATGCAGCCGGGCGCAGTCGGAGACGTAGATGCGCACGTCGCCCGGGCGCGACTCGCTCGAAGCGGCGACGTCGACCCGGTTCCCCGTGAGCTCGCGGCACAGCTCGGTCGTCTCGAGCAGCGACAGGCTGAACTCGCGGCCGCCGCCCGCGTTCGCCGTGACCCCGTCCCAATGGTCGGGGCGCAGGAGCTGGTCGTCGATGAGGTCGATCAGGTCGTCCACGTGCACGAGATCGCGGACCTGCTTACCCAGGCCGCCGTACCCGATATAGCGCAACTCGCGCCGGAAGTAGTGCGCCAGGGCCCAGTAGGTGAAGACGCCCTGGTCGACCGTGCCCATCTGCCAGGGGCCGGCGATGACGCCGCACCGGTCGATCACGGTCGCCAGCCCGAACGTGCTCCCGTATTCGGTGACGAGCAGCTCGGCGGCGAGCTTGGTCGCGCCGTAGAGCGTCCGTGGGCCCTCGAGCGGGAAGGCCTCGGAGACGCCGTCCGCGGACACGCCGGTCAGCTCCTGCTCGGGGTCGAGCTCGAAGCGCGTCGGCGCCTCGCGGTAGGCGGCACGGTCGAGCGCGTCGAAGGGGTAGACGCGGCTCGTGGAGAGGAACACGACCTGGGCGCCGTCGCGCCGTGCCAGCTCGAGGCAGTTGCGGGCGCCGACCAGGTTCGAGTCGACGACGTACTGCGTGTCGCCGGCGGCGCCGGCGAGCGCCGACGGCTCGGCCGAGCACTCGATCACGGCGTCGACCGGATCGAGGGCGAGCAGATCGGCGAGCTCGCGCACGTCGCCGTGCACGAAGCCGACGCCGGCCTCGCGCAGGCGCGGAAGGTTGAGCTCCGAGCCGCGCCGGCGCAGGTTGTCCAGCGCGATGAGCTCCCAGTCGGGATGGCGTGCGGCGAGGCCGAGGGCGAGACTGGCGCCGACGAACCCGGCACCGCCCGTCACGAGGACGCGCCGCCGATGTCGATCGGCGGGTAGGACGGTCGTCACCGTCGACGGCGGGTGCATGGCATGCATCGAGCCTATAACGACGCCAGCCGGCGAAGCCCGCCCGTTCCGGGCATTCTCTCGCTCGTGAGCGCCGATCTCGTCGTCAACCTCGAGAGTCCCCTGCCCGCCTCGCTGCCGGTCGGTACCGCCACGGCCGTCTTCATCTCCGGCAGCTGCTTCGACGCGCGCGAGGTCGTCGAGGACCTGGCGATCGTCGTCGACGGCGGGATCCGGCACCGACCGCAGGCGTTCGCCATGCCGCGGCCCGACGTCCGGCGCGCGCGCGACGAGCCGAACGCCTACCGCAGCGGCTTCTGGGCCACCGTGGCGCTCGAGGCGCGCGACGCGCCGGGGACGATCGAGCTCGGCGTCGCGGCTCGCCTGGCGGGCGGGGCGGAGACGACCGCCGCCCTGGGCTGCATCGACGTCGTCGAGCCCGCGGCGGCGCCGGAGCGCGAGGACCTGCCGCGGGCGGCGGAGCCCGGCCTGATCGCGGTATGCATGGCCAGCTTCGAGCCCGACGCCGCCCTGTTCCGCGCCCAGGTGGAGTCACTGCGCGCGCAGACGGATGACCGCTGGGTCTGCGTGATCAGCGACGACTGCTCGGGACCCGAGCACTTCGACCGGATCACCGAGATCGTCGGCGACGATCCGCGCTTCGTGGTGTCCCGCTCACCCGAGCGCCTGGGCTTCTACGCGAACTTCGAGCGCGCCCTGCGCCTGGCTCCCTCCGGAGCCGAGCTGCTGGCGCTGTGCGACCAGGACGACCGCTGGCACCCGGACAAGCTGGCGACGCTCCGCGGCGCGCTCGGCCCGGCTGCGCTCGTCTACTCCGACCAGCGCCTGGTCGACGCCTCGGGGCGGGTGCTGCGCGACACCCTGTGGCGCGGCCGGCGCAACAACCACACCAACCTGGCGTCGATGCTGATCGCCAACACCGTCACCGGCGCCGCCACGCTGTTTCGTCGCGACGTCGCCGAGCTCGCGCTCCCGGTCCCCGAGACGCCGGGGTTCCGATTCCACGACCACTGGATCGGACTGGTCGCGCTGGCCGCGGGCGACGTCGCCTACGTGGATCGCCCCCTCTACGACTACGTCCAGCACGCCGGCGCGATCTTCGGTGACGTGACCCAGGGCCCCGGCCCGGCCCGGCGGCGGTGGCGCGAGCGCGTGCGAGAGACGGCGGTCGAGTGGCGCGCCGCCTACTTCTACGGGTACGTCTCCCGCGCCCTCCTGGCACAGGCCGCGCTGGTCCGCTGCGGCCCCCGCCTGAGCCGCCCCAAGCGCCGGACATTGGAGCGCTTCGTGGCGGCGGAGCGCTCGCCCTTTGCGTTTGCGTGGCTGGCGCTGCGCGCGCTGCGATCCCTCACGGGCCGCAACGAGACGCTGGGCAGCGAGGTGCAGCTCGCCGAGGGGATCCTGTGGAAGCGGCTCGGCCGTCGCGCGCGCGACGCGAGCCCGCCGCCCCCGGCCAGCTTCAGCCAGCGGCGCCTCCGACGGTGGCGGGCACGTGTCTGACGCCGAAAAACCGCTGGTAGCCTGCAGCAGCCGGATGTCCTCTGACGATACGGAAGCGGCGACGGTCCCTCGCGCCCGGGCCGACGCCACGGCGGCCCCCGTGGTGATCGAGGTGCGAGGCGTCGACAAGACGTTTCGCATCCCCCACCAGCGCGTCGACACGCTCAAGGAGCGCGCCACGCATCCGCTCGCCCGCCGCGAGTACCACGAGCTGCGCGCCCTGCGCGACATCTCGTTCGACGTCCACGACGGGGAGTTCTTCGGCATCGTCGGCCGGAACGGGTCCGGCAAGAGCACGCTGCTGAAGATCCTCTCCAGCATCTACCGCGCGGACAGCGGCCGGATCCGCATGGCGGGCCGGCTGGCACCGTTCATCGAGCTCGGCGTGGGGTTCAACCCCGAGCTGACGTCGCGGGAGAACGTCGTGCTCAACGGCGTGCTCATGGGCCTCAGCCTGCGCGAGGCGCGCCGCCGGCTCGACTCCGTGCTCGAGTTCGCCGAGCTTGAGGAGTTCGCCGACCTCAAGCTGAAGAACTACTCGTCCGGGATGATGGTCCGGCTCGCCTTCGCCGTCATGGTCGAGGCGGACGCCGACATCATGCTGATCGACGAGGTGCTCGCCGTCGGCGACGCCGCCTTCGCGCAGAAGTGCATGGACGTCTTCCGCGAGAAGCGCCGGGCGAACAAGACCCTCGTGCTCGTGACCCACGACATGGCGACGGTGCAGTCGCTCTGCGACCGCGCGATGCTCATCCACGACGGCGAGCTGCAGTACATCGGCGACCCCGAGGAGGCGGCGCTGCGCTACTACCGGCTCAACTTCGGCGGTGCCGGAGACGCCAATGGAGCGCCCTCGGACGGGAGCGTGCCGGACGTCAACGCGAGGCTCGTCGACGCCTGGCTCGAGAACGCCGCCGGAGAGCGCACCGACAACGTGGAACAGGGCGAGCCGATCGGGCTCAACGTGGTCTTCGAGGCGCGCCGCGAGCTCGCGAACCCGGTGTTCGGGTTCCACTTCCTCAACGCGGACGGCGTGCAGGTCTTCGGGTTCAACCGGAGCCTCGAGGGCGAGGACGGCTCGGGTCCCGACCGGCTTCCCGCCGGCCAGCGCGTGCGGATCACCGGGACGATCGAGAACCCCCTGCTGCCCGGGCGCTACTTCGTCAGCTGCCTGATCTCGCGCAATCGCAGCGGGGGCGACCTCGCCCTGCACGTGCTGCGACTCCTGGACTTCGTCGTCTACGGGACGAAGCCGGGCCCGGGCTCCGTCGCCGTGCGGGCCGACGTCGAGGCCGTGCTCGAGCCGGAGGAGGACGCGTGAGCGAGGGCGCCGTGGAGCTCGAGGAGGTCCGGGGCCCGTCCGCGCTCGGCGGCGGGTGGCGACGCTCGTTGGAGCTCCTGTACCTGATCGCCGTGACGGAGTTCAAGAAGACGTATTTCGGGACCGCGCTCGGCTACCTGTGGTCCGTGGGCCGGCCGCTGATGCTCTTCGCCGTGCTCCTGGCGGTGTTCACCCAGGCCTTCCACATCGGCTCGCAGGTCCCCCACTACGCGGTCCTGCTGCTGCTGAACATCGTGCTCATGGGCTTCTTCCAGGAGGCCACCTCCGGCGCGGTCGATTCGATCGTCGTCCAGGAGGGCGTGGTCCGCAAGACGAAGTTCCCGCGCATCGTCATTCCCCTGTCCGTGGTCCTCACGAGCCTGTTCAACCTCTCGCTGAACCTCCTCGTGGCCTTCGTGTTCATCCTCGCCTTCGGCGTCTCTCCCATGTGGACGTGGCTGCTGTTCCCCGTCGTGTTCGGCTTGCTGTTCGTCCTCACGATCGCGATGTCGATGATCCTGTCCTCGCTGTTCCCTCGCTTCCGCGACGTCGGCGTGATCTGGTCGGTGCTGGCCGCCGCGCTCTTCTACGCCACCCCGGTCATCTATGCCATCCAGATCCTTCCCGAGACGATCCGGCACCTGATCTTCATCAACCCCCTGACGCCGCTCTTCGTGCTGGTGCAGAAGTGGGTGATCAATCCGCACGCGCCGAGCCCGTCGGAGGCGGCGGGCGGCTACGCCCTCCTGCTCGTGCCCGCCGCCATCTTCGTGGCGCTGTGCGTGTTCGCGGTGTGGATCTTCAACCGCGAGGCGCCGCGGATCGCCGAGGAGCTCTGACTTCGTGATCGCGCGCGTCGCGCTGGCCGTCGTGGCCGTCGTCGTGCTCGCCTGGCTCGGCGTGATGGAGCGCAACACCCGGCTGCAGGCGCAGGGCGTCGGCGAGCGCAACGTGGCCCGCGCCGACGCGGACCTCCGGCGCGCCGGTTTCCTCAACCCCGACACCGCGCCCGAGCTCGGGCGGGCGTTCCTGTACGCGAACCGGTCCGGGGCCGAGCCGGCACGGCGCGCCGCCGCGGTGCTGGAGGGCGTACTGCGACGCGAGCCAGACAACCTCAGGGCGTGGAGCGGATTGCTGTACGCCACCCGCGGACGCGACCCGGTCACCGCCCGCCGGGCGGTCGCCGCCATGCGCCGGCTCGATCCGCTCGACGCCCCGCGGCCCTAGGCGCCCGCGGGCAGCTCGCACACCGTCACGCCGCCGGGAGCCGGGGTGACGACGGCCTGCCACGTGCGGCGCGAGCGGTCGGGCGGGATCCGCAGGTCCACCGCCCGCCCCGGCGGGAGGCTCCCCACGGGAACGGTCGAGGTGGACGCGTAGCGCCGCAGCGCGATCGCGGCGGAGGCGGGCGCGGTCAGCCGGACGCCGGGTGGCCCGACCGGGAGGGTCACCGACGAACCCCCGGCGACGCGCCGGCAGTTGCGCGCGGTCGCGCCGGGAGCCGCGGGAGCGATCCCGATCCTCAGCGCCGCGACGACCACCGCGTCGGCGTCGTGGCGCTTGTCCTCCGGCTGCCGGGCGAGCTCGGCCGGCGAGTACGCCGGCGATCCGTTGCGGTCGACGGCCGCCAGGTACGGGCCCGCCCGGACGGGGGCGAGAAACGACGTGGGCGAGGACGCCATGAATCCCGGGCTCACGTGGTCGCGGGCCAGTTCGAGGCCGGTCAGCTGAGCGCGGAGCGACGTGGTGAAGCTCCGGTAGAAGTGCGCGCCGTCGCGCAGCCGAGCGAGGTTGGCCCCGAGCGCCACCACGGTGATCGCGTACAGGGCGACGAGCCCCGCGGGCGACAGGCGCAGTCCCCGGGCCGCCTCGGCGCCGACGAGGACCGCCAGGATGGCGCCCGCGTAGACGTAGCGCACCGTGACGGGATTGCGGCCGATCCGGATGTCGAACCCCAATGCGAGCGAGGTCCAGAACGCGAGGAGGATGGCCATGAGCGCCCATAGGAGCGCCGGACGGCTTCCGCGGTACAAACGAACGGCGAGCGCCACGGCGGCAGCGGCGGCGAGCACCGGTCCGTACGGCGAATCGGTGCTGAAGATCCAGTACAGGGACTGCGGCTGGAAGTTGTAGTTGAGTCCCGCCACCGCGCCGGCGACCGAGGACGCCTCGTCCGCGATGAAGTTGGGGATCAGGAGGATGTTCCAGACGTGGAAGTTCTGGATCTCTCCGTGGGTCGGCACGTACTCGAGGCGGACCCAGACGATCCAGGCGGCGTACAGCGCGAGCGGCACGACCGCCACCCAAACGCGTCGGCGCCAACCGGGCTGGAGCAGGATCAGGACGGCCGCGCCGACCGCGAACGCCACGCCCAGGGTGAAGGAGGCGACGGCCACCGCCAGCAGGGCGCACGCGATCAGGTCGCCGCGCCGGTCGCCGCGCTCGAGCGCCAGCACCGCCCCGAGGCCGGCCGCCACCGCGTAGACGTTGCCGATGCCGGACGGCACGAAATTGAGCTCCCAGGCGGAGCCGAGGAAGAGCAGGAGCAGCGCCGGCGCGAGCGCGGCGGCCGCACCGATCCGTCGCCGGGCGAGCTCGAAGAACAGGCCCACCGCCGCGATGGCGCCGGCGACCTCCACCAGTCGGAGCACGAGGAAGCTCGGCCCGAAGAGCTTGAAGTCGGTTGCCCAGACCAGGCGCTGGAGCAGCACGAGGTGTCCGTTGAGCGGCGCGAGCAGCGCGCTGGGGTGGAACCCGCGGTCGACGGTGAAGACGTTGACCTCGTCGACGAACAGGGTCGTTCCGCGCGTCAGCCAGAGGGCGAGGGCGGCGTACACGACCATGCCGACGCCGAGGACGATCCAGCAGACACGCGCGTCCTGCAGACGATCGAGCGCCCTCCGAGGCCAGGCCTGCGCGGCGGTGACCGTCACGCTTTCAGCCTATTCGGAGAGCACCACAAGCGCTCCGGCGAGGACGATCGCCGGCAGCGTCACGGCGGGCAGCTGCCAGTCCCAGTCGATGGAGGCGTGGACGAACCAGACGAGCGCCGCCGCGCACGGGCCGGCGGCCACCGCCGGGTGGGCGCGAAGCGCTCGGCGGCCCGCCAGGCCGAAGCCGCCGAGCATCAGGCCGAGGCCGAGCAGGCCGACCACGCCGAGCTCGGCCGCCATCTCGAGCTCGAGCGAGTGCACCTCCTGCACGCTCTCGCGGATCGAGCGCTCCCGCAGCCAGAACACCCGGAAGCCGCCGGACCCCAGACCCTCGATCGGGTGGCGTTCGAATGCCCGCAGCGCGACCCGCCAGTACTGGTAGCGGTTCGAGCTGGCGGAGGTCAGCCGCGTGGCGTTCGCTCCGCCGGCGGCGGGGGCGTTCTTCTCCCGCAGGCCTCCGACGACGAGCCCGCCCATGCCGAGCACCACGGCGACGGCGGCGATCGCGGCCAGCCGTCCGGAGCCGGGAAGCTCCTCCTCCCCCGCACCGCGATGCGCTGCCGCTCGCGCACGGTGGACCGTCACCAGCGCCGCTCCCGCGCCCAGCAGCAGGAGGACGACGAGCATCACGACCCCGTCCTGCTCGCGGCCGCCCAGGTTCCCGTGCAGCGACGCCACGCCGGGAAGGAGCGACGCGCACACGGCCGCCGGGAGCGCGGCCGCGAGAAGGATGCCGGCCGCCTCCAGCTGGGAGCGCGACGGCGCGGCGGCGATGAGGATGATCAGGCCGAGCACGGCGGCGGCGATCGCGCCGCGGGAGTACGAGAGGTACACGCCGGCACCCAGCGGGGCCCCACCGGCGGCGGCGAGGGCCCGCATCGCGATCGGGCGCGTCCGGTCGCCGGCGATCCGCGCGCACAGCACGAATCCGATCGCGGCCAGCGCCCCCTCCGCGTTCCAGTAGGTGATCGGCTGCTCGAGGCGTCCGCCCGCGCGGAGCGAGTGGGCCAGGTGCACGATCCCCGGCAGCAGTCGCCCCGCCAGGCCGTAGGTGATGACGATCGTGGCGCCCGCGGCCAGCGCGGGCTCGACCGCGCGCATGGCCCGGGCCGACCGCAGCACGCCGACGGCGAGCAGGAGCGCACCGATGTAGAGCAGGAGCCGTTCGACGTTGTCGACGGCCGGACCGTGCAGCGGCGCCCAGGCGAGCGAGATCGCGCTCCACGCCGCGATCAGCCCCAGGCCGCCGAGCGCCACCCACCCCGGTCGGCTGCGCGGAAGCGGCACCGGCCCGAGAATTGTCAGCGCAAGGACAAACAGCCAGGCCACGATCGCGGCGACCAGTCGCGGCTCGGCGAAGAAGCCGCCGGCGAAGAAGGCCAGGATGGTCGGGCCGACGAGCAGGCAGGCCGCGGCGGCGGCGGGCACGACGCGACGCATTGGGCGCCAGGCTAGCGGTCGGCCGCGCGACCGGCGGACCATGCCGGCGGAGCCTTCTCTAATCTTGCGCGCCATGCATGCACCCCGCCGAATCGTGGCCGTCGCCGTGGGCGCCCTCCTGGCCGTTCCCGGCACCGCCCTCGCGCAGAGCGCGGGCGACAACCAGTACCAGGACCCCTTCCCCAACCAGGGGTCGAGCGGCAGCGGTGGCGGTGGCAGTGGCAGCGGCTCCGGCAGCAGCCAGGGCTCCGGGAGCGACACCAGCGGCTCGTCGGGCGGCGGCCAGTCCAGCGACACCGGCTCGACCGGGACCTCGTCGTCGACCGGATCGGCGGGCGCCCAGGGCTCGTCGACCACGACGGGTCCGCAGCTCGCGCGCACCGGGGGCGAGCCCGGGCTCGTGGCGCTGCTCGGAGTCGGCTTGACGCTCGGCGGCGTGGCATTGCGCCGGCGCATCGCCCGGCCGGCCGCCTGAGTCGCGAATCCCGGCCCCCGGACGGCCCGCTACCCTTCCACGTCCGCGGCCCGGCGTTTGCACGCACGACCGTGCGCGAGTCCTCACCTTGACCCAGCCCGCGACACAGCGAACCGAAGCCACGACGTCGATCGGCGACTTCGACCACCACGCGGACACGTACCGCGAGGACGTCGAGAACGCGATCTCGTGGAGCGGCAAGGACGTCGACTACTTCGCCCGGGGCAAGGCCGACCTGCTGGTCGACCTCGCGCGTCGTCGCCTCGGAGACCCCGCGAAGCTGCGGGCGCTGGACGTCGGCTGTGGCGTCGGGGTCACCGACCGCTTCGTGGCGGACCGCTTCGGCGAGCTGCACGGTGTCGACATCGCCGCCGACGCCGTCGAGAAGGCACGCGAGGTCAACCCGACCGTGCACTACGAGTCCTACAACGGCGGCGTCCTCCCGTTCGAGGACGACGCCGTCGACGTCGCCTTCACGATCTGCGTCGTGCACCACGTGCCGCCCCCCGACTGGCCGGCGTTCGCGGCCGAGATGAAGCGGGTCGTGCGCCCCGGAGGACTCGTGGCCGTGTTCGAGCACAACCCGCTCAACCCGCTCACCCGCGTGTCCGTCAGCCGCTGCCCGTTCGACGAGGACGTCACGCTGCTGCGCGCCGGCGGCACCGCGCGCCTGCTCACGGAGGCCGGACTGAACCCCGTCGAGCGCCGCTTCTTCTACTTCCTGCCGGTGCGCGACGTCTCGACATCGCGCGTCGAGCGAGCGCTGCGGGCGGTGCCCCTGGGCGCGCAGTACTTCGTCGCGGCCGAGGCCTAGCCCGCGGCGGCGGCGTCGCCTCGCGCATGCCCGAGATGACCACCGACCCCGGACCGTCCGCCGCGACCACACCCGCCGCCGCCGCGGGCGAGGAGCCGTTGGTCAGCGTCCTGGTGGCCGCCTACAACGAGGAGGCCACGATCGAATCGGTCCTCCGAGCCGTCAGCGCGCAGCCGCTGCGCACCGAGCTCGTGGTCGTGGACGACGGGTCGAAGGACTCGACACGCTCCCTGCTCGACCGCCTGGCCGAGGAGGGCGACATCCCGGGCCTGCGGGTGCTCTCGCACGATCGCAACCGGGGCAAGGGCGCCGCGGTGCGCACCGGGATCGATGCGTCGCGCGGGGACATCGTCGTGATCCAGGATGCCGACCTCGAGTACGACCCGCGCGATCTGCCGCGGTTGCTGACGCCGATCCTGGAGGGACACGCCGACGTGGTGTTCGGCACGCGGCTGCGGGGTGGGCAGCCCCAGCGTGCGCATCTCTTCTGGCACTACGCCGGCAACCGCTTCCTGTCGCTGCTCACCAACGTGTTGTTCAACACGACCATCTCCGACATGGAGGTGGGCTACAAGGCGTTTCGCGGCGACCTCGTCCGCTCGCTGCATCTCGTCTCCGACGATTTCGCGATCGAGCCGGAGTTGGCGGCCAAGATCCTGCTCCAGCGCGAGGTGCGGCTCTACGAGGTCCCGATCAGCTACTTCGGGCGGACCTACGCCGAGGGGAAGAAGATCACCTGGCGGGACGGCCTCGGCGCCGTCCGGGCACTCATCCGCTTCCGCCTGCAGGGCTGAAGCGCCCGCGCAGCACCTTCTTGTCGAACTTCCCCACGGAGGTCTTGGGGACCTCGTCGATGACCTCGACGCGCTCGGGCAGCCACCACTTGGCCACCTTGCCGTCCAGGAAGGAGCGGATCGCCTCGCCGTCGAGGTCGGCGCCGTCCCGGGGCACCACGCACGCGCATGGACGCTCGCCCCAGCGCTCGTCCGGGACGGCGATCACGGCCGCCTCGAGCACGTCGGGATGGGCCATGATCGAATTCTCGAGCTCGACCGAGGAGATCCACTCGCCCCCGGACTTGACCAGGTCCTTCGTGCGGTCGACGAGCCGGATGTAGGACCCGTGGCACAGCTCGGCGACGTCGCCGGTCCGCAGCCAGCCGTCGTCGGTGAACTTCCCCTGGTCGTCCTCGCCGCCGTAGTACCCGCGGGCAATCCACGGGCCGCGCACCTGCAGCTCTCCCCCGTTCTCCTCGTCGATTCGGAACTCCACCAGCGGGAGCACCTTGCCCTGGCACGAGCGCAGGAAGTAGCCCTCGTCCTCGTCGACGTCCTCCTCGGGCGGCATGCGCGAGGTGGCGGCGAGCGGGCTCGTCTCGGTCATGCCCCAGCCCTGCACGATCGGGACGCCGAAGCGGTCGTCGAACGCGCGGATCAGCGCCTCCGGCACCGCCGAGCCCCCGCACTTGATCTCGGTCAGCGTGGAGAGGTCCGGCGGCGGGTCGAGCTCGAGCATTCCCTGCCACACGGTCGGCACGGCGGCCGACCGCGTCACGCGCTCGGCGGCGATCAGCTCGGCCAGCTCGGCGGGGGCCATGTGCGGGCCCGGGAACACGAGCCGCGAGCCGGCCAGCGCCGCGGCGTACGGGATGCCCCAGGCGTTGGCATGGAACATCGGGACGACGGGCATCACCGCATCGGCGGCGCGCAGGCCGATCGCGTCGGGGCTGAGGACGCCGAGCGAGTGCAGCACGGTCGACCGGTGCGAGTAGACGACGCCCTTCGGCCGTCCCGTGGTCCCGCTCGTGTAGCACATGGCCGCGGCGGAGCGCTCGTCCAGGTCCGGGAAGGCGAACGACGGATCGCCGCCGGCCAGGAGCTCCTCGTAGTCGAGCGCCCCGTCACGGGTCCCCTCGCCGTCCGGCATCAGCACCTCGTGCTCCACGCCGTCGAACCGCGGCATGACCTCGGCCAGCGTGGCGTCGAGGAACACGACGCGGTCCTCGGCGTGTCCGACGATGTAGCGCAGGTCGTCCTCGAAGAGCCGGATGTTGAGCGTGTGCAGCACGGCGCCGAGGCTCGGCACCGCGAGGTAGAGCTCGAGGTGTCGCATCGAGTTCCAGCCGAAGGTGGCGACGCGGTCGCCGGGCTCGATGCCGAGGTCGCGGAGAGCGGACGCGAGCCGGCGCGCGCGGCCGACGACCTCGGCGTAGGTCGAGCGCTCGATCCCGTCCTGCGTCCGGGAGACCAGCGCCCGATCGCCGTGGACGGTCTCCGCACGCTCGGCGATGTGCCGGACGAGCAGCGGGAAGTCGTCCATCATCAGTCCCTGCATCGGTGCAAATGTACCCGGCTGCCGCGCTTCTCAGCGCACGGGCAGGCGGTCCGCGGCGAAGCCGCGCAGCGGCAGTGCGGGCACGACGTCGGCGATCGGCAGCTTCGCCGCACCGCGGAGGCCGGCGCGCTCGCGCAGCATCGACGGCAGTAGGGGAAGCGCGGCGAGCGCCCCCCTCAGGTGGGCGCGCAGGCGCCGGGCGCGCAGCGCGTGCCACCCCCAAGCGAGCTGGCGGTACGCGACCAGCGGCAGCCAGCGTGCGGGGAAGTGGCGCGCCGCGAGCAGCAGCGTGTTGCGCTCCACCCAGCCCTCGACGGTTCGAAGCGGCACGACGTCCGAGCCCTCGCCGGCGTGGCGGGCGACGGCGGGCTCGTACCGGCAACCCCAGCCGGCCAGCCGCAGGCGCAGGCCCAGCTCGACGTCCTCGAGGTAGAGGAAGAAGCGCTCCTCGAAGCCCCCGACCTGATCCACGGCCGCCCGCCGGTACAGGGCGGCGCCGGCGCAGGACGCGAAGACCTGGCCCGGCTCGTCGTAGCGCCCGTCGTCCACCGTGAAGCGGCCGCGCTGCTCGCAGGCGCCGTCCCGGCGCAGCAGGTCGCCGGTGTCGTAGAGGCGCGCCGGATCCGCCAGGTCCACCATCTTGCAGGCGACCGCGGCCGCACCGGGATCGGCCGCGAGCGCGCCCGTCGTGCGGTCGAGCCAATCCGGCGCGAGGACCACGTCCGGGTTGAGCAGGGCGACGCCCTCGACGTCGGATCCGAGGGCGGCGAAGCCCCGGTTGGCGGCGGTCGCGAACCCCGTGTTGCGGCCCAGCTCGAGCACGCGTACCCCCGGGCGCGTCGCCGCGCGGACGGCGGAGTCATCGCTGGAGCCGTTGTCCACGACCACCGTCTCGACGGGCGGGGCCGTCTGCGCCGCCACCGAGTCGAGGCACGCCTCGAGCCAGCGTGCCCCGTTCCAGTTGGGAATGACGACGGCGGTCCTCACGGCGCCGCCGGCGCGCATCGAAGGGGTCGTTTCGCCACGATGGGCGGATGCTAGGCGTCGGCGTGACCCGGATGCATCGCTGGTGGGCCGTCCTGGCCGTGTCCCTCGGCCTGGCCTGCCTTGCGGTCCCGGCCGCCGAGGCGGCGGCCCAGCGCCGGCAGGTGCCGCCGGGGTTTCTCGGCGTCAACGTCGGCGGTCCGATGCTCGACCCGAGGGTCGGCGCCGCGAGCGAGTTCGCCGCGATGGCCCGAGCCGGGGCCGAGTCCGAGCGCGTCCCGCTGTTCTGGCCGACCATGCAGGCCTCCCCGGACCGACCGATCGACTTCTCGATGTCGGATCGGCTGATCGGCGCCGCGGCGTCGCACGGCCTCCGGTCGCTCCCGACCATGCTGCTGACACCGGCGTGGGCGGCCAAGGATCCGACCAATCCGGCGAGCCCTCCGCGCGACCCGGCGACCTACGGCGCGTTCCTCGCCGCGCTCGTCCACCGCTACGGCCCCGGCGGCGACTACTGGCGCGCCCATCCCGGGTCGGCCGCGATGCCGGTCCGGGACTGGCAGATCTGGAACGAGCCGGCCCAGGGCCGCTACTGGAGCGAGCAGCCGTTCGCCGCCGGCTACGTCGCGCTGCTGCGCACCGCCCGCGCCGCGGTGAAGCGCGCCGACCCCGGTGCGCGCATCGTCCTCGCGGCGCTCAACAGCGCTGCGAACTTCACCTCCTGGGGCAGCCTCGAAGCGATCTACCGGGCGGGTGGCGGCGGCCTGTTCGACGCTGCCGCCGTCAACCCGTTCACCGCGCGCCCCGGCAACGTGGTCCGCACGGTCGAGCTCTTCCGCGCGGTCATGGCCCGCCACGGCGATCGGCGGCGCCCGGTGATGGTCACCGAGTTCTCGTGGCCCTCGGCGCTGGGGCACCGGCTGGCCACGAGCATCGGCGGCATCGTGGTCTCGGAGCGCGACCAGGCGCGGCGCCTCGCGGAGGTCATCCCCCTGCTGGCCCGGGCGCGTTCGCGACTGCGGATCGCGGCGGTGTACTGGTACACCTGGCTGTCTCCGCCGTTTGGTTCGACGGACCCGTTCGACTACGCCGGACTGCGGCGGCAGTCGAACCGCGGCGTGGTCGGCAAACCGGCGCTGGCCGCCTACCAAGGGTCCGCGCGGAGCCTCGAGGGCTGCGCGAAGACGTCGGTGGCCACGCGCTGCCGCTAGAGCGCTATCCGCTGCCGACGAGCAGGCGAGGCGGGCGCCGGGGGGCCGCTCGGCGGCGGGCGCGGTCGGGAGCCGGGCCCGAGGCCACGGTGGCGTCGACCATCTTGGCCATCCCCTCGCGGAAGCGATCGTGCCCGAAGCGCGCTGCGTTGGCCGCGCACGCCTCGGAGTCGACCGAGAGCGCATCGAATCCCGCGACGGCCGCCGCCAGGGCGCCCGCATCGTCCGGTCCGTAGAGCACTCCGGTCTCGCCGTCGCGCACGGTTTCGCACGCGCCGCCCTTTGCCAGCGCGATGACTGGGCGCCCCGCGGCCTGTGCTTCGACGGCGGCGATGCCGAACTCCTCGGTCGAAGGAACCACCAGGGCCCGGCAGCCGGCCATCAGCTCGGCGACCCGGGGATCGGGCACCCGGCCCTCGAAGCGGATGGTCGGGCCGGCCATGCGCCGCAGCCGGCGCGTCTCGGGCCCGTCGCCGACCACGACGAGGGGGAGCCTCAGCCGGTTGAACGCCTCGATCGCGACGTTGATCCGCTTGTGCGCCATCAGCTCGGACACGACGAGGTGGTAGTCGCCCACGGCGGCGGCGGGATGGAAGCGCTCCAGA
>DASYIJ010000224.1:0-4158 GCA_035997675.1 Solirubrobacteraceae bacterium
ACGCCTATCGGTTTACGTAATAGGTCTTATCGAGCATTGCGGGCGCGAATGCGCCTAGGCGCTGTGCTCGACCGCCCCGGGCGCGAACGCCTCCTCGGCGGCCAGGCCCTGGAGGTCGCGCAGGACTTCGATCTGGTGCTCGGCGCGCGCGAACAGCTCGGCGGTCTGGCTCGCGTCGAGCCGGGGCTCCGACGGCGCGATGAGCCGCAGGGCCCTCCACAGCCCGAGCTTGCCCTCGACGCCGCCCAGCAGGCTCTCCAGCTCCAGGACGCGGCTCAGGTCCGATCTCCCGTGCATCTTCAGGCGCGAGGCCTTCTCGGTCGCCCACGCCATGCCCGCCTTGAGCGGGTCCGTGCTGACGTCGAGGGTCTCCATGATCGCCTTCAGCGTCTCGCGGTCCTCCTCGATCTCCGCGGCCACCCGCGCGAGAAGGTCGGCGAACTTCGGGTCGCCCGCGTTCTCCTCCTCGAGCCGGCGCGCCAGGTCGACGCCGAGCGTCGAGCCGGCGTAGTGGTCCTTCAGATAGGTGCCGAGGCTGTCGCTCATGGCAATCGGTCTCCCCGGTTGCCCTTATGACAAACGCCGCTTATGTCAACAGCGACGGCCGCTATGCGAACGGCAGCGGGCCGGTGCCCGCGATCTCGTGCATCGCGAGCTCAGGCGGCGCGTCGACCGCGCCCGGCAGGTCCCGGGCGAACTCCGAGATGTGCGGTTGGCGCAGATGCGCCGCGAGCGCGTCCTTGCTCGCCCACTCCTCCACCGCCACGAACGCGTGGTCGTCCTCGATCGCCGCGGCGAACCCGTAGCGCAGGCAGCCCTCATCGCGGCGCGAGGCGTCCTGCAGCCGCCCGAGCAGCGCGACCAGGTCGGCCCGCTGCTCGGGGCGGCAGCGCACCCGGGCGATCACGATGACCCCGGGCGTATCCGGTTCGATCACGCCTCCGCCGGCAGGATGTTCGTGTTCAGCTGGAACACGTTGTCCGGATCCCACTGCTGCTTGAGGGCGGACAGGCGGTCCCACTTCTCGTCGCTGAACGACCCGCGCCAGCGGTCGGCGATCTCGTCCGTGTTGACGAAGTTCGCGTACGCGATGCCCATCCCGTAGGGCCCCATCGCCGCCGCGAACTCCCGCGCGAAGGCGATGTTGACGTCGTTCTCGGCCGGCTCGTGCCACATGTTGAGCGCGTGGTAGGCCCACGGTGCGTCCGGCGCCTCGAGCGCCATCACGCTGCGGTCGGTACGGGAGTACTCGCCGCCCAGTGGCTCGAGGATGATCTGGGTGTGCGGCGAGGGGGCCCGCCCCGCGGTCTCCACGAGCGTGTCGATCGCCTCGTCCGACAGGTCCTCGAGGAAGTCGAACTTGTAGTACTCGCGGATGCCCCGCGGCGATCCCGCGTCGATCATCCCCTGCAGGGCCGTGTAGGGCATCGGCTGGACCATGTCGAGCGCGGGCGGACCGAGCTTCTCCTTGAGCTCCGCCAGCGCCTGCTGGCCGGCCTCGACGTCGCCGATGTAGCAGAAGATGACTCCGGTGATCGGCTGGCCGCGCACGGGCTCCGGGATGAAATCGAGAGGCGGCGCGGTGAGGAGCGCCATCCCGCCGCCGACCTCGTCGGGCGCGGACGCCATGTAGTCGCGGTAGGTGCGGAGGAGCTCCTCGGTCCCCTCGCGCGGGTAGCCGAGCTGGCCGGCCAGGACGATCGGGCCAACCGGATGCAGCCGGAACGTGAACTCGGTGACGATGCCGAAGTTGCCGCCGGCGCCCCGCAGGCCCCAGAGCAGCTCCGGGTGCTCCGACTCGCTGACCGTGACGACGTCGCCGTCGGCCGTGATGAGCTCGACCGCGGTCAGCGACGCGGGGGTCACGCCGTACATCCGCTCCAGCCAGCCGCTCCCCGAGCCGAGGGTCAGTCCGCCGACGCCGGTGTCGGTCACGCGGCCGCCCGTGACGGCCAGCCCGTGTTCCTGGGTGGCGGCGTCGAGCTCGCCCCAGTTGGCGCCCCCTTGGACCGTGGCCGTGCGCTGGTCCGGGTCCACGTCGACGCCATTCATCGAACGCAGGTCGATCACCAGCCCGCCGTCGCAGGTCGAGAAGCCCGGCGAGGAGTGGCCCCCGCACCGGACGGCGACGATCAGCCCTTGGGCACGGGCCGCGGCCAGGGCGGCGCGCACATCGGCCACCGACGCGCACTGCGCCACGGCGGCCGGACGCTTGTCGTCGAACATCCCGTTCGCGGTCTTGCGGGCATCGTCGTAGCCGTCATCCCCCGGCGTGACGAGCGCGCCCTCCAGTTGCGAGCGCAGGTCGTCGGTGGCGCTGGCGTCGAGAGTCGTCTCCGGCATGGTGGTCCCTTTCGAAGTTGACGGTGCGCGCGCCCCCCGCGTCCCGCGAGGGAATGTGAATACCGGAGCGCGGCCACCGCCGTCAACCCCAAATTCTCGGGGCATGCGAAACCCCCGGGTGCATACGCACGGTCCGGGGGCTCGCGAGGGGGGTTGTTGCGCCAGGTTCTCTACCCGCGGCGGCGTCCGCGAACCAGGCGCGATCTCAAGACGCCGCTCTTTCCGTGAATTCACTGCCTGACCTCGGGTGCACGCGCGAGGATTGAGCGCGCTGCGTCCGGGCACGACCATCATCGTGATCAGCGGTCGCCGGGCCGTGACGCTGACCGCGCTCCTCGTCTTCCTGACGGGCGCGGGGTGCGGCACGAACAAGGACGAGCGAAGTGTCGGAGCCGTCACCGACCGGTTCTACTCGGCGCTGCGCAACCACGCCGGCGATCGCGCGTGCGCCCAGTTGAGCCAGGGTGCGGCCAACACGCTCGCGAGCGCTTCGGGCGGCTCCTGCGCGCAGGCGATCACCCGGCTGCAGCTGCCCGGGGTCCGCGCTTCGCACTCCGTCGTGTACCTGGACTCCGCGCGCGCGGAGGTCGCCGGCGCGCAGCCGGGCGAGGCGGCGTTCCTGGACCGGACTCCGCTGGGATGGCGAATCTCGGCGGCCGGCTGCCGGCCCAAGGGCGAGGGTCCCTACGACTGTGAGCTGCAGGGTTGACGTGCGAGCGACGTTCATCACCTACCTCGTGTTCATCTTCGGCGGCATCGCCTACGCCGTGACCATCGGCCTCCTGCACCAATGAGGCGGTTCGTCAGGGACAACGGCATCGCGCTGTTCTTCGGCGTCCTGTTGCTGGGATCGCTGGCGGGCCAGGCCATCTCCGGCCACGCGGAGTACAACAACCAGCAGGTCGCCCACGGCGGTGCCGAGGTCGGTCTCGGCCACTACCTCACGTCCGGGTCGTTCGCGACCGACGTGATGGAGAACTGGCAGTCGGAGTTCCTCCAGTTCAGCCTCTTCATCTTCGCGACGATCTGGTTCGTGCAGCGTGGCTCGCCCGAGTCCAAGGAGCCCGGCAAGGGCGGTCGCGAGTCCGACGAGGAGCAGCGCCTGGGTCGCTGGGCCGGTCGCGGGGCGCCGGCTCCGGCCCGCCGCGCCGGGGGGCTGCTGCGCGTCCTCTATGAGAACTCGCTCCTGCTCGTCATGCTCCTGATCTGGCTGGGCACCTGGTTCGCCCAGTCGGTCTCCGGACACAGCGCCTACAACGCCGACCAGCTCAGCCACCACGAGCCCACCGTGTCGTGGGTGGGCTATGTGGGCAGCGCCGACTTCTGGAGCCGGACGCTGCAGAACTGGCAGTCGGAGTTCCTCGCGCTGGGCTCGATGGCAGTGCTGGCCATCTACCTGCGACAGCGCGGGTCGCCCGAGTCCAAGCCCGTCGGGGCCCCTCACGACGCGACCGGCGTGGAGGGCTGAACGCGAGGACGCCCCGCCGAGTCGAATGTAGAATGCTTGACTCGGTCAATGACCTCCTCCTCTCCCCCCGCCCGCGTGGACGCCGTGCGGGCGTTCAACCGCTTCTACACCCGCATCATCGGGGTGCTCGACGAGGGGCTGCTGCGCACCGACTACTCGCTGACGGAGGCGCGGGTGCTGTACGAGCTGGCGCAGGCGGACGCCATCGACGTGGGCGCGCTGCGCGACGCCGTCGCCATCGACGCCGGCTACCTGAGCCGCATCCTCGCCCGGTTCGAGGCCAAGGGGTTGCTGCGCCGCGACGCCTCCGACGAGGACGCCCGTCGCCGTGTCGTACGGCTGACCCC
>DASYIJ010000046.1:0-3611 GCA_035997675.1 Solirubrobacteraceae bacterium
CGCCCGTTCGTGAGCTCGGCCAGGTAGCCCGCGGCGGCCACGGCCGACGGGCCCTCGTACACGGAGGCGTTGGACACGGGCAGGCCGGTGAGCTCGCTGATCGCGGTCTGGTACTCGAACATCGCCTGCAGCCCGCCCTGCGAGATCTCGGGCTGGTAGGGCGTGTAGGGCGTGAGGAACTCCGAGCGCTGCAGGATGGAGTCGATCAGGGCGGGCACGTAATGGTCGTACATCCCGGCGCCCAGAAAGGACACCTCGTCCTCGGCCGACGAGTTGCGGGCCGCCAGTTCGCGCAGGTCGGCGTAGACCTCCTGCTCGGCGGCCCCCGGCGGCAGGTCCAGGGCGCGGTCGAGCCGCAGGCCGGCCGGGATGTCCGCGAACAGCTCCTCGATCGAGCGCACGCCGATCGCCGCGAGCATCTCGTCGCGGTCGGAATCGGTGAGGGATGTGTAGACGGTCACTGCAGCGAGCTCGAATAGGCGTCGGCGGCCATCAGGTCGTCCTTCTCGGCGGGTTGGGTCAACCGGATGCGCACCATCCACCCGCCGCCGTACGGATCGTCGTTGATCTTCTCGGGATTCTCCCCCAGGTCCTCGTTCACGGCCACGATCTCCCCCGACAGCGGAGCGATCACGTCCGACACGGCCTTCACCGACTCGACCTCCGCGTAGGCATCGTCCTTGGTCATGGTCTTCCCGATCTCGGGCGGCTCGAAGAACACCACCTCGCCGAGCTGATCCTGGGCGTACCAGGTGATGCCGAGGGTGGCCTCGTCGCCGTCCACGCGGGCCCAGTCGTGTTCGGGGTGGTAGAGGAGGTCGTCGGGGTAGCTGGCCTCGGCCATCAGTGCTCGGGTTCCTTTCTGTACAGGGGCTTCTCCTTGACGATCGCGTCGCGCGACTTCCCGCGCACGTCGATCTGGAAGGGGGTCTCGGGCTCGGCGCGGTCGGCCGGCACGTAGGCCATGCCGATGCCCATCCCGAGGCTCGGGGACATGGTCCCGCTGGTCACCACGCCGCCGCCGACCACCGGGTTGCCCTGACGGGCGATACCGGGCCCGTCGATCACGAACGGCACGAGGCGCTCCTCGGGGCCGGCGGCGCGCGCCGCGCGAACCGCCTCGGCGCCGATGAAGCCAGTGGCCTCCTTGCACGCCCAGCCGAGCCCGGCCTCGATCGGCCCGCGCTCCTCCATGAGGTCGTTCCCGTACAGGTGGAAGCACACCTCGAGGCGCAGCGTGTCGCGAGCCGCCAGCCCGGCCGGCGTCGCGCCGGCCGCGACGAGGGCATCCCACACCTCGCCGGCCCCCGTCGGGTGGAGCAGCAGCTCGACGCCGTCCTCGCCCGTGTAGCCGGTGCCGCAGACGAGCGCCGGCACGCCGGCGACCCGGCGCTCGCAGACGTGCATCCGCGACGGCAGGCCGCCGTCGGCCAGGGTCCGCACGATCCCCCGCGCGGCGGGCCCCTGCACGGCCAGCATGGCGAAGCGATCGGCGACGTCGAGCACGTCGACGTCGAAGTCCTCGGCCTGCTCGACGAGCCAGGCGAGGTCGCGCTCGTGGTTGGCGGCGTTGGTCACCGTCAGGAAGGTCTCGTCCGCCAGCCGATAGGTGAAGAGGTCATCGAGCACGCCGCCGTCATCGCGGCAGAGCACCGCGTACTGCGCACCGCCCTCGGGGATCCGGCGCACGTCGTTGGACAGCGCGTGCTGGAGGAAGTCGGACGCCTGCGGCCCGCGCGTCTCGATCTCGCCCATGTGCGAGACGTCGAACACGCCGGCGTGTTCACGAACCGCCAGGTGCTCCTCGCGCACGCCCACGTACTGGACGGGCATCTCCCAGCCGGCGAACGGAACGATCTTCGCCCCCGCGGCCTCGTGCCGATCGAACAGGGGCGTTCGGTTCAGGGTCTCGGCGCCCGGCACGGGCCGGAGGCTAGCAGCGCCGTCCCGCCGTGCCGGGGCACCGCGATGGGGTCAGTAGGCGCCCTTGGAGCCGGCGCCCGAGCCGCCGCTCGTGGACGTCTGTGTCGATCCGCTCGAGCTCGATCCCGACGAACCCGCGACGGTGATCTGGCCCTGCATGCCGAGGCCGCGGTGGCCGTCGATGGGGCAGTACCACGTGTACGTCTTGCCGGGCTTGAGATCGACCGCCAGTGTGGTCGACGCTCCCGGGGAGATGCTCGCGCTCTTCGCGTCCTTTCCGCCCGGCCCGCCGCCCGCGACCTCGATCGCGTGAGTCACCTTGCCGTTGTTGCGGGCGGTGATCGTCACCGCCCCGCTCTTCACGCTCGGATTGGCGGGCGTGAGCCGGTATTCCGTCTCGGCCACCGCGATGGACTGGGCGCTCGGCGCGGCGGCCGCGCCCGCGCTCGCGCTCGTCGACGAGCCGCTCGAGCTGCTGCTGCTCCCACAGCCCGCCGCGACGATGACGAGCACCGGTGCGAGGGCAACGACGACGAATCTGCGCATGCGTGACCTCCTGGAGAGAGCGATCCTGTAAGGACCGACGCCGCGCCGGACCGATTTCTTCCAGGCCCGCGGACGATCGCCGGACGACGGTCCGGCACCGGTCGGGCTAGGAGTCCCGCAGGAACGGCGGGATGTCGATCTCGTCCTCGGAGATCTCAAGCGAGGAGCGCTGGCGGTCGTCCAGCGTCACGTCGCGGTCCCGGCGGCGCGAGCGGACCGCGTCGCGCGCCGTGCTCGGGCGGGTGCCCCGGTGGTGGAAGCCCGTGGCGATCACCGTCACGCGAACCTCGTCGGCCAGCGACTCGTCGATGACCGCTCCGAAGATGATGTTGGCGTTCGAGTCGGCGGCCGAGGCGATGATCTCGGCCGCCTCGTTGACCTCGAACAGCCCCAGGTCCCGGCCGCCGGTGATGTTGAGCAGGATCCCCGCCGCCCCCTCCACGGACTCCTCGAGGAGCGGCGAGGAAATCGCCTCCTTGGCGGCCTCCGTGGCGCGGCTCTCGCCCGCGGCGTCTCCGATGCCGATGAGCGCGGTGCCGGCGTCCTCCATGACGGTGCGCACGTCGGCGAAGTCGAGGTTGATCAGCCCGGGGATCGTGATCAGGTCGGTGATGCCCTGGACGCCCTGGCGCAACACGTTGTCGGCCTCGCGGAAGGCGTCGATGATGCTCGTCCGCCGCTCGACGATGGAGAGCAGCTTGTCGTTGGGGATCACGATCAGCGTGTCGACCTGCTCGCGCAGCCGGGCGATCCCCTCCTCGGCCTGCGCCGCGCGCTGCGCGCCCTCGAACTCGAACGGGCGCGTGACCACACCGACGGTGAGCGCCCCGATCTCGTTCTTGGCGATCTCCGCGATCACCGGCGCGGCGCCCGTGCCGGTGCCGCCGCCCTCGCCCGCGGTCACGAAGACCATGTCGGCGCCCTTGAGCGCCTCCTTGATGTCGTCGCGGGACTCGGAGGCGGCGCCCTGGCCGACATCGGGGTTGGCGCCCGCGCCGAGGCCCTTCGTCAACTCGTGGCCGATGTTCAACTTGATGTCGGCGTCGCACATCTGCAACGCCTGGGCGTCCGTGTTCGCAGCGATGAACTCGACGCCGCGTAGGCCAGCATCGACCATGCGGTTGACGGCGTTGGTGCCTCCA
>DASYIJ010000053.1:0-15034 GCA_035997675.1 Solirubrobacteraceae bacterium
GGCGTAGGTGGCGCGGGCGGCGACGGGGAAGTGGCCTTCGGTGAGGCCGGTGAGTGAGCCGACGAGGTCGGCGGGCATGCCGCCGATGAGCTTGGCGCGGAGGATGACCGATTGGACGTACCAGTCGGCGTGGTTGTAGGCGAAGATGGCCTTGTTGATGTCCTTGTCGCCGCCCGCCGCCTTGAGGTAGCGCGCGGCGGCGAAGATGGCGTCGACGGGGTTGTAGGGGTCCTTCTTGCCGTCGCCGTTGGCGTCGACGCCGTACGTGGACCAGGAGGAGGGGATGAACTGCATCCAGCCCAGCGCCCCGGCCGAGGAGACGGAGAGGTTGCGGCCGTAGTCGGTCTCGATCTCGTTGATCGCCGCGAGGACCTGCCACGGGATCCCGTACTGGGTGCCGGCGGCCTGGTAGATCGGCAGCAGGAACGGCGGGATACGGAACTTCTCGATGAAGAAGTTCGGAACGCCGATGGGCGCCGGACCCGCGTCGGCGAGCGAGAAGGTCGGATTGTCGATCGTCGGCGAGCCGTCGCTGGCGCGCGTCTTGCCCTTGGGCAGGCGCTTCGGCTTGACGTCGTCCGCGCGCGGCTGGCCGAGCGTGGTGCCACTCTTACCCTTAGGTCGAGGCTTCGGCTTCTCGCCGCCGGCGGTGATCGGGGCCGTTCCCTGGGGGCGCGGCGCCCCGCCGGGCTTCGGCGCCTCCGTCGGCGCGGTCTGCTGGGTCGTCGTGGTGGGGGTGGACGCGGTCGACGGAGTCGCCGGCGTCGTCTGGGCGGGGACCTCGGTGCAGCTCGCGACGACGGCGCCGGCCGGCGCGCCCGGCACCGACGTGGGCGCGCACGGCACCCCGTCGGGCAGCTGGACGGTCAGGAGCTGGCCGGTGAGCAGCTTGAGGGTGATGACGTGGGCCGCGGCGCCGGCCGGCAGGGTCGAAGGACCGACGGCTGCTGTCAGCAGCCCGGCCACGGCGAGTGCGATCAGCAGCTTCCTCTTCAACATCCCCGGCGCCAGTCTCCTCCGGCTCCCTCCGCTCGGGGAAGGGTCGACCGTCGCGCGAAGCACGCTACTGAGTGGTTCTGACGATTGCAACGATGAACCGTCGTTGGCGAATTGGGGGTCGGCACGCAGCCGTTTTCTGCCGCTGTAGGGGGGTCGGAGCCGGGACCAGCTCCTACGAAGCAATCGACGCGATGGCCCGTCCACTTGAGCGATTGGGAGGTTCAGCGCGCGAGGCAACCCTACCCGGCAAGGCCGCGGACAATGCATCGCGTCGTGCCGCGTTACTCTCGAGTGCAGGTCGAGGCACGGAATCGGTGCGCGATTTCGCGGCTCGAACCCCGGGTGTCGTGCGTTAGAGTGGCGCCGCCTCCACGAGCGAGCGAAGGGACGCCCCAATGACCGACGAGACCTCGCAGGAAGGGCTCAAGCAGCGGATCACCCGACAGGGCGAGGACGCGCTCGGCAAACTCGCCCAGGACCTGCTCGAGAACCCGCTGCTCAACGGCGCGCTCACGCACGCACTCGATGCGCAGAAGAAGGCCGCGCAGGCGCAGGAGGTGGCGATGGGAGCGTTGAACATCCCGTCGGCCTCCGACATCGAGCGCCTGACCAGGCGCGTGCGGTCGGTCTCGCAGCGCCTCGAGGGCATCGAGGACGGCCTCGACCGACTCGATGAGAACCTCGGTCGCGCCTCCAGCGCCGGGGCGGGTGCCGGGGCCAGCGCCGAGCGCCTCGAGCGCATGGAGGCCCAGCTGCAGGAGCTGGCGCGCCAGATCGCCGCGCTGGCCGAAGCGGTGCCCGGTGCGTCCGCCCCCGTGCCCCGCAACCAGGAGCGCATGAAGGTCGGCGAATGAGCAGCCCCGAGTTCGACTCTCCCAAGGAGTTCCGGGAGGTCATGGATCGGGTGTTCGCGATGATGAGCGAGGACCCGGCGATGGGGCCGGCGCTGCGCGACGCCGACGTCCCGCAGCGCTTCGAGTTCGACGACTTCGACCTCGTGGTCAACATCCGGGCCGGACACGGCGACGAGGGCAACCTCCACTGGGAGTGGAGCGACGACGTGGACTGGGAGCCCAAGGTCAAGATGAAGATGACCTCCGAGGTGGCCAACAAGTACTTCCAGGGCAAGGAGAACGTCGCCATCGCCATCGCTCGGCGGCGCATCAAGACCGGCGGCGACGTGAAGGCCGCGCTGTCGCTGATCCCGATCACCAAGCCGATCTACGCGCGCTACCGCGAGGTGCTCGAGTCCGAGTATCCGCACCTGGTGGCCTGACGCGCATCGCTCGCGCCGGCGGCGTTGACGCGGCTCGGCCCCGGCGTCATGCTTGAGCCACCAGGCCGTAGTGGGCGGCCACCGCCGCCCGCGAGGCGCCGCCGGTCGCAAGACGAGCGCCGTGGCCGACGCGGCGGGCCGTAAGCCCGCAGGGCGGCGGGATCTCCGTCAGGCGGTCCCGCCGCCGTCTGTTGCAGAGCGATAGCGTGGCCGGGGTGCTCGCACGAATCCAAGGCGGGGATCGATGAGCGAGATCACCCTGGCAGAGGCGGCCCGCCGGGCGGGCGTGACCCCCGCGACGCTGCGGCGATGGGCCAGCGACGGCGTGATCCCCCAGTACGACGGCCACTGGACGCTCGCGGCGGCCGCGCACGCGCGCATCGTCGCGCGCCTGCGCGAGCGCGGCCATTCGCTGGAGGAGATCCGCCGCGCCAGCGAGGGGGGCGTGCTGGCGTTCGCCTACGTCGAGGACCTGTTTCCACCGGCCGAGGACGCGTACACGCTCGAGGAGGTGGCCGAGGAGACCGGTCTGGAGGCCGCGCTGATCGAGCGTATCTGGACCTCTCTCGGCTTCAGCGCCCAGTCGCTGGAGCGCCTGACCGAGGAGGACCTGCAGATGCTGCGCTACGTCGCCGCGGTCCTGTCCGCCGGGTTCCCGCTCGTCGCCTTCCTGCAGCTGGTGCGGGTCTACGGCCAGGCCATCTCCCAGGTGGCCGACGCCGAGGTCCGCCTGTTCCATCTCTACGTTCACGAGCCCCTGATGCGCGACGGCGTCCCGGGGCTCGAGATGGCGGAGGAGATGGAGGAGCTGGCCCGGGAGCTGCTGCCGCTGGCCTCGCCGATGATGGACCACGTGCACCAGCGCTTCCTGCAGCACTTCGTCGAGCAGGACGTGATCGGCCACATGGAAGCCGACGTCGACGAGGACACGCTCGAGCTCGGCCGGCTTCGCGTGGCGATCGCCTTCGCCGACCTCGCGGGCTACACCCGCCTGACCGAGGAGGAGGGCGAGGAGGAGGCGCTCGGGGCGGTGGAGCGCTTCGTCGACGCGGTCGAGAACACGCTGCCCGACGACGCCCGGGTGGTCAAGACGATCGGCGACGAGGTGATGGTGGTCGGCTCCGACCCCGCCGCCCTCACCGACTGGGCCGTCGGTTTCCAGAAGCTGATCGACGAGCGCCCGCTGCCGCGGGTCGGCGTCCATTACGGCGAGACCCTGTATCGAGACGGTGACTACTACGGGCGCGAGGTCAATCTGGCCTCGCGGGTCGCGGCCCGGGCCGCGGGCGGTGAGGTTCTGGTCACGCGCCCGGTGGTGGACAACACCGGCGCGCACCTGGAGTTCGAGCCCATCGGCGAGGTGCGGCTGAAGGGCTTTCGCGAGCCCACCGAGCTGTTCCTGGCCCGGGCCGACGACTAGCGCTCACCGAGGGCGAGCGTAGACTCGCCCCATGACGGCGGATCGCGTGTTGGCGCAGGTGCGCGCCACCGGGCTGCTGCCGGTCGGCGGCGCCGTCGTCGTGATGCTCTCGGGGGGCCGCGACTCCGTCTGCCTCCTCGACGTCGCGCGACGGCTCGCCGGGCGGGGGTGCGTGACAGCGCTGCACGTCAACTACGGCCTGCGCGCGGAGGCCGACGGCGACGAGTCGCACTGCGAGGAGCTGTGCGCGGCGCTGGGCATCGAGCTGGCCGTCGAGCGGGTGGTCGCCCCCCGCCGGGGCAACCTCCACGCGTGGGCGCGCGACGCGCGCTACGGCGCCGCCGCGCGGCTCGCGCTCGAGCTCCGCGCTCGCGTCGCGGCCGGCCACACGGCGACCGATCAGGCCGAGACGGTCCTCTACCGGCTGGCGGCCTCGCCGGGCCGCCGCGCGCTCCTGGGCATGCCGGCACGTGATGGGCGGCTCGTGCGTCCGCTGCTCGAGGTCACGCGCGAGCAGACGGGCGCGTACTGCCGCGAACGGGGATTGGCGTGGCGGGAGGACGTCGCCAACGACGATCTCCTTTACGCGCGCGCGCGCGTACGACGAGGATTGGTGCCGCAGCTGCGGGCCGTCCACCCGGCCGCTGAGCGCAACGTGGTGCGCACCGCGGCGCGCCTGCGCGACGAGGCCGAGGTGCTCGACGCCGCCGTCGACGAAGTCCTCGGTGGCCGCGCCGCGTTGGCCGGCGCCGAGCTGGCCCAGCTCCCGCCCGCGCTGGCCCGGCTCGTGCTGCGCAGACTGGCCGAGGACGCCGCAGGCCACCCGGCGCCCGACGCCGCCGAGCGGCTCGCCGAGCTCGTGGCGCTGACGGCGACGCCGGGATCGGCCGAGCTGTCGCTCCATGGCGGCCTGCGCGCCGTGAGCGAGTACGGCACGCTGCGCTTCGCGGCGGGGCCGGCGCGTGCCGCGCCCGCGGCGGTGGGGCTGGGCGTTCCGGGTGAGGCGCGGTTCGGCGACTGGGCGGTGCACGCGCGGCCGGGGCCGCCGACGCCGCGCGACGGCGTCCTCGACGCCGGCGCGCTCGGCGACCGCCTCCTCGTGCGCCCGTGGCGCGCGGGCGATCGCATGGCGCCGCTCGGGCTCGGCGGGACGCGCACGCTCGGCGATCTGTTCACGGACCGCAAGGTGCCGCGGGAGCGGCGGCGCTCGTTGCCGGTCGTCGAGTGCGACGGGGAGATCGTCTGGGTGCCCGGCGTGGCCACGTCCGAACGCTTCCGGATCGGGGGCGCCACGCGGGCCGCCGTCCACCTCTCCGCGCACCTCCGGGACTGACGACAGCGACCCTTGGCGTAGCGGGCAGGGCGCGATACGGTGAAGGCCGATGGTCGTGCCGCTCTGGCTCCGGTTTGCCTTCGCCGGCGTGCTCGTCATCTCGATGGCCGCCGCGTTCTGGGGACGCCCGCCCCGGCGTCGACCGCAGCCCACCACCTGGCGGCGGCTCGCGGGTACCGCGGCGGCGTGTTACGGCGCCGGCTGCGGCGCTCTCCTCTTCGACGAACCGGCGCTGAGCGCCGCCCTCGTCGGGGTCGGGGTGGAGACCCTGTCCGTGGCTGCCTGGCTCGGCCGGTCGATGGGCGACGAGGGCGAGGGGGAGGGTGGCGGCGGCGACGACGGGGACGATCCGACCGACCGCGATCCCGGCACTCCGGGCGACGGCTGGAACCCCCAGGACGACAAGGCGTTCTGGGACTACGTGTCGCGCAAGGGCGACCGCGCGCCCGTCGGCGGCTGATCCTCCGGAGTCCGGGCGCCGTCAACCACTAGCCTGCGCTTCATGCGCGACCCCGCCATCGGCGAGATCCTCGTTCAGGCCGACGATCTCCAGCACCGCGTGCGCGAGCTCGGCGCGGAGATCTCGCGGGACTACGACGGCCGCAACTTGGTGCTCGTCGGCGTGCTCAAGGGAGCGGTGTTCTTTCTCTCCGACCTCATGCGCCACATCGAGATCCCCTGCGAGGTCGACTTCATGGCCGTCGCCTCCTACGGCTCGGCGACGGACTCCTCGGGCGTGGTGCGGATCCTCAAGGATCTCGACGCCGCGATCGAGGGGCGCGACGTGCTGATCGTCGAGGACATCGTGGACTCGGGGCTCACCCTCCAATACCTGATGCGCAGCCTCGGCGCCCGCGATCCGGCGACGCTGGAGGTCTGCGCGCTGCTGACCAAGCCCGAGCGCCGGAAGGTCGAGCTGCCCACCCGCTACGTGGGGTTCGAGATCCCCAACCGGTTCGCCATCGGCTACGGGCTCGACCACGAGGAGCGCTACCGCAACCTGCCCTACGTGGCCGCCCTGACCCCGACTTCAAGCCCATCCGGTTCGGCGCCGAGAACGTAGAAGAGGGTGTGGAGACTCTGCGTAGAAACGAGGCTGTACCGCCGACAGCGGCGCCGCGGGCCTGCCGGGCGGGCGAATTGCCCATGGTAGGCTTGGAGGCCCTTCGCGCCGCTCCCCACTACGGCGCAGGCCGCGTTCGGGGTACGTCATGAGCAGGTTCTTCAAGAGCGCAGCCTTCCCGATTCTGATCGTCGTCGTGCTGGCGTTTTTCGCCCAGCGCCTGATCAGTCCGAGCGGTGAGACCAAGAAGCCCGACTTCGGGCAGTTCCTGACGCAGATCAACCAGGGCCAGGTCAAGAGCGCGGACATCAAGACGAAGGACAACACCGTCGACGTCACGCTGACCGACGGCCGGAAGTACACCGTCGGCTACCCGGACGGGTACGCCAAGACCCTCGTCGACACGCTCCACGAGAAGGCCGCCAAGCTCGACGTGCAGGGCAAGCAGAGCAACGGGTGGTTGTCGCTGCTGACGTACATCCTGCCCTTCGTCATCTTCATCGGGTTCTGGATATTCCTCATGAACCAGGTGCAGGGCGGGGGCTCGAAGGTGATGTCCTTCGGGAAGTCGCGCGCGAAGCGCCTCTCCGTGGACTCGCCGAAGATCACCTTCCGCGACGTCGCCGGCGTGGACGAGGCGGTCGAGGAGCTGCACGAGATCAAGGAGTTCCTCGAGAACCCGAAGAAATTCCAAGCGCTCGGCGCGCGGCTACCCAAGGGCGTGCTCCTGTACGGCCCACCGGGGACCGGTAAGACGCTGCTCGCCCGCGCCGTCGCGGGGGAGGCCGGCGTGCCGTTCTTCTCGATCTCGGGCTCCGACTTCGTCGAGATGTTCGTCGGCGTCGGCGCCTCGCGCGTGCGGGACCTCTTCGAGCAGGCCAAGCAGAACAGCCCCTGCATCATCTTCATGGACGAGATCGACGCCGTCGGGCGCCATCGCGGCGCCGGACTGGGCGGCGGCCACGACGAGCGCGAGCAGACGCTCAACCAGCTGCTCGTCGAGATGGACGGCTTCGAGATGAAGGACAACATCATCCTGATCGCCGCCACCAACCGGCCCGACATCCTCGACCCGGCGCTGCTGCGTCCGGGCCGCTTCGACCGCCAAATCGTCGTCGACCGGCCCGATCGCAAGGGCCGCGCGAAGATCCTCGAGGTCCACACCCGCGGCAAGCCGCTTGCCCGCGAGATCAACGTCGACGCGCTCGCCGGCCAGACGCCCGGCTTCACCGGTGCCGATCTCTCCAACCTGGTCAACGAGGCCGCCCTGCTCTCCGCGCGCAACGGGAAGCGGGAGATCACCCAGGTCGAGCTCGAAGAGGGGATCATGCGCGTGATCGCCGGCCCGGAGAAGAAGACGCGGGTCATGAGCGAGAAGGAGCGCCTGATCACCGCCTATCACGAGATGGGTCACGCGATCGTCGGGCACTACCTCGAGCATTCCGACCCGGTCCACAAGATCTCCGTGATCTCTCGCGGCCAGGCGCTGGGCTACACGATCTCGCTTCCCACCGAGGACAAGTTCCTCACCACGCGCGCCGAGCTCAACGACACGATGTCGATGACGCTGGGCGGCCGCGCCGCGGAGGAGATCGTATTCGGCGAGATCACGACCGGTGCCTCCAACGACCTCGAGAAGGTCACGCAGACGGCGAAGCAGATGGTGATGCGCTTCGGCATGTCCGACAAGCTGGGCCCGCGCGTGTTCGGCCACGACCACGGCCAGCCGTTCCTCGGCCGCGAGTTCTCCTCCCAGCCGGACTACTCCGACGAGATCGCGCGCGAGATCGACGACGAGATCCGCCGCATCGTCGAGGGCGCCCACCAGGAGGCCAAGGACATCCTCACCGAGCATCGCGATTCGCTCGAGAAGATCTCCCAGGTCCTCGTAAAGCGCGAGACGATCGAGAAGGAGGAGTTCGAGGCCCTGCTCGCCGGAAAGAGCGAGGAGGACGTCTTCCCGCCGGAGGAGCCCTCCGGCCCCGAGCTTCCCCTCCCGCCGCACCCGGCCGACCGCGAGCGCGAGAAGGCGCCGCGAACGCTGCCGCGCCCCGGCCTCGCCGGTGGCACCGCCGAGGCCAGGGGCCTCGACGCACCTGAGAAACCAGAGCTCGCTTAGCTCCTAAGTCGCTAGTCGCTAGTCGCTGGCCAATCGGAGTCGGCATGGGCGAGCGGACGCGAGGGTCCGAGCCCGATCATCTAGCGACTAATGACTAGCGACTAGCGACTGCCGTTGATAACCTTACGTTGACGTAAGGATCAGCTTTTGAGCGCGCCGGTGACACCCAGGCAACCGAGCCGGTTTCGTCCGGGTGTCTCCTCTGAGCACGAGCACTACAAGTGGTGGGCGCTGTCGTGCACGAGCCTGGGGATGCTCCTCGCGACCATCAACTCGGGCACGCTGATCATCGCTCTGCCCGATCTCGAGCGCGAGCTGCACACCAGCCTGCTCACGCTGGTGTGGGTGATCCTCGCCTACATGATCGCCTCGACGGTCCTCGTGCTCACCGCCGGGCGTCTGTCCGACCTCTTCGGTCGCAAGCGCGCCTACGTGGCGGGCTTCCTCGTGTTCGCCGTCACGTCGCTCGGGGCCGGCTTCTCCGCCAATGGCACGGAGCTGATCCTGTGGCGGATCTTGCAGGGGATCGGCGCGGCGTTCCTGTTCGCCAACGCCGCCGCGCTCGTCACCGACGCCTTCCCGCGCGAGCAACTCGGCCTGGCGATGGGCACGAACACGATGGTCGCCGCCGTCGGACTCGTGCTCGGCCCGGTGCTCGGCGGCGCGCTGGTCGGCATCGGCTGGCAATGGGTGTTCTGGTTCAACGTCCCGCTTGCGCTTGTCGGCAGCGTCTGGGGCGCGCTCGTGCTCCACGAGCTTGCGCGGCGCGACGCCTCGCGCGGCCTCGACCCGCTCGGGACGATCACCTTCGTCGTCGGCCTGACGGGCCTCGTGCTCGGCGTGTCGCGCGGCGGCCTCTCGGGGTGGAACGACACCGTCGTGATCGTGAGCCTCATCGCGTCCGTGGTGCTCCTGCCGCTGTTCGTCCTCATCGAGTCCCGGGTCCGCGCCCCGATGCTGGACCTCACCATCTTCCGCAACCGGATGTTCGCCGCGGCCACGGCCGCCGCCTTCATCAACGGCATGTCGCGCTTCGCGCTGCTGTTCGTGTTCGTCTTCTACTTCCAGGGCGCGCAGGGCGACGACCCGCTGACCGCGGGCATCAAGCTGGCGCCGATGGCCATCGGCATGCTGATCGCGTCGCCGCTGGCGGGCCTGTGGGCCGACCGGCGCGGGTCGCGGATGCTCGCCGCGCTCGGCATGGTGGTGTCGGCGGTGGCGCTGGCCGGGATGACCACGCTGCAGCCGGACACGGCCTACTGGCAGAGCGCGATCTGGCTGTTCATCGTGGGCGTGGGTTCGGGAATGTTCAACTCGCCGAACACCGCGGCCATGATGGGGACCGTCCCCGCACACCGGCGGGGGATCGCGGCCGGAGCGCGCATGATGCTGCAGAACACCGGCGCCGTGCTCTCAATTGCCTTCGTGATCGCCGTCATCACCGCGGCGGTCCCGCAGTCGACCCTCTTCAAGATCTTCTCGGGCCTCGCCCAGGGCCTCTCGCCCGCGAAGCTCGCCCCCTTCATCCACAACATGCACACCGCCCTCTGGGTCCTGGCCGCGACCTCGCTGATCGGGGCGTTCGTGTCGCTGCTGCGGCCCCGCCACCAGGAGGCGCCCGCGGGCGCGTTCGCGCCGGAGGCGGCACGATGAGCGTTCAGACGGCGACGGAGCCCCCGGCGCTGCGCATCGGCGACGTCGCCAAGCTGACCGGCACCACCGCGCGCACGCTGCGCTACTACGAGGAGATCGGGCTCCTGCCCGGCGCCGAGGACCGCGAGGCGGGCCGCCACCGCTCGTACACCCAGGCCGACGTCGACCGCGTACGCGAGGTCCTGCGGCTGCGCGACCTCCTCGGGGTCTCGCTCGACGAGCTGCGCGAGCTGCTCGCGGCGGAGGACGCCCGAGCCGCGCTGCGCGAGGAGTTTCACCGGACCGAGGAGCCGGCGGTGCGCCGGCGCATCCTCGAGGTCGCTCTCGGCCACCTCGACCGCCAGCTCGACCTCGTGCAGCACCGCCGAGCGGAGCTCGACCGCCTCAAGCGGGAGCTGACCGCCACGCGGCGCCGCGCCGAGCGCCGGCTCGAGGAGCTGGGATGAACTTCCACAGCATCCTCGTCGCGGTCGACGGCTCGAGGCACAGCGACGCGGCCCTCGCGCACGCGATAGAGCTCGCGCGCGACGGCAACGCCAGGTTGACGATCCTCACGGCCACGCCGTCGCCGCCGGGGGTGTCCCTGGTGGGCCCGGGCGCTGCCGCGGTCGCCGAGGCCACCGCCGCGATCGACCACGACTTCGACGAGATCCTGCGCGCGGCGATCGAACGCGTGCCCGACGACCTGCCGGTCACCTCCGTGCACGCGAGCGGCCCTCCCGCGAACGCGATCCTCAGCGAGGTCAAGCGCGGGAACCACGACCTGATCGTCATGGGCTCGCGCGGGCTCGGCCTGGCCCGCGCGCTGATGGGCAGCGTGTCTCATCGCGTCCTGCGCCATGCGCCGGCGGCGGTGCTCATCGTGCACGCGGAGCCGGGGACCGACGCCCCGGAGCCCGAGGCGCCGGATCAGGCGGCTCGCGGCGCCAACGTGTCGAGGTAGCGGTCGATCGAGGCCGCGACCTGCGCGCGCAGTTCCGCGTCCTCCGAGCGCGCGACGAGCATCGCCGCCTCGTCCATCGCGCCGAGCAGCAGGTGGGTCAGCGGGCGCAGCGGCTGGGGCTCGATCACGCCCTGCTCCATCCCCGCCCTCAGCACCTCTTCGATCAGGCCGAAGCCGTAGCGAAGACCGATCTCGCGCCACCGCTCCCAGCCCAGGACCGAGGGCGCGTCGATCAGGGTGATCCGCTGCACCTCGGGGCGGCGACAGGCCTCGAGGAACATGATCGCGCCCTTGTGCAGGGCGTCCAGGGGGTCGGCGGCGACCGCGGCCACCTGGCCGATCTCGGCGACGAGGTCGGCTTCGACCTCCTCGTAGACGGCGGCGAAGAGTTCCTCCTTGCCGGCGAAGTGGTGGTAGAGCGCGCCGCGGGTTACCCCGGCGGCGCGGACGATCTCCTCCGTGGCCACGGCCGCGTAGCCCCGTTCGGCGAACAGGGGTCGGGCTGCGCCCAGGAGGGCGGCGCGAGTCGCCTCCGATTGCTCGGCCTTCGTCGTGCGTGTCCGGACGGCAACCGGATCCTTCTTGACATTCATACTGTCGGTATGTTAGATACGTACTGTCGGTATGTCCACTGAAAAGGTGATGACCATGGTGCCCGAAGACCTCGCCCTGAGCAGCGATATCGAGTACCCGACGGACCTCGGCACGGCGAGTCTGCCAGCCGGGGCGGAGCTCATGCGCGAGTTCCTCGCCCATTCGCCGTTCGTCGGGCATCTCGGCATGCGCCTCGAGGCCATCCACCCCGATGCGGTTCGCGTCTCGATGCCCTACCGGCCGGAGCTCGCCACCGTGGGTGACCTCGTGCACGGCGGTGCGATCACCTCGCTGGTGGACACCTCGGCCATGGCGGCCGCCTGGTCGGCCGTCGAGGTCGGCCAGGCCCCCCGGGGCACGACGGTCGGCCTGACGGTCGACTTCGTCGCCCCGGCGCGCGGGGCCGCGTTGACCGCGGACGCGACGGTGCGCCGCCGCGGCCGGCAGCTGTGCTTCTGCGACGTCGATGTCGCGGACGGCCACGGGCGCCTCGTCGCCCGCGGCCTCGTCACCTACAAGCTCGGAGGCAATCAATGACCCCCACGGAATCGCTCGACCTCGATACGTCGCTCGGCCCGCAGAAGGAGGTGCGGCTGCCGGCCGGCACCGTCCGCTATCGCGAGCGCGGCGCCGGCCCCACCGTGCTGTTCGTGCACGGCTTCCTCGTCAACGGCGCGCTGTGGCGCAAGGTCGTACCGGAGCTCGCGCCGGACTTCCGCTGCATCGTTCCCGACTGGCCGCTGGGCTCGCACGAGGTGCCACTCGACGACGGGTCCGATCGGAGCGCGGGCGGCATGGCGCAGCTGATCGCCGACTTCATGGCGGCGCTCGAGCTCGAGGACGTGACGCTGGTGGGCAACGACAGCGGCGGCGCGCTGTCGCAGCTCGTCGTCACGCGGCACCCTGAGCGCGTCGGGCGGCTCGTGCTCACACCCTGCGATGCGTTCGACAACTTCCCGCCGAAGATGTTTCGCTACCTCGGGTTGGCGGCGAAGATCCCGGGCGGAATGGGGCCGATCGTGCAATCGATGCGCATCCGTGCCAACCGCCGCACGCCGATCGCCTTCGGCTGGCTGACCAAGCGCCGGCTGCCGAACGACGTCTCCGACCACTACGTCAACCCGGCGATCCGCGACCGCCGGATCCGGGAGGACGCCCGGGGGTTCATCCTCGGCATGGACTCCGCCGACACCATCGCCGCGGCCGAGAAGCTGCGGGACTTCGACCGGCCCGTCCTCCTGGCGTGGGCACCCGAGGATCGCTTCTTCCCGATCGCGCACGCCGAGCGGCTGGCCGAGCTGCTGCCCGACGCCCGGCTGGAGCGGATCGAGGACTCGCGCACGTTCGTGTCCGAGGACCAGCCGCGTCGCCTGGCCGAGCTGATCGCGGGGTTCGTGCGCGAGCCGGCCAGGGCGGCGGCCGGTTAGCCCAGCCCGGACCGGGCTGGCCGTTCGCATCGACCTCTCATCGAACAAGGAGCGACGCCCATGACCACCACCGCCACCGCAGACCTCGCCACGATCGAATCCCTCGCCGAGCGCTACGGCGAAGCCTGGAACTCGCAGGACCTCGACGGCATCCTCGCCCTGCACGCCGAGAACGGGAGCTTCCGGCTCCACGTACCCGGCGGCGATCCCGTCGAGGGCCGCGAGGCGATCCGTGGGGCCTTCGCCGGGTTCCTCGCGCAGCTGCCGGACATTCGCTTCGAGCCCCGCCGGCTGCTCTGCGGCCCCGGATTCTGGGTGCTCGAATCCACGATGACCGGTACGGCGGCCGCGCCGTTCGACGTCGACGGCGAGCAGGTCGACGCCCCGGGAGCGCACATCGAGGTCGACGCGGTCGATGTCATCACCGTGCGCGACGGGCGGGTCCAGACCAAGGACACCTACCTCGATGCGCTGGCCTTCCAGAGCCAGCTCGAGCCGAAGTCATGAGCGCGGTGGCCGCGCCGGCGGACACGTCGTCGGGCACCGCCGAGGCGTTCGTGGCGGGCTTCATCGAAGGCTGGCGCGCCCCGCCGGGTGCCGAGGCAACCGCGGCGCACTTCGAACGCCTGCTCGCAGCAGACGTCCGGCTGATCCAGCCGCAGCTGCCCACCGGCGTCGGATATCGGGCGCTGCGCCGGCAGTTCATCGAGCCGCTGTTCGACCTCATGCCGGACGTGCACTGCGAGGTCGATCGCTGGGCGGCGCGGGGCGACGATGTGTTCATCGAGCTGACCGTGGTCGGCACGGTCGGCCGGCGCCCCGTGCGGATGCGCGCGTGCGACCGGGTGACGCTGCGCGACGGCGTGGCGATCGAGCGCGAGTCACACGCCGATCCCACGCCGCTGCTCATGGCCATCGCCCGCACGCCCCGAGCGTGGCCCCGGTTCCTGCGCTCGCAGGCGCGGCTGCGCCTGCGCCGAGGCGGCGACGGCGCGAGCTGAGCGCGGCGTGCCAAGATCACGTCCATGGGCGACGACTTCGTGCTCATGGGCGTGGTCAACGTCACCCCGGACTCGTTCTCCGACGGCGGACGCTTCCTCGAACCCTCCGCGGCCGTGGCGCACGGCGCCCGGCTGGCGGGCGAAGGCGCGGCGATCCTCGACGTGGGAGGCGAGTCCACGCGGCCCGGCGCCGAGCCGGTCGGCGCCGATGAGGAGCTGCGCCGCGTCGTTCCGGTGCTCGAGGGCCTCGCAGCCGCGCGCACCGGCGCGCGGCTGTCGATCGACACCTCCAAGGCGGCCGTCGCGAGCGCCGCGCTCGACGCCGGCGCGAGCTACGTCAACGACGTGACCGCGTTCCGCGGCGACCGGGCCATCGCCGGGTTGGTGGCCGAGCGGGGCGTCGAGTGCTGCCTGATGCACATGCTCGGCGAGCCGCGCACGATGCAGGAGGACCCGCGCTACGAGGACGTGGTGTCAGACGTGAAGGCCTTCCTCGAGCAGCGGCTGGCCTTCGCGGTCGAGGCGGGCGTGCCCGAGGACCACGTGACGCTCGACCCGGGCATCGGGTTCGGCAAGACGCTCGAGCAGAACCTCGAGCTGCTGCGGCGCCTGGACGAGATCGCGGCCATCGGCCGGCCCGTGCTCGTCGGCACCTCGCGCAAGTCGTTCCTGGGCATGATCACGGGTCGCGAGGTGGGCGAGCGGCTGCCGGGCACGATCGCCACCAACGTGCTGGCGCTGGAGCGCGGCGCCTCGGTCTTCCGCGTCCACGAGGTCGCCCCCGTGCGCGATGCCCTGGCGGTGGCGGCTGCTACGGTCGGGCCATGGAGGCCGACGACGAGCACGACGAGGAGCTCGACGACCTAGACGACGACGAGGGCGGCGCCGAGACCGTCGTCACGATCGAGATCGGCGGCCTGTCGCTGTACACGCACCTCGGCGTGAGCGAGGAGGAGCGCAAGGTCGGCCAGCGGACGCTGATCGACCTGCGGCTCGACGTGGGGGAGTCCGACGCCACGCTCACCGACCGGGTCGAGGACACGGTCGACTACGCCGAGGTCTGCCAGACCGTCGCTCTGGTCGCCGGGCAGACGTTTCGCACGCTCGAGCGCCTGTGCACGGCGATCGCGGATCGGCTCCTGTCCGAGTACCCGCTCGAGAGCGTGTGGGTGAAGGCGGCGAAGCCGGAGCCGCCGATCCCCCTGC
>DASYIJ010000284.1:0-7116 GCA_035997675.1 Solirubrobacteraceae bacterium
GTCTTGTTGGGTGAGATCTCCGGGGCCAGCGGGCGGCGGCCGAACATGCGCCCGCCGATATACGCACCGGTGTCGCCGACGAACGTCCCGACGAGTACGTCGACGATGATCCCGTCGCCGTGCGCCAGCTTGCGCAGCAGCACCGCGTGGGCGATCGCCAGGCCGATCCAGTAGATCCCCAGCAGCGTCGCGGCCATGGCCGCCGTCGCGCCCCGGCGCCGGGGGCCGAGCAGCACGAGCCCGAACAGGAAAGGCAGCGCCGCGACCGCCACGAGCAGGATCTGGAACTGGGTCCCGTACTCGGCCGCCAGCACCAGCGCGATCATCGTGACGAAGCCCGCGAGCCTGATCGGGTGGGCGCGGTCGAGCAGGCCGTAGAGCTCGGCCAGGCAGACGATGCCCAGCGCGCCCACCCCCAGCGCGAAGACCAACCCGCCCTGGACGACGATGACGATCGCGAACAGGATCGCCGGGATCGCGGCGAGCACGCGCGCCCCGAGGTCCGACCCGCGGTTGCGCCGGCTGCGGCGGCGGGCGCGCCGAGCGCTCGGCGGCGGCCGGCGACCGCCCCGCGGCCGAGCCATCAGCGGCCTCCGAACCGGCGTCGACGAGCTTCGAACTCCGCCAGGGACTCGGCGAAGGCCTCGCGGGTGAAGTCGGGCCAGAGCTCGTCGCGGAAGACCAGCTCTGAGTAGGCGGACTGCCACAGCAGGTAGTTGGACAGTCGCTGCTCGCCGCTCGTGCGGATGATCAGATCCGGTTCGTGCATCTCGGGCGCGTAGAGGTGCGCGCGGAACTCCTCCTCGGTGGTCCCCGTGAAGTTTCGCGCCGCGTCGACGATCTCCGCCCGCCCGCCGTAGTTGAACGCCACGAACAGCGTGATCGTCTCGTTCGCGGCCGTCAGCCTCTCCGCCCAGGCCATGCGCTCGACGAGGTGGGGGTCGATGCCCTCGCGCCGGCCGATGAAGCGCATGCGAACGCCCTCGTCGTGCAGCTCGGGCGTCTCGATCTCGATGCGCTCGCCGTGCATGCGCATCAGCCCCTCGACCTCGCTCGGCGACCGGGACCAGTTCTCGGTCGAGAACGAGTACACGGTCAGCTCGCGCACGCCGAGGTCGACGGCGTCGCGCAGCCGCGCCTTCACGTTGTCAGCGCCGGCGCGGTGCCCGTCCTCGACGCTGACGCCCTCCCGCTGGGCCCAGCGCCCGTTTCCGTCGGTGATGATGGCGACGTAGCGAGCGCGAGTCGCGGCGTCGCGGCCTTCGGTGACCGGGTCCGCTTGCGCCGACCCTCCCGGCCTCACATCTCCGCTCTTGGGTACTGAATCGTGACCGCTCCGATGTTCGGCCACGTCACACTTCGAGGACTTCCGCCTCTTTGCCCTTCATCAGGGCGTCGAGCTCAGTGATCTTGGCGTCCGTGAGCTTCTGCAGTTCGACCTCGCCGCGGTGCTCGTCATCGGAGCCGACGTCGCCCGAGCCCTTGAGCTCGCGCAGCTCGTGCATGCACTCGCGGCGGGTGTTGCGGACCGCCACGCGCCCCTCCTCCGCCAGCGAGTGCACCACCTTGACGAGCTCCTTGCGGCGCTCCTCCGTGAGCTCGGGGATGGCGAGGCGGATCAGTGCCCCGTCGCTGTTGGGCGTCAGCCCGACGTCGGACTCCATGATCGCCTTCTCGATGCTCTTGACCGAGGACTTGTCGTAGGCCTGCACCGTGAGCAGGCGGGCCTCGGGCGAGGAGATCGTCGCGAGCTGCTTGAGCGGCGTCTGCGCGCCGTAGTAGTCGACCATGATGCGGTCCAGCAGCGCGGGGCTGGCGCGCCCGGTGCGGACCGTCCCAAACTTCTGGCGGATCGACTCCACCGACCGGTCCATGCGCTCGCTCGCGTCCGCCAGCAGTAGGTCGATCAGCTCGGACATCTCAGCTGCTGCTCACCAGAGTCCCCACTCGCTCGCCGGACACTATCCGGTCGATGTTCTCCTCGTCGTCCATGTTGAAGACGTAGAGCGGGAGGTGGTTCTCCATGCAGAGGGTCAGTGCAGTCGCGTCCATCACGCGCAGCTGACGCTGGATCGCGTCCATGTAGGTGATCTCCTCGAGGAACGTGGCGTCGGGATCCTCGGCCGGGTCGGCCGTGTAGACGCCCTCCACGCGGTTTTTCGCCATGAGAATCGCCTCGGCGTGGATCTCGGAGGCCCGCAGGGCCGCCGCCGTGTCCGTGGTGAAGAACGGGTTGCCGGTGCCGGCCGCGAAGATCACCACGCGCCCCTTCTCCAGGTGGCGGATGGCGCGGCGGCGGATGTAGGGCTCCGCGACCTCGGAGATCGTGATCGCCGATTGCACGCGGGTGTTCACGCCGGCCTTCTCCAGCGCGTCCTGCAGCGCGAGCGCATTGAGCACCGTCGCGAGCATTCCCATGTAATCCGCCGTGGCCCGGTCCATGCCCGCGGCGGCGCCGGCCATCCCCCGGTAGATGTTCCCGGCGCCGACGACAATCGCCACCTCGACTCCGCGCTCGCGCACCCGCGCCACCTGGGCCGCCACGCGCTTGATCTGCTCGGGGTCCGCGCCGTACTCGAGGTTGCCGAGCAGCGCCTCGCCCGAGAGCTTGAGCAGGATGCGCTTGAAGGCGGGGCCGTTGGATCCGGCCTCCACGGCTAGTCACCCACCGTGAACCGCGCGAAGCGCCGGACCACGACGTTCTCGCCCGTCTTGCCCGCAAGCTCGCTGCGCAGCTCCGCGATGGTCTTCTTCTCGTGCTTGCTCTCGTTGACGTGCGTCTGGCGCAGGAGCACGACGTCGTCGAGCCACTTGTCCAGCTTGCCCTCGACGATCTTCGGCCGCACGTTGTCGGGCTTGTCGGAGGCCTGCTGCTCGTACACGCGCCGTTCGGCGTCCTTCGCCTCCTCGGGCACGTCCTCGTCGGCCACCCATTGCACGGTCGGGCTGCCGGCGACGTGCAGCGCAACGTCCTTCGCGAAGGCGATGAAGTCCTCGTTGCGGGCCACGAAGTCGGTGTTGCAGTCCACCTCGACCAGCACGCCGACCTTGCCGTTGGCGTGGATGTAGGACTGGACGGTGCCCTCGGCGGCCTCGCGGCCCGAGAGCTTCGCCACGTTCTTGCCGAGCTTCACCCGCAGGAGCTCGACGGCCTTGTCGGCGTCGCCCTCGGCCTCCTCCAGCGCACGCTTGGCGTCCATCATGCCCGCGCCGGTGCGGTCGCGCAGCGCCTTGACGTCGGCTGCCGTGACGCTCATGAGCGCTGCTGTGCGTCGGGAGCGCCCTGCGCCGGGGCCGGGTTCGGGGCCTCGGCGGCTGCGGCCGGCTCGGGGGCCGGCGCCTCGCCGCCCTCGGCGGGTGCGGCCGCGGCCTCGGCAGCGGCCGCCGCGGCGGCCTCCTCGGCCTCGCGCTGGGCCTGCTCCTCGGCCTCGCGGCGCTCGCGCTCCTCCTGCTCGCGGCGCGCCTTCTCCTCTGCCTCCGCGCGCGCCTTCTCCTCCTCGGCGCGGAACACGGCATGGCCGGCGGCGGCCACGTCGCCGATCGCATTGGTGATCAGCGCGCACGAGCGGATGGCGTCGTCGTTACCGGGGATCACGTACTCGATGCCGTCGGGATCGCAGTTGGTGTCCACGAGGCCGATGATGGGAATGCCCAGGCGGCGCCCCTCGCGCACGGCGATCTCCTCGGTGTTGAGGTCGATCACGAACATCGCGTCGGGCACGCGCTGCATGTCCTTCACCCCGCCGAGGTTCGCCTGGAGCTTGGCCAGGTCCGCCTGCGAGGCCATGCGCTCGCGCGTGGGCAGCAGCTCGAGCTGCCCGTCGGTCTGGAAGCGCTCGAGGTCGTGCAGCCGCGAGATGCGCTTGGAGATCGTCTGGTAGTTCGTCAGGAGGCCGCCGAGCCAGCGGTGGTTGACGTAGGGCATGGACGACCGCTCGGCCGCGTCCTTCACGGCGTCCCGGGCCTGCTTCTTGGTCCCGACGAACAGGACGGTCCCGCCCCGATGGGCGATGTCGGAAACGAACTTCTGCGCCCGCTCGACGAGCTCGGCCGTCTGCAGCAGGTCGATGAGGTAGATCCCCTCGCGCTCGCCGTGAATGAAGCGGCGCATCTTCGGATTCCAACGGCGCGTCTGGTGACCGAAGTGCACTCCGGCCTCCAGCAGCTCCTTGATGCCAACGGAAGCCACTGTGCTTCTCCCTTGTCGTTTGTGTGCAGCCGCCGGTCCGGAGGCTTCGCGATCCCGGCGGCGGCGCTTGCGCGCCACGCCGGGCAGGGCCGCGATCCAGGCCCGAACCGGGTCGTGTTCAGTTGACGGAAGAGTCTACGCGACTTTTCGCGCAAGTTTCCGGTGCGTGTGGCGTTCTTGGGTGTGCGCGCCGGTCCCCCCTTCCCCTACCTCCGGGGTGCCGGCGCGCTGCGGACCGGCCCTCCCTTCCCCTACCTCCGGTGGACCGGTCCGCGTCTTTCAGTCCGAGCGCGGGGTGGCGGTGGATGGACCGCCCCGTCGCTCGGCGTGCCCGAGCGCGGCCACGAGGTCGTCGGGCAGCGGGGAGCGGACATCCACCCGCTCACCGGTGACGGGGTGGTCGAAGGCCAGCCGCTCCGCGTGCAGGAACTGGCGCTGCAGGCCATAGGTGTCGCCCGGCGAACGCCCCGCGTACACCGGGTCGCCGACCACCGGGTGCCCGATCGCCTCGAGGTGCACGCGGATCTGGTGGGTGCGCCCCGTCCGCAGCCGCACCCGCAGCAGCGAGCTGTGCGGGAGGGCGCGCTCGACCACGAAGTCGGTGGTGGCCTCGCGCGGTGCGTCCGTGTCCGTCGAGACGCGCTCCGGGTGGCGGCGGTCACGCCCGATCGGTGCGTCGATGGTGCCGGTCCGCGCCGGCGGGCGACCGTGGACCAGCGCGAGGTACTCGCGGTCGATCCTTCGCGCCGACAGCGCGGCCTTCAGTGCTCGGTGCACCTCGTCGGACCGCGCGACGACGAGGAGCCCCGACGTGTCCCGGTCGATGCGGTGGACGATGCCGGCCCGCCAGGGGTCGGGGCCCCCCGAGGCGAGGCCGGCGAGCGCCTGCGCGAGGGTGCCCGTCCGGTGCCCCCGCGCCGGGTGCACGACGACGCCCGCCGGCTTGTCCACCACCAGCAGGTGCTCGTCCTCGTAGGCGACGGCGAACGGCGCTTCGCCGCGGTCGGGCGCGGGGCGGGGATCGGCCTCGTCCACCTCGACGCGCTCGCCACCGGCCAGGCGGTGGCGCTTGGTGCGGGCCGTGCCGTCGACGCGCACCTGGCCGGCGTCGATCAGACGCTGAGCGTGAGCCCGCGAGCCGAGCGGCTCCGCCAGGAAACGATCCAGGCGCGATCCGGCCGCCGAGGCAGGGACGTCAAGGTTCCGCATGCCGCGGCGGGTGGGCGCTTGGAGTCTGAGCCGGTGGACTCTCGGCGGGCGGGCCCTGCTCGATCACGTACAGCAGAGAAAGCACCCCGAACGTGATCGCCATGTCGGCCACGTTGAACGACGGCCACAGCGGCACGTCGATGAAGTCGGTCACCGCCCCGCGGTGCAGGCGGTCGAACATGTTCCCGAGCGCGCCGCCGAGCAGCAGGCCCGTCGGCAGCCAGGCCAGCGCCCGGTCGGTGTGGCGGGCGAAGTAGACGAGCAGGAACGCGAGGGCGATGAGGGTGAGCACCGTGAGCAGCGTGGCGTTCTCGGTGAACAGGCCGAAGGCGATGCCGCGGTTGCGCACGTTGACGAGGTCGATCGCGGGCAGGAACTTGTGCCGGGTCCCGGGGTCGATCGAGCTGCGCACGAGCGCCTTCGTGGCCTGGTCGAGGGCGAGGACGATCGCGGTGACGAGCGCGACGCGGTACCACGCGCGCCCCACGGAGGCATCCACTAGCGGTCCCGCCCGGAGGTCGAAGCCACCGCTAGCCGTGAACGGCGCTGACGATGAAATTCCCGACGATCTGGAGCACGAGCAGCCCGACGATCGGGCTGATGTCGAGCGGGCCGATCATCGGGATGAAGCGCCGGAAGATGCGCAGGTAGGGCTCGCAGACGTCGCGGAGGAAGCCGAGGATTGCGTCGGTCACGCGGTTGTAGGGCACGCGCATGCCGAAGGAGAAGACCAGCGACAGCAGCACGTAGGCGAAGATGAGCAGCGAGTAGACGGTTATGAGGGCCGACAGGAAGTCGGCGACGTCGGTCCGGCCCACGGCGGCGAGGACGGTCATGACGCGCGCGGGGCCGTGACGACGTCCATGGCGGTGTGCAGCGCCTCGGGCACGCCCGCCTCCTCCAGCGCCTGAAGGCCACGCTCGGTGTAGCCGCCGGGCGAGGCGACCTCGCGCCGCACCGCCGCCGCGTCGTGATCGCGCGCTCGCAGCAGGGCCGCCGTCCCGCCCATCGTCTCGACCATGAGGCGCGCCGCGGTGTCCGCGTCCATCCCCCGCGCGGCCGCCGCGTCGATCTGGGCCTGGGCCACGAGGGCGAGGTAGGCGGGCGCGCACCCCATCAGGGCCATCGCGACGTCCATCTGCTCCTCGACCACGCCGAAGACCTCGCCGAGGCGCTCGAAGAGGTCGACGACCTCCGCCGTGAGCGCCGGGTCGGCGTCGGGGTCGCGCGCGAGGACGGTCACGCCCTGGCGCACCTCGACGGGCGTGTTCGGCATCAGCCGGAACACCGGTGTCTCGCCGTACGCCGCACGCAGGTCGGCCAGCGTGACACCCGCCAGCACCGAGGCCACGATCCGCGCCCGGCCGGCGACCTCGGCGGCCACGTCCTCGAGCTGGGCGGGCTTGTGGCAGAGCACGACGATGTCGGCGCGGTCGGCCAGCTCGGCGTTGGAGGCGAGCGCCCGGCCGCCCAGCTCGTCGGCCAGTTGTGCCGCTCGCCCGGAGCCCGCGTCGGTGGCGAGGACGGGTTCGCCCCATCCTCGCGCCAGCGCGCGCGCCATGTTGCCCGATCCGACGAGTCCGACGACCATGCCAGGAAGGCTATCCACCCACTGTCGGGCGAACGGCCCGGCCTTAGCTCTGGTTGAAGAAGCCCTTCTCGATCAGCCGCGCCCGCTCCTCCGCGGAGACCTCGACGTTGCGCGGCGTGAGCAGGAA
>DASYIJ010000064.1:0-3237 GCA_035997675.1 Solirubrobacteraceae bacterium
CTCTTCACCTCCTTCGGCGGGGGCGGCTACTTCTACCTCGACGACCGCGACCGGGCCGTGATCCCCACAACGTCGCACCACATCCTCGTCGTGGGCGAGACGTCCGCACCCGGCTTTGCGCTCGAGCACGACTACGACGTCAGCGGCGTCGTGGGCTCGGGCGACTCGATCCTCTCGGCGCTGCCCGACTGGTCAGGCCGGCTGTGGTTCGCCTCGGCCAAGGGTTTCGTCGGGACGGTCGACCCCGGGACCGGCGCGGTGAAGTCGTTCGCCACCGGCGAAGCGATCGGAAACTCCTTCGCCGTCGACGAGACCGGCGGCGTCTACATCGTCTCGGATGGCGCGCTGTACCGGTTCGACGCCGCGGCGGACGGAACGCCGACGGTGACCTGGCGCGCGTCCTACGCCAACATCGGGATCGCCAAGCCCGGCCAGACGGAGAAGGGCTCGGGCACGACGCCGACGCTGATGGGCAAGGACTACGTCTCGATCACCGACAACGCCGATCCCATGGACGTCGTGGTGTTCAGGCGCGCGCGCAGCGTGAGCGGCAGCCGCCTGGTGTGCACGCAGCCCGTGTTCGCCAAGGGCGCCAGCGACACCGACCAATCGCTGATCGGGACGGACACCTCGATGGTGGTGGAGAACAACTACGGCTACTCCGGGCCCTCGTCGACGCAGAACGGCGGGACGACGGCGCCCGGCCTCGCGCGCGTGGACATCGACCCCGGCGGACGTGGCTGCCATACGGTGTGGACGAGCCAGGAGCGCGCGCCGTCGGTCGTACCCAAGCTCTCGCTCGGTACCGGCCTCGTATACACCTACACGAAGGACCCGCGGCCCGACCGCACCGACGCCTGGTACTTCACCGCCCTGTCGTTCCGAACGGGCCGGACCCTGTGGAAGCGTCTCGGCGGGGAGGGCCTCGGCCACAACAACAACTACGCCCCGATCACGATCGGCCCCGACAGCAGCATGTACCTCGGCGTGCTCGGCGGCCTGGTGATGGTCCGGGACCGCGTGCGTCCGACCCTGCCTCCGGGCAGCGGTTCCGGCGCGCGTCCGGCGCGGGTCAACCTGGTGCTGCACTACCGGCGCGGCCGGACCGGAGGCCGGCGGCGGCGCGTGTGCGCGCGCACGTCGCCGCGGGCGCTCATTGGCGGCCTCGACCGTCGCTACGTCCGCCGCGTGGCGTTCTCACTCGGTCGGCGGCTCGTCCTCATCGACGCCCGCGGGCCCTTCCGCGCGGTGATCCGGCGGCGCTGGCTTCGCCACAACACGCGCTACACCGTCCGCGCGCGCATTCGGCTGGCCGGCGGAGGGCGCGTCACACGGACCCGCAGCTTCCGCAACTGCTGAGCGCGGACCGCTAGCCGACCGTCAGCGTGCCCACCATGCCGGCCTGGCGGTGGGCGTCGACCGAGCAGTAGAACGTGTACGTGCCCGGCTTGAGCTGCGCCGTGACCGACGCCTTGGACTGCGTGACCGTCGCGGAGGCGGCGACGTTCGTGCTCCCCTTCTGGATCGTCACGTTGTGCGGCACCGGCGAGTTGTTGGTGAAGTCGATCTTCACCGCGCCCGCCTTGGCGGTCAGAGACTTCTTGTCGTAGGCGAGCTGGCCGCTGGGGTCCGCGGCGAGCGTGAGCCCCGGCGCCCCGCCGGTCGCGGGCGCCGGAGCGCCGGACGGAGCCGGTGCCGAAGCGCCGGCCGCCGGCTGGACCCCCGGGGGCGGTGGAATCGGCAGAGCGGGCGACTTCGCCTGGGCCACGTTCTCCTTCGGCGGCTTGGAGGCCGTGACCACGGCCATCGTGATGGTCAGCGCGACCAGCAGGACGCTGACCCCGATCACGGCGCGCTCGCCGCTCCGCCCGCCGGGGAATCCCGGCCGGGTGACGCCGATCACCGACACGATCACCGCCCAGGCCGCGAGCACACCGCCGGAGATGTAGAACGCCGCCTTGCTCTTCTCCCCGGCTGCGGCGAGGATGGGGATGAGCTCATGGATGTCGGCCAGGCCCATTGCGCGCGCGAGCCTAGTACATCCTCGGGGATCGGCCCCCGGCCACCGCATGCGAGCAAAGTGAGGAACCCGGCGGTCCGTGCCGATAGACGGGACGTGCCGCTCGGCAAGCGAACCCCATGCCTTTTGGCCGCCCTCTCAGCGGTGGTCGCGGCATTCGCGGTGAGCGCGCCGACGGCATTGGCCCACGGCGACGTGCAGGTCGTCCGCACCGAGCGCGTCTCCGGCCACAGCGTCACGGTGGAGACGCACGTCGACACGCCCACCGAGCTGGCGCAGGCCGCGCCGTCCCCGAGCGCCAGCCGCGCGCTCGGCGTGCCCGCCGACATGCCGTCGCTGGGCGGCGCCGCGGGGAGCCTGCCGGCGCCCTGGCTGGCGGACACGTGGTGCGGGACCGAGACGAGCGCCGACAATACGGCCAATGCGGTCGACACGACGTCCCCGGTGATCAAGGTCGTCTACGCCTACCCGTCCGACCAGCCCGACCGCTTCAGCACGTACACGCCGGTGATCCAGGAGCAGATGAAGACGATAAGCGGCCTGGTGTACGCGACCAGCGGCCAGCTGAAGTCCCTGCGCTTGGACCTCGGCACGTCGTGCGGCCCGAGCTACGTCGACATCCAGACGGTGCAGCTCCCGCACACGCTCAACTACTACCGCGGCTTCGGCGTCAGCAGCTCGGGCACGAACCCGTCGCGCTTCCGGCAGATCGTCAACGACGTCGGCTCGGCGCTCGGCTCGCCGGCACAGCGGCGCAACGTGCTCGTGTACGCCGACTACCTCGGCGCGAAAAACATCGACAACTCCCCGTTCAACGCGGCCGGCCAAGCCGAGCTTGTGTCCGGTCCACTGGGCATCTCAGACCAACCCGGCTCCGGAAACCCCAGCAACGCGGGCGGCCTCTCCGCCGTGGCGTACGGCCTGGGGCGGGTGCACTTCACGTCGGACAGCCCGGCCTTCGCCGACGAGGTGCCCCTGCACGAGATCACGCACAACCTCGGCGCCGTTCAGGATTCGGCGACGCACACCTCCCACGGCGGTCACTGCTACGACGAGTACGACGTCGAGTGCTACAACGACGGCGGGAGCTATTTCACCAACGGCGGCGCGCCCACCACCTCGTGCTCGGACTACGGGCACGAGGTCTACGACTGCAATCTCGACGACTACTTCAACCCGAGTCCGGCGCCCGGCAACTACCTCTACGACCACTGGAA
>DASYIJ010000354.1:0-2231 GCA_035997675.1 Solirubrobacteraceae bacterium
GGCCGCCGCGATCTACCGGTCCCTGGTGGACGCCGGGTACGCCGGCCTGGTGGCCTCGGGCCACGGCGCGGACACGATCCTGATCGGCGAGACGGCGCCGAAGGGGAGGAGCTCACCGGCGCCCGCGAGCTCCATCAAGCCACTGCGCTTCCTGCGCGCCCTGTATTGCGTGGGGACGAACATGCGTCCCCTGACCGGCGACGTCGCGCGTGCCCTCTCGTGTCCCACCTCCGACCAGCGGCGTCAGTTCCCGGCGCAGCACCCCGCGCTGTTCCGGGCCACCGGCTGGGGGCACCATCCCTACTCGCTCGTCACGCCGCCCGGGCTGCGCTCGCCCGCGCCCGACGACGTCGGCTTCGCGGACCTCGGGCGCCTGGAGTCCTCGCTGCGCACGGTCTTCGTCCGGTACGGCGTCCGGCGGCCCGGCCTTCCCGTCTACCTCACCGAGTTCGGCTACCAGAGCCGGCCGCCCGACCCGTTCGGCTTCCCACCGGCCGTGCAGGCCGCCTTCCTCAACCAGTCGGAGTACCAGGCCTACCGCGACCGGCAGATCCGCGCCTACTCCCAGTTCCTGCTCGTGGACGCTCCCCCGCTGACCCAGTACCCCCCGAACAGCACGCTCTACTGGAGCTCCTTCCAGACGGGGATCGTGGGGCTCAACGGCCGGCCGAAGCCCTCCTACTACGCCTTCCGCCTGCCGCTCTACCTGCCGGTCACGCGGCGGCGCTCGGCCGGAGCGCTGCGCGTATGGGGCAACCTCCGGCCCGCGCCCAACCGCACCCGGCAGGTCGCGACCGTGCAGTTCCGCCCGCGCGGGCGCGGCGCGCGCTGGCGGGCGATCGGCCGTCTGGCGACGACCAACCCGCGCAACTACGTCGACGGTCGCGTGCGCTTCACGCGGTCGGGAGCCGTGCGGCTGGCGTGGACCGCCCCGGCCGGCGGGACGCTCTACTCCCGCGAGGTCGGCGTGTCGATCGGCTAGGTCGCTTACGGCCGGCTGACGCCCACCGCGGGCGGCGGGACGTCCACGTCCACGAGCTCGCGGGGCAGCGAGCCGGGCTCGCGGCGGCGGCGCACGTCCGAGAGCAGGCGCTCGTACTCGTCGGCGACCGCATCCCAGGAGTAGCGCTTGGAGCGCTCGCGGGCGAGCTCCCGGTAGGTCTCCACGAGCTCGGGGTCGTCGAGCAGCCGGCCGAGCCTGTCCGCGAGGTCGTCCACTCCCCCGCGGCCCGAGAAGTACAGCCCGGCATCGCCGACCGTTTCGGCGTTGGGCGCGTGGTCGTTGACCAGCACGCAGCTGCCGGCGGCCAGCGCCTCGAGGATCACCGGGTGTGTGCCTCCGACCTCGGTCGGGGCGCAGAACGCGTAGGCGTGGCGCTGGAGCTCCCAGTAGCCGCGGCCGAACACGTAGCCGGGGAACAGGACCCTCGGATCCGCACTGCGCATCACGCTGCGGATGTACTCGTCGGCGTAGGGCGCGCCGCCCACGATCACCAGCTTCATCCCCCGCGCCCGCTCCGCGTCGAAGCGCGCGAAGGCTTCGACCAGCAGGTGCGGGTTGTTCTCCGGCTCCAGCCGACCCACGAACAGGATGTACTTGCGCGGTTCCAGGCCCAGGCGCTCGAGCGTCTCGGTGCCGTCGTAGCCCGGGTCCTCGACGCCGTAGGGCACCACGCCGATGCGCTCGCCGTAGCGGCGCTCGAAGACCTCCGCGACGGCGTGCGAGTCGGTGATCGCGCGGTCGGCCCAGTGCGGCGCCGCGCGCTCCGCCAGGCGCAGGTAGCGCTGGGCGGGCGCGGGCCACTTGCGGCGGTCCGAGTCCAGCCCGTCGACGTTGATCACCGTCGGGATGTTCGCCCCGCGCGTGATCAGGCACATCGGGCTGTTGCCGGCGATGAAGAACAGCGCGACGTCCGGGCGCTCGCGATGGGCCGCGTGCAGGGCCGACAGGAAGGTGTGCACGAACGTGTCGAGGTACTTGTTGCGCACCGTGGGCAGGTGCACAAGGCGGGCGCCCCGCCACTCCTTCAGGCGGCGGTCGACGACGTGCGGCCGGCAGTAGACGACGACCTCGTGGCCCCGCGCCGCGAAGCGCTTGGCCAGCTGCTCCGCGGCCGTCTCGAAGCCGCTGTAGGAGGCGGGGATCCCCCGGGTGCCGAGGATGGCGACCTTCATATGCCGGGATCGAGAGTACTGTGCGCGCGCTCGTAGGCCTGCCACGTCCCCTCCGC
>DASYIJ010000090.1:0-6991 GCA_035997675.1 Solirubrobacteraceae bacterium
GGCGACACGATCGTGGCGACGGTCAAGCAGGCGAGCCCGCAGGGCTCGGTCAAGAAGGGTGAGGTCGTCACCGCGGTGATCGTGCGCACCCGCAAGGAGTTCGGCCGCAACGACGGCACCTACATCGCCTTCGACGAGAACGCGGCCGTGTTGATCGACGCCCAGAACAACCCGCGCGGCACCCGCATCTTCGGCCCGGTGGCCCGCGAGCTGCGCGAGCGAAACTTCATGAAGATCGTCTCGCTGGCCCCGGAGGTCCTCTGACATGGCCCGGATCCGGCGCGACGACACGGTGATCGTCATCGGCGGCAAGGACCGCGGCAAGACCGGCCGCGTGCTCCGCGTCGACCCGAAGAAGCAGAAGGTATATGTGGAGGGCCTGAACATCGTCAAGCGCCACCAGCGCCCGCAGCAGGTCCGCGACGCCCAGCGCGCCGAGACGGTCGGCGGCGTGATCGAGAAGGAGGGGCCGATCCACCTCTCCAACGTCATGCCGGTGGATCCCAAGGAGGACAAGCCCACCAGAATCGGCACCGAGACCGACGCCGAGGGCAAGCGCCACCGGATCACGAAGCGCTCCCAAACCCGCCTCGACGACTGAACCCGCAGAACTGAGAACTGAGAACTGCCATGCCCGCCCGCCTCAAAGAACGCTACGAATCCGAGATCAAGCCCGATCTGGTGAAGCGCTTCGGCTACTCGACGCCAATGCAGGCGCCGCGCCTGACGAAGATCACCCTGAACATGGGCGTCGGCGAGGCCAAGCAGGACTCGAAGATGCTCGAGGCGGCGGTCGAGCAGCTCGCCACCATCGCCGGCCAGCAGCCCAGCGTCCGTCGCGCGCGCAAGTCGATCGCCAACTTCAAGCTGCGCGAGGGCATGCCCGTCGGCGTCGCTGTCACCCTGCGCGGCGAGCGCTCCTACGAGTTCCTCGACCGTCTGATGTCGATCGCGATTCCCCGCATTCGCGACTTCCGCGGACTCAACCCGCGCTCGTTCGACGGCCGCGGCAACTACTCGCTGGGCATTCGCGAGCAGATCATCTTCCCGGAGATCGACTACGACTCGATCGACCAGGTTCGGGGCCTCGATGTCACCATCACCACGACGGCCCCCTCCGACGAGGAGGCGTTTGCCCTGCTCATGGCGTTCGGCATGCCATTCTCCAAGGAGGGCCGGCCGGGCGGCCCCGACGTCGACGCGGAGGCGGCCGTCGAGGAGGAGCACCGCAAGGAGGAGGCGCGCGCCCGCGCCGAGGCCGAGCAGGCGGCGCTGGAGCAGCTCAAGGAGGAGAACCCCGAGGCCTACGCCAAGCGCGAGCGCCCGTCCGAGGAGGACGAGGAGGGCGCCGAGGGCGAGGCGGCCGAGGGCGGCGGGCAAACCGAAAGCAGCGAGGATTAAGGACTACATGGCAAAGACCTCACAACGCGTGCGCCAGCTGCGCACTCCCAAGTACAAGACCCGCGGCTACACGCGCTGCCGCCGCTGCGGCCGCGCGCGGGCCGTCTACCGCAAGTTCGGCGTCTGCCGCATCTGCCTGCGGGAGCTTGCCCACGATGGCTACGTGCCCGGAATGACGAAGTCGAGCTGGTAGCCGCATGTCGATGACCGACCCCATCTCCGACGTCCTGACGCGCATTCGCAACGCGATCTCGGCCTCGCACCAGACGGTCGAGGTTCCCGCGTCCAAGCTCGGCACGCAGGTGGCCCGGATCCTCAAGGAGCAGGGTTACATCGTCTCCTACGAGCCGCGGCCGCCGGACCGCGGCCGGACCGGCGACCTGATCGAGATCACGCTGCGCTACACCGAGGACCGCCAGTCGGTCATCAGCGGCCTGCGGCGTGTGTCGCGCCCGGGTCGGCGCACCTACGTGGACGCGCGCCACATCCCGAAGGTCCAAGGCGGAATGGGCACGACGATCGTTTCGACGTCCCGCGGCGTGATGACGGGCCACGAGGCTCGCCAGGCCGGCGTCGGCGGCGAGGTCGTGGCCGAGGTCTGGTGAGCACCTAGTCCCATGTCGCGAATCGGAAAGAAGCCCATCTCCGTGCCCACGGGCGTCACGGTCTCGATCGAGCCCAGCCTCGTGCGGGTCAACGGCCCCAAGGGAGAGCTCACCGAGCGCATCCCCCGGGACATCACCGTGGCGCAGGAGGGCGAGGAGCTGATCGTCAAGCGCCCGACCGACCGCGGCGAGCATCGCGCCCTGCACGGGCTCACGCGCTCGCTCGTGGCCAACATGGTCGAGGGCGTCACCGACGGCTACGTCCGCACGCTCGAGATCCACGGCGTCGGCTACCGGGCCCAGCTCAAGGGCAAGGGCCTCGAGCTCGCGCTCGGCTTCTCTCATCCCGTGTCGATCCCCGCCCCGGACGGCATCGAGTTCGAGGTTCCCCAGCCCACGCGGGTGGTCGTCAGGGGAATCTCCAAGCAGCTCGTAGGCGAGGTCGCCGCCACCATCCGCAAGCAGCGCCCGCCGGAGCCCTACAAGGGCAAGGGCATCCGCTACGAGGGCGAGTACGTGGCCCGGAAGGTCGGTAAGCGGGCGTGACCGTTTCCACCAAGCCTGCGCAGCGCCAGCGTCGCCATCGGCGCGTTCGCGCCAAGGTGCGCGGAAGCGCCGAGCGCCCGCGCATCTGCGTGTTCCGTTCCAACCGCGGCATCAGCGCCCAGTTGATCGACGACGACCGCGGCCACACGGTCGCCGCCGCCACGTGGACGGAGGACGACATCAAGGGCCTCGCTCGCATGGAGCAGGCGCAGAAGGTCGGCACCCGACTGGCCGAGCGCGCCAAGGCCGCCGGCGTCGACCGGGCGGTGTTCGACCGCGGCGGCTACCGCTACCACGGGCGCGTCAAGGCGCTCGCCGACAGTGCCCGTGAGGCCGGGCTGACCGTCTGACAAGGCGGCCGCCGCTACCCTGCACAAGCTCATGGCTCCGAGAAGGAACATCAACGCCGGCGGACTCGACCTCCAGGAGCGCGTCGTGGAGATCAACCGCGTCGCCAAGGTCGTCAAGGGCGGTCGGCGCTTCTCGTTCACGGCGCTGGTCGTCGTCGGCGACGAGGAATCGATCGTCGGGGTCGGCTACGGCAAGGCCAACGAGGTTCCCGTGGCGATCCAGAAGGGCGTCGAGCGGGCGAAGAAGAACCTCTTCAAGGTCCCCAAGCACGGCGACACGATCACGCACCGCGTCGAGGGCGTGTTCGGAGCCGGCCGCGTACTGCTCAAGCCGGCCTCGCCCGGTACCGGCGTGATCGCCGGTGGGGGCGTGCGCGCCGTGCTCGAGCTCGCCGGGATCCACGACATCCTCTCCAAGAGCCTGGGCACCCAGAACCCGATCAACCTCGTCAAGGCGACGGTCGCCGGGCTCCAGTCGCTGCGCCGGCCCGAGGACGTCGCGGAGCTGCGGGGGCTCAGCGTGGCGCAGGTGCTCGGCCTGACCGATACGCGCGGCGACGGCGCACCCGAACCCGCCGCGGCCGAGGCGCCGACCGCCGCCGCCGAGCCCGAGGCGCCGGCCCCGACGCCCGAGGGGACCGCCGAGGCGCCGTCGTGACCAAGCTGCGCATCACCCAGGAGCGCTCGCGCAACGGCTCCAACCGCAAGCAGATCGAGACCCTGCGGTCGCTCGGCCTGCGCCGCATCGGCCAGAGCGTCGAGCGCGAGGACACGCCGCAGGTCCGCGGCATGGTCTACGCCGTGGCGCACCTCGTGAAGGTCGAGGAGAACTGATGGCCGGCGGCGACGAGCGAATCGGCCTGCACACGATCAAGCCGCCTGCGGGCAGCCGGCGCGCACGCAAGCGCGTGGGCCGCGGCGAGGGCTCGGGCACCGGCAAGACCGCCGGGCGCGGCGAGAAGGGCGCGGGCTCGCGCTCGGGTAACCGGGAGCGTCCTCGGTTCGAGGGCGGCCAGAATCCGATCCACATGCGGATGCGCAAGCTGCGCGGGCCCCACATGAAGAAGTCGATGCCGTTCGAGCCCTTCCGGACGCACACCCAGCCCGTGAACCTCGCGTCGCTCGAGGAGCGCTTCGACGCCGGCGCCGAGGTTACGCCCGATGCGCTCCGGGCGAAGGGCCTGGCCAAGCGCAAGGGCATCCCGGTCAAGATCCTCGCCAAGGGCGAGCTGAGCAAGGCGCTCACCGTGCACGCGCACGCCTTCAGCGCCGCCGCGCGCGAGCGGATCGAAGCCGCGGGCGGCACCTGCCAGATCGTCGAATAGGCGCGTCGGCGCCTCACCCGGACGCCTTGGCGAAGATGGCCCTCGGCTAACCTGTGGCGCCGTGGCACGCACGATCCTCAGCGCATTCACCGTCCCGGACATCCGGAAGAAGCTGCTCTTCACGGCGGCCGTGCTCGCCCTCTACCGGCTGGGCTCGCACATCCCGGTTCCGGGCGTCAACACCTCCGCCGTAACCAACATCCAGAAGAACTTCGGCGGCTCGAACATCCTCGGCTTCCTCAACCTGTTCTCGGGCGGAGGGCTGTCGCGGCTGTCCCTGTTCGCGCTGGGGATCATGCCCTACATCACGGCCTCGATCATCCTGCAGCTGATGACGGTCGTGGTGCCCTCGCTGGAGAAGCTCCAGAAGGAGGGGGAGGTCGGCCAGGCCCGCATCACCCAGTACACGCGCTATCTGACGGTGGCGCTGGCGGCGGCCCAGTCCATCGGCTACGTCTTCCTGTTCCGCTCGTTCGGCACGAGCGCCGGCCAGGACATCGTCAAGGGCTTCACCGCGCCGCGGGTGTTCCTGATCGTCCTGTGCCTGACCGCCGGCACGGTGCTGCTCATGTGGATGGGGGAGCTGATCACCCAGCGCGGCATCGGTAACGGCATCTCGCTGATGATCTTCGCGTCGATCGCGTCCCGCATACCGGACGGCGTGCAGGCCTGGTGGACGAACCCGGACCCGGTGTTCAAGGTCATGATGCCCTTCCTCGCCCTGGGGGTGATCGCCGCGATCGTTTTCGTGCAGGAGGGCCAGCGGCGCATACCCGTCCAATACGCCAAGCGGGTGATCGGCCGGCGCATGTCCCAGGGCGGCCAGACCTACCTGCCGCTGCGCGTGAACATGGCCGGCGTGATCCCGGTCATCTTCGCCGCCTCGATCATGGCCTTCCCGCCGACCGTCGGCCAGCTGATCAACTCGCCGTGGGCCAAGGACCTGGCCACGTTCTTCTCGCCGAACAAGTGGCCCTACATCGTCGGCGAGTCCATCTTCATCATCCTGTTCACCTACTTCTACACGGCGGTGACGTTCAACCCGGTCGACCAGGCGGAGAACCTGAAGAAATACGGGGGGTTCATACCCGGGGTGAGACCCGGTCGGCCGACGGCCGAGTTCCTGGATCGGATCCTGGCCCGCCTGACGTTCCCCGGCGCGCTGTATCTGGCCGCCGTCGCGGCGCTGCCAACCATCCTCATCAACCAGACGAGCGCCAACTTCTTCTTCGGTGGCACGTCGCTTCTGATCGTCGTCGGCGTGGCCCTGGACACGATGAAGCAGCTCGAGGCGCAGCTGATGATGCGCAACTACGAGGGCTTCTTGAAATGACGGCCTGCCGGCCGAGGCCGGCAGGCGGCTCAGGGTGCAGGGCGGGCAGGATGCCCGGCGGTGGTAGCTGCCTCCGCACCCGGAGCGGTCTCGTGGCAGCCAGGAGCGGAGGGTGCGGAGGCCCGGAGCCGGATGCGTTTACCCCGCGCGAGCTGCGCCCGCCGGGCATCCAGAGCGGCCCACAGGGCGCTAGGCTGGCGGTCCCATGAGTGAGCTCAACCTGATCCTGCTGGGTCCACCCGGCGCCGGGAAGGGCACGCAGGCGCAGCGGCTGCGTGAGGACTTCCGTCTGCCGTACATAGCCACCGGGGACATGTTCCGCGCCGAGAAGGAGAAGGACACCGAGCTGGGCAAGGAGGTCGCCAAGTACATGGACAACGGCGATCTCGTGCCCGATGAGCTCACCATCAAGCTCATCATCGACCGGATCAACTCCCCGGACGCGGCCGACGGGTTCATTCTCGACGGCTTCCCGCGCACGATTCCGCAGGCGGAGGCGCTCGAGGCCGAGATGGAGCGTCTGGGTCGGAGCATCACGGCCGTCCTGCTCATCGACGCGCCGGACGAGGAGTGCATCCGCCGCATCTCGGGCCGGCGGCTCTGCGTGAAGAACCCCGAGCACGTCTACCACGTGGACTTCGACCCGCCCAAGCACGACGAGAAGTGCGATTTCGACGGCGCTCGCCTCGTGCGGCGAGAGGACGACGACCCGGAGAAGGTCAAGCGGCGCCTCGAGGTCTACCACGAGCAGACCACGCCCCTGATCGACTACTACGAGGAGCGCGGGCTGCTGCGCCGCTTCGACGGCACGCGCGACAAGACCGAGGTCCACGATCACATCCGCGCGACCCTGGCGACGCTTCGCCTCGAGGAAACGCTGTGATCGTCAAGAAGACGCCCGAGCAGATCGAGCAGATGGCGGCGGCGGGCGGTGTGCTCGTCAAGACGCTGAACCTCCTGGGGTCGAAGATCCGTCCCGGGGTGACCACGGCCGAGCTCGACGCGGCGGCCGAGAAGTTCATCCGCTCCAACGGCGCCGAGCCCGCGTTCAAGGGCTATCGCGGCTTCCCCGGGTCGATCTGCACCTCGCCGAACTCGATGGTGGTCCACGGGATTCCCGGCCCCTACAAGCTCTCGCGCGGCGACATCCTGTCGGTTGACGTGGGCGTCGTGCTCGACGGTTGGGTCGCCGACGCCGCCCGCACCTTCCCGGTCGGCCCGGTCTCCCCGATCGCCCACCGGCTGTTGTCCGCCACCGAGGGCGGGCTGTTCGCGGCCGTGGAGCAGTGCCGCGTGGGCAACCGCCTGGGGGACGTCTCCCACGCGGTGCAGGCGCACGTCGAGCGGGAGGGCTTCTCCATCGTCCGCTCCCTCGTGGGCCACGGCATCGGCCGCGACATGCACGAGGACCCGCAGATCCCCAACTTCGGC
>DASYIJ010000058.1:0-2999 GCA_035997675.1 Solirubrobacteraceae bacterium
ACGATCGGGCGCTCGGGAGCCTCGCCGCCGGTCTCCTGGGCGTGGGCCGCGTAGTTGAGGCCGATGGCGTAGATCGTGCCCGGATCGGGCACCGGCGCCAGCAGCCTGACGCCGGCCAGGGGGAAGGACTCGTCGTCGGCCGTCGCGTCGGCGCCGGTCGCGAGCAGCTCGCGCACCGTGGTGCCCGGCGGGAAGGACACGACCTCCTCGCCACGCACCTCGCCCGCCCGCGCGAGGTCGGATCCGGGCGGGAGGAACGTGGCGAGCTTCACATGGCGAGACTAACCGCCCGCCTATCATGCCGCGGATGCGAATGACGATCCTGCGGGCGATGCCCATCGTGGCGGGCGCCGTGGCGCTCGCGCTCCTCGTCACCGGCTGCGGCGGCTCGAGCTCCGACCGCGCCAAGACGAACGCGATCCAGAGCACGCCGACCCAGACGGTCCCAACGACCACGACGACCACACCGACGACGTCGGCGCCGGCGGGCGGCGGCGCCACGACCGATACCACGCCGACCACGCCACCGAACAACACCAGCACGGGCAACGGCGGCACGCCCAGCAACGGCGGGACCGGCGGCAATGGCAGCGGCGGGGTGTATCCCGGCCAGTCGCCGGCGAACCCAAGCCAGTCGCCCGGCGAGCGCTACCGCCAGTACTGCGCGGCGCATCCGTCGACGTGCGGCGACTGACCCGGGATCCGGCACCACAACATTCCAGCCGTTAGGGTGTTTCACGCCAAGGGAGGCGCCTCATCTACCTGAGGAGAACGCCGCATGGGTCGTAGAGCCGTCTTCGTCGTGTTCGCCCTGGCCGTCGTCCTGGCCGTCCCCACCACCGCCCAGGCCGCGAAGGGCTTCTCGTACGGCGTTTCCGCCGCCGAGGTCACCAGCTCTTCCGCGATTCTGTGGGCGCACGCCACCTCGGCGGGCCGCTACAGCATGCGGATCGCCACCGACAGCCGCTTCCGCCATGTCCTGGCGACGGCATCGCCCAGCGCCCGCTCCACCAGCGACAACACGATGCAGGTGACGGTGCGCGGCCTGAGGCCGGGCACGAGGTTCTTCTATCGCTTCCAGGGGAGCGGCGGAAAGCGCAGCGACACCGGCACCTTCCGGACCGCGCCCGCGCCCAACGCCAACGCCACGATCCGCTTCGGCTGGTCGGGCGACGCCGACGCGCAGCGTGCCCGGGGCCAGACCCAGCCCTTCTACAACTCACTCGGCGACCACAGCTTCGGCTCGTACGGCGCGATGTCGCGCGAGAACAACAACTTCAACCTCAACTTCGGCGACACGATCTACTCCGACAGCGAGGTGGGCGCGAGCTTCGTCAACGGGGTCTACCAGGGGTTCGCCCCGGCCCTCACGGTTCCGCAGAAATGGGCGAAGTACCGGCAGAACCTCGCGATGGGCAACCTCCAGCGGCTGCGTACCGGGGCGGCCATCTACAACCACTGGGACGACCACGAGTTCATCAACGACTTCAGCCGCTTCGAGACGCTCGTCGGCCAGAACAACGCCGGCCAGCAGATCCAGGTGCCGGGATCGCAGGTCTACGGGCCGGGCGTGACCGCGTTCCGGACGTACATGCCCGTCACCTACAGCCCGAGCAACGGCATCTACCGCTCGGTTCGCTGGGGCAAGAACCTCGAGCTCTTCCTGCTCGACGAGCGCTCGTTCCGCAGCGCCAAGGCGGGGAGCCCGACCGTCCACGCCTGCGACAACCCGCAGAGCGGGGCACCCGACCTCGCCCCGACCGCGCCGCCTGAGGTGCGGTCCGCTTTCGCCGCGATCACGCCTTCGCTTTCCCAGCCCGTCAGCCCGGCATGCCTGAGCTCGATCAACAACCCGAACCGCACGATGCTGGGTCGCAGCCAGCTGGCGCGGTTCAAGGCAGCGATCAAGCGCTCGACCGCCACGTTCAAGGTGATCATGAACGAGGTCCCGATCCAGCAGTTCTTCGCGCTGCCATACGACCGTTGGGAGGGCTACGCGGCCGAGCGCGCCAACCTGCTCACGTTCCTCAAGAACAACGTCAAGAACGCCATCTTCCTGACCACGGACGTCCACGCGAGCCTCGTCAACGACGCGCGCTTCCAGACGTTCCCGTCTCAGGGCGGGCCGACCAACTCGGGGATCCTCGACGTCACGACGGGCCCGGTGGCGACGATGTCGTTCTCGCGTGAGATCGACGGCGCGGTCGGCCGCCCGGGTGCCGGCGGCCTGGTGGACTCGCTCTTCTTCGAGCACCAGCCCACGCAGGCGGGCATCCCTGGCGTCGGGATGCGGTGTTCGGTCATCAACACCTTCAGTTACGGCGAGGTGACGGTGACCAATCGTCGACTGACGGTGCAGCTCAAGGACCAGAACCGCCGACCGCTGGGAGAGGAGGAGCCCAACTCCTCCTGCCCGCCGATCGTCCTCAACAAGCGCTGACCCGCTGAGCACCTACGAGCGCCTCGCGAACCTTCCCCTGGCCGTCGAGTCCTACGAGCTCGACGGCCTGGTTCGCGATGTCTCGTCGGACTTCACGCGCAAGTCGACGGTCATTCGGCTGCGCGGCGGCGGCGAGGAGGGCGTCGGCGAGGACGTCGTCTACGACGCCGTGGACCACGAGATCCTCCAGGCCGCCGGACCGGTGCAGCCGCTCGCCGGCGAGCACACGATCGGATCGTTCGGCGAGCTCGTCGCATCGCTCGACCTGTTCCCGGAGGAGCCCCAGCGCGACGTCTCGCGCCTGTATCGCCGCTGGGCGTTCGACAGCGCGGCGCTCGACCTCGCCCTGCGCCAATCGCACCGCTCGTTCCACGACGCGGTCGGCCACAATCCGCTGCCGCTGACGTTCGTCGTCTCTCTGCGACTCGGCGAGCCCGCGACGATCGAGCCGCTGCGACGCCGACTCGACACCTACCCGACGCTGCGCTTCAAGCTCGACCCGACCTCGTCGTGGGACGACGCGCTGATCGCCGAACTGCGCGAGACGGGGGCGGTCGAC
>DASYIJ010000073.1:0-6545 GCA_035997675.1 Solirubrobacteraceae bacterium
CGATGCGTGCCGGGCCGATCCCGTAGGAGCCCATCCAGATGAGCTGCTCCTTACCGTCCTCGTCGAGATACGTGGCGTCGAAGGGCTCGGAATAGCGGGTGCCGAGCTTGAAGATGTTGCCGACCTCGATCGCCTGCTCGACCCGGATCTCCTTGCCGTCGACGCGGTCGCCGGGCTCCACGCGGCGGATGTCGGCGGGCTCGAAGGCGAAGTCCCGCCCGGGCAGGACGCCGCGCAGGTGGGCATCGGCCCGGTTGGCGCCCGTGACGTAGCCCGCCTCCCCCTCGCGGCCGGCGACCGCCTCGTCGAGCAGGATGTCGACGTCGGCGCCCACGGGGCCGATGAACCCGGCGGGCCCGATGCGCTCGCCGACCTCCTCGGGCGACGCGACGCGGAACGGCGCGCCCAGGGCGTTCTGGAGCTTGATCTCGTTCACGCGGTGATCGCCGCGCACCAGCGCCAGGACCATCCCGCGGTCCTCGACCACGACCGGGAAGGCCTTCAGCAGCGCCCCGGCCGGGACCTCGAGCGCGGCCGCGACCTCGTCCACGGTCGCCAGGCCGGGCGTGGAGACCTCCTCGGGCTCGGCCGCCGGGCCGGCCAGCTCGACCCACCGCGCCTCGGCCGATGCGATCTCCACGTTCGCCGCGTAGCCCGGCGCCAGGGCGACCTCGTTCTCGCCGGCGGCGCACGGCGCCATGTACTCGTGGGCCCCCAGGCCGCCCATCATCCCCACGTCGGACTCGACCCGATACCACTCCAGGCCGCAGCGGTCGAGGATGCGGTCGTAGGCGACGATGTGCTTCTCGTAGCCCTCCGCCAGGCCCGCCTCGTCGCGATCGAACGTGTAGGCGTCCTTCATGATGAACTCGCGGGTCCGCAGCACGCCGGCGCGCGGACGCGGCTCGTCGCGCTCCTTGACCTGGAAGTGGTAGACGATCAGCGGCAGGTCGCGGTAGGAGCGCACCACCTGCGCCACGTGCGTCGTGATGACCTCCTCGTGGGTCATCGCCAGCACCAGCTCGGCGCCCCTGCGGTCGTGGAGCTTGAAGAGCTCGTCGATGCCGTAACGGCCGGAGCGCTTCCACAGCTCCGCAGGCAGCAGCACGGGCATGAGCAGCTCCTGCCCGCCGATGGCGTTCATCTCCTCGCGCACGACCGCCACCACGCGCTGGTGCACGCGCCAGCCCGCCGGCAGCCAGGACCACAGCCCGGCGCCCACCTGGCGGATCAGCCCGGCGCGGACCATCAGCTTGTGCGAGACCGCCTCGGCGTCCGCGGGAGGCTCGCGTTCGGTCGGGAGGAAGTAGCCGGACAGGCGGGTCATGGCTCGGCGAAGCCTAGATGGCCCCGGGTGATAGAACAGGCCACAGCAGGGTCAAAGCCGAGAGAGGAGCTCCGATGGCGTACGAGGTCCCACCCCTTCCCTATGACTACAACGCGCTCGAGCCGCACATCGACGAGGCGACCATGCGCCTGCACCACGACAAGCACCACCAGGCGTACGTGGACAAGGCGAACGCCGCGCTCGAAGGCACGGACTGGGCGGACAAGCCGATCGAGGAAGTGCTCCAGAACCTCGACGCCCTGGGCGACAAGGCCACCGCGGTGCGCAACAACGGCGGGGGCCACTACAACCACTCGCTGTTCTGGGAGTGGATGAGCCCCGACGGCGGCGGCGAGCCCGACGGCGACCTGGCCGACGCGATCTCGTCGGCGTTCGGCTCCTTCTCCGACTTCCAGGCCAAGCTCAAGGAGACGGGCGTCAACCAGTTCGGCTCCGGCTGGTCCTGGCTCGTCCACGACGGCTCCGGGCTCGCGGTGGTCGGCAGCGCCAACCAGGACAGCCCGATCTCCAAGGGCCAGACGCCGCTGCTCGGCGTCGACGTCTGGGAGCACGCCTACTACCTCAAGTACCAGAACAAGCGCCCGGACTACATCGACGCGTGGTGGAACGTGGTGAACTGGCCGGCGGTGGCGGCAAGGTTCTCCGCCGCGCAGTAGTTCTCAGTTCTCAGATCTCAGTTCTCAGTGCGTGCCGCTAGCCGGTACTGAGAACTGAGAACTAGCCACGGCGTCTAGCCGGACACCACCGGTGCCGCATTGTGGCCGTTCGCCCGCGCGGCACCGCCGTTGCGCTTGTACGCCTTGAGCAATGCCGCCACCGTCTTCTCGAACGTGGGCTTGGGCCCGCGGGCGATTCGCCATGACACCTGGATCGAGCCGGACCGCCCGCGCAGGTGGATGACCCCGCGGCTCAGGCCCGGGGCGTGGACCGCGGTGACGCCCGCGGGCACCGGCCAGCTCAGCCGGGTTCCCGACCGCAGACGCGTGCGCCACGACAGCGTGGCCCCGCCGGCGTTCGGGTTCAGGCTGAAGGCCACGGTCCCGAACGTGGTCGGGGCCTCGCGGACGGCCACGACCCGACCCGACTTCAGCCACGAGGGCGAGATCGCGGACATGAGGACGAGGCCGTTGCCCTCCTCGCGCACCAGCATGTTGCGCAGCAGCGTCACGTACTCCGCCGCCCACCAGCCGTGCGGCACGGTGGCGAGGTCGATCGTCCGGTCCGAGAACGGCAGCAGGCTGGTCTCGAACGAGGCGCCGGTCGACGTCGTGTGGGCGAGCTCGCTGTAGAAGCCGTCGACGACGCCGGTCTGCTCGTTGCGCGCGAGCTGGGTCTCCAGCACGCGGAAGCCTAGGTAGCTGTGGAGCATCTTGGGGTCGCCATAGCTCCCGATGCCCTCGCGGAACTCGCTGCGCGCGTGCGCGATCGTCCGCGTCACGAGGGGGTCGGTGGGCGCGAAGGCCTGCCCGGGATAGGCCGCCCAGTAGTTGCCCCAGTCCTGGCCGCCCCCCTCCAGCGACGGCGGGATGAAGCCGCCGAGCTTCGAAGCCGACGCGCGCACCTGCGCCTGCAGGGTGCGCCGGTAGTCCGTCAGGTCGCCGCTCCAGCGCGACGCGTCGTCGGGGTGGCCCAGCCGGCGCGCCATGCGCACGGCCTGCTCGACGCCCGCGATGGCCCAGAAATCGTTGCCGGGCAGGTGGCCGGTGGTGACCTCGTTGTCCCCCGGGGTGGTGACCGGCAGCAGGTGCAGGGGATCGGTCGAGCGGACGCTCTCGAGCCACGCCATGGCGCGCTGCACGGCCGGGTAGGCGCGGCGCGCGAACGACGTGTCGCCGGTTCGCTCGAGATGGTCGCCGAACGCCCACAGGGCCTGACCGAACCCGTCGAGCTGGCCGGGCCGCGAGATGAAGTTGCCGGCGGCGTCCTGCCAGGTGAGGAAGAAGGGCAGGTTCTGGCCGGCCTGGCGGTGCAGACCGACGACGTCGAGCGCGTGGGTCATCGTGGACGCGTCGCGCAGCCAGAAGGCGTGGTAGCGCTGCATGTTGACCGTCTGCACCCAGTCGCCGTTCCCGCCCACCCGGTAGCGCGGCATCAGGATGTTGTTCAGGCTCGAGTAGAACGTGTTCACGACCTTGGGCTCGGGCACGTCGATCCCCATCGCGCCGCGCTGGAGCTGGGCCCAGGCGCCGATCGTCTGGCGCAGGTAGGCATTGAACGAGGCGTGCGAGATACGTCCGTACTGCGGCGTGGCCGGAGCCACCGGGGTCACCGGCATCCGAAGATCGACGTGCAGGCGCTGGCCCGGCTTGAGCCGCATCGCGAAGACGCTCTGGCCGAACAGCGTGTGCGCGTCGACGGGCCCCGCGTCGAGGCGCAGGCTGCGCGTGACCCGGGCCGCGGGCTCGAGCGCGTGGGCGTCGTAGAGAACGTTGCCGTCGCGCAGGAAGACGTTGCCGGAGAACGCGTACACCGACAGCGGGTTGAAGCTGCTGCCGGGCTGGAAGTACAGGCCCGGGCGGTCCGGTGTGGCCGGTCGACTGAAGCGGAAGGAGTGGTAGACGCGGCCGTTCGGGTGACGAATGAACCCGGCGCCGACGTTGCGGGTGTAGACGGTGAGGGTGGCCGGGCGCGGGCTCGGGCCCTCATTGAGTGCGTCGACGCGGGCGAAGTTCACCTGCTGGCCTCCCACGTTGGCCGCGAACACGGTCAGCGTGTAGAGGATGCTCCCGTCGAGCCGCTTGGCGACCAGCACCGGGTAGCGGTCCTGCGCCAGAGCCCGGCCGTTGGACCGAAACGCGCGCCCCGCCACGCCGATGCGAAGCGACAGCTCGGCGTCGCCGGTGAAGAGGTCCGATTCCGACGTCACGCCGGTGCCGCCCGGGAAGCCGGGCACGCCGAGCTGGTCCGTGTAGTTGAGCAGGAACGAGTACGGCACCGGCGGGGGCTGGACAGCGGGCGCCCCGGGCTTCGTCGCCGCGGCCGCCACGCCCGGGAGGGCGGTCGCCGACACGGTCACTGTCAGTACAAACAAACGCGCCGCCGAGCGGCGACGCGCCAGAAACCGTGTGAGAAGCATCGCGGCAGGGTAGCGAGCGCGTCGGCCTGCCTGCGGCGGCCGGTCGCGAAACCCGTTCCGGCCGTCCGCAACTTTGCCCGGCGGGACCGGTTCACTCCCCGAATGCCCGCGTGTCCCGACACCTTCGCCGTCCAGATTTCGGCTTGCTACGCTAGCCGCCGGCCGGCTCCCGCCGTCCCCGCGGAGAGCATCGGTGCTGCGGCGCGCGGACGGGATGGCTCGACACCGCGGCCGTTCCCCGACGGCCGGCGCATGATGCGCCGGCACAACGACCCTCCGGAGGCCACGTCGTGAAGACCACCATCGCTACTCGTCCACGCGCCCGCCGCGCGACCGTGCTCGTCGCCGTCGTGGTCGCGCTTGCCGGCGCCGGCATCGCCGCCCAGCCCGCCAGCGCCCGCATGGAGGTGGCGATCCAGGACGACGCGGTCTTCCTGCACCCCACGTTCCCGTACAGCATCACCAAGGCCTACCAGCAGTCCAAGGCCCTCGGGGTGAAGTGGATCCGCTTCAACATCCTCTGGGCGGACTACAAGGACTCCTGCAGGCGCAACGGGAACTCCCGCTGCTTCCTGCCCTGGGATAACGCGGTCAACAACGCGAGGGCAAACGGCGTACAGGTCCAGATGACGATCGCCGGGACGCCGCAGTACGAGCCGAGGGGCGACAAGTGGCTGAGCTACAACCGCCCCAGCCCGTCTCGTTACAGGACATTCGTGACCCTGGTCGCCAAGCACTTCAAGGGCAAGATCTTCCGCTACTCGCTGTGGGATGAGCCGAACCTGCCACGCTGGATCACTCCGCATAACCAGGCCCCGCGGATCTACCGCGCCCTCGTGCTCGCCGCCTACCCGGCGATCAAGAAGGTCGACCGCCGGGCCACCGTGCTCATCGGCGAGTTCACCTCGGCCAACGACCCGATCACGTTCCTGTACCAGATGGGCACGGGCATCAGGGCCGACGGCCTCGCCTATCACCCGTTCGAGTTCTTCGTCGAGCCCGGCCGGCAGATCATCCGCTCCCGGCCCCGCCGGCTCGGGTTCATCGGCATCAACAGCACGCCATGGATCCAGTCCACGCTGCGGGCGCTCGCCCGGCAGCGGCGCATCCGCACGCCGCGGGGCGGCACGCTCCCGCTGCACTACACCGAGTTCGGCTACCAGACGCTGGGGCGCTACCGGATGTCGCAGGCCAAGCGCAAGGTGTGGGCGCTGAAGGCCATGCGGCTCGTCGCCCGCTTCAAGGTCCGGGAGATGCTGTGGTACCAGCTCGTCCACAACTCGAACAGCTTCGGGGACGTGTGGGACTCCGGTCTCATCGGCATGAACGGCGTGCCGGACGCGACGTACACGAACCTGCAGCGAAACCGCCGCTCGTATGCGGGTTTCTGAGCGGTTCGGCTTCCGGGACGGAACCCCTCGGCGACTCCTGATCACCGGCGCGGCGCTCGCGGCGACCGCGTCGGCCGCGGCCCCCGCGTCGGCCGGGGCGGCGATGGACGTCGGCGTGCAGGACGACCCCGTGGTCGTCCACCAGGCCTACGGGCCGCCCGGTGGCCGGAACGCCGTCCTGACCGACGCCCGCGCCCTCGGCGCTCGCTGGGTCCGGATCAACATGATCTGGTCGGACTACGTGCGCTACGGCTTCGCGCGCTTCGACAGCGCGGTCGACGCGGCCCGCGCCCGCGGGTTCAACGTCCAGATCACGATCGTCGGCACCCCGTCCTACGACAGCCACGGTGACCGCAGGCTCAGCTGGTACAAGCCGAGTCCGACGCGCTTCCGCAGCTTCGCGGTCCTCGTCGCGAGCCACTTCAAGGGACGCGTGTTCCGCTACTCGCTGTGGAACGAGGGGAACCTCGGGCGCTGGATCGCCCCCACGAAGTCGGCGCCGCTGATCTATCGCAAGCTCTTCCTGGCCGCCTACCCGGCGCTCAAGCGCGTCGACGGCCGCATCCAGGTGCTCATCGGCGAGCTCACCTCCTCGCACGACCCGCTCGGCTTCCTGCGCAAGGCGGCGTCCGGATTGAAGGCGGACGGGCTGGCCTACCACCCGTTCGAGTTCTACAAGCGGCCGGGATCGGGCTCGAGCACCCGGGGGTTCGTCGGCATCAACAGCACG
>DASYIJ010000118.1:0-4951 GCA_035997675.1 Solirubrobacteraceae bacterium
CGGGGTGGCGTCCCCGGCCCCCATGCTGCTGGCGTGGCGGCTGGCGATCATCGGGGCGCTGCTGGCGCTCGCCGCCGTCGCATGGTGGATGACCGACCTGCGCATGGCCGGGATGGACGCCGGCCCCGGGACCGACCCCGGGGCCCTCGGCTTCTACGTCACCACCTGGGTGGTGATGATGGCCGCGATGATGTTCCCGTCCATCGCGCCGATGGTGCTGATGTACGTCGGGCTCCAACGCGGCCGGCGCGCGCGCGGGATGCCGGCGCCGGTCGGGGCAACCGCGAGCTTCGTGGGCGGCTACCTCCTGGTGTGGGCTGCGGCCGGGCTCGTGGGGTACGCGGTCCTCGAGCTCGGTCGCGACCTCGACGGCGGGCTGTTCGCGTGGGACCGCGCCGGCCGCTGGGCGGCGGTCGGCGTGCTGCTGGTTGCGGCGGCGTACGAGTTCACGCCGCTGAAGGCGGCGTGCCTGACGCGGTGTCGCAGCCCACTTGGGTTCCTGGTCTCGCAATGGCGTGATGGGCGCGGCGGCGCACTGCGGATGGGAGTCGTGCACGGGGGATGGTGCATAGGCTGCTGCTGGGCGCTGATGGCCGGGCTCTTCGCGCTCGGCGCCATGAGCCTGGTCTGGATGATCCTCATCGCCGCCCTGATCGCGGTGGAGAAGATGCTGCCGTGGCGCGGCGCCGCGACCGTGGGCGTCGCCGCTGTGCTGGTCGGGCTGGCCATCGGCCTGGCCGCCGCTCCGGAGCGCGTGCCGGGCCTGACGATCCCGACGCATCAGAACGCGATGCGAATGAACGGCATGGGCCAGGGCGATCGCATGCAACAGGGGAAGCACACGAGCCCGAAGGCCATGCCCGCCGAGCGCAAGCCCGGCACCATGACGTCGCCCGGCCAGGGCGGCGGCATGTCCCCCTGATGTCCGATTGCGCTGCGGGCGGCCCCTGACTACCCTGGGACTCCACTTATCGGACCGGAGGGCTCAAGGAAGATGCAACCGGGGAAGTTCGCTCTGGCGGCGCTGTGCGCGGCCGCCACACTCATCACCGCCGCACCCGGCGCCCAGGCCGGGCCCTCCGACGACTACACGGCGGTGCGCCAGGACTACCTCGCCAACCAGGGACGGCAGGTCACGCCGTGCCGGTTCGCGCTCCCCCAGCTTCAGAACGCGCGGTCCCTCAGCCAGCAGAGCATCGACGATGCCTACAACGGCTTTCCCGAGGCCGTGGACCGCGAGATCGCGCGCGTCGGCCGAGGGCTCTGCGTCCCGGTACCGACGCTGACGCCGGGGTCGAGGCTCGGTCTCACCGTCACGCCGAGGAGCGTGAGGCGCGGTCGCCGTGTCACGTTCATCTTCCGGGTGACGGGCAAGCAGGGAAGTAAGACCGTCGTCGTCAAGGGAGCAAACGTGTCGTTCGCCGGCGCGAACCGGACGACCGACCGCAGGGGAAAGGCGAGGATCACGAAGTCCCTGCGCGGCCGGCTGGGGCTCCGGAGCGCGAGGGCGTCGATGCGCGGCGTGAAGAGCGCGACGGTGAAGGTGCGCCTGCGTCGCTGACTAGACCCCCGCCTTCTCCAGCAGGCGCAGCCAGAGCTCGTTGCGCGTGGGGAACGCGGGGATCGCGTGGCGGAGGCGATCGAGCGGCACCTCGGCGACGAACGCGATCGTCGCAGCGTGCAGCAACTCGGCCGTCTCGGGCCCCGTGAACGTGGCGCCGGCGATCACGCCTCGGCTCTCGTCCAGCACGAGGCGCGCCGTTCCGGGCGCCCCATGCCCACGGAACGAGGAGCCGGCCACGGAGCCCGTGGGCTGGTCGACGGCGCGCACGCTGAGACCCGCCTCCTCGGCGCTCGCCACGGTGTGGCCGACGGCCGCGACCTGCGGGTCGGTGAAGATGACGCGGGGGGATACCACCCCGTCGCTCGTGGCGCGCACGTCGCGGCCGGCGATCACGTCCGCGGCGACGCCGCCCTGGTACTTGCCGGCGTGGGTGAGCAGCGCGCGGCCGTTGACGTCGCCGATCCCGTAGAGCCATTCGCGGTCGCCCGCTCGCAGGCGGTCGTCGACCTCCACGTTCTTGCCCGGCTCGAGCCCGACGGTCTCCAGCCCGAGCTCGGCGGTGTTGGGCCGGCGGCCCACCGCGACGAGCAGCTCGTCACCGGTCAGCGCCTCCCCGCCCTCGAGCTCGAGGCGCACCTGCCGCTCCCCGCGCGACGCCCCCACGGCCTTGCAGCCCAGCCGCACCTCGACGCCGTGGGCGCGCAGGCCGTCGGCGACCTCGTCGCCGGCGAACTCCTCCTCGCGCATGATCAGCCGCGGCACGGCCTCGACGAGCGCGACCGAGGCGCCGAGCGCGGCGTAGGCCTCGGCCATCTCGACCCCCACGACGCCGCCGCCGAGGATGAGCAGCCGCCCCGGCACGGCCTTCGCCGTCGTCACCTCGCGATTGGTCCACGGCGCGACGTCGGCGAGCCCGGGAATCGGCGGGATCACGGCGCTCGACCCCGTTGCGATCACGACCGCCCGGCGAGCCTGCAGGACCTCGTCGCCGACCCGCACGCGGCGCTCGCCGTCGAGGCGGGCCTGGCCGCGCACGAGCTCGATGCCCCGCTCCTCGAGCCAGGGCAGCTGGCCCGAGTCGTCGAGGTTGTGGATGACCTCGTCACGGCGCGCGAGCACGCGCGGCGGGTCCAGCGGCGGCTCCGCCAGGCGCACGCCCGGCACCCGTTCCGCCTCGTCGACCAGCTCGCCCGGCCGCAGCAGCGCCTTCGAGGGCATGCAGGCGAAGTAGGAGCACTCGCCGCCGACGAGCTCGCGCTCGACCAGCGCCACCTTCAGCCCGTGCCCGGCGAGGCGCCCGGCGCAGACCTCGCCGGCCGGGCCGGCCCCGACCACGATGGCGTCGACGGTGCGTTCGGAGCTCATGGGATGGCGGGTACCGTACTGCCCACGATGCCCGACGAGACCCACACCGAGAAGTCGACCCAGACCTTCTATCCCACCTTCCGCTACCGGGACGCCCGCGCCGCGATCGACTGGTTGGTCGAGGCGCTCGGGTTCGAGGTGGGGATGGTGGTCGACGGCGAGGGGGACCGCGACGTCGCCCACGCCCAGCTCACGCTCGGCTCGGGAACGATCATGCTCGGCTCGGAGGCGAGCTCCGCCGACAGGTGGGGCTCGCACGCGGGCCAGGGCTGGGTGTACGTCGCGGTCGAGGATCCCGACGCGCTGTTCGAGCGCGCGAGGACCGCCGGCGCCGAGGTGGTCATGGAGCCCACGGACACGGACCACGGCTCGCGTGACTTCGCGATCCGCGACCCCGAGGGCAACCTCTGGAGCTTCGGGAGCTACCGGCCGTAGCCTGCGGACCCTCCGCTTGCATCCGGGTGGTCGGCGGTGGGAGAGTGGACCGGCCAGGCCCGGCACCAAGTCGGGCCCCGAGCGGAAGGAGTCAGCATGGCTGACCGTGTACTGCTCATTGGCTGGGGAGCGCCCGTCCGCGGGCGCGAGGAGCGTGGTCTCGAGGTGTTCGACGAGGCGGTCGGGATCCTCGGGCGGATGCAGCAGGAGGGACGCATCGAGAAGCTGGACGTCGTCCTGCTCGAGCCCAACGGAGACCTCAGCGGGTTCATCGAGGTCCACGGCTCGGCGGAGCAGCTCGCCGCGCTCCGCCAGGACGAGGAGTTCCTGCGGAACACGACCGATGCGGAGCTGGTGGTGGACGGCCTTCGCCACATCGAGGGCTACGCCAACGAGGGCGTCGCCCGCATGATGGGCCTGTATCGAGAGGCCCTCGCAAAGGTCCCGCAGACCGCCTGACGACGGGCGAGGCTAGGGGTGTCCCGCCGTTTTGGGCGGGGCGCCCCGGCCGCGGGAAGCGGGGTTATGCCGCCGGGGGCCTGGGTAGCCTCCTGACACCTATGGACGAACGATCCCGCGGCGAGCTCGTGGCCGCGCTGATCGGGTCGATCAGGGCCCGGACTGACGCCGCGAACGACCGACTCTCCCGCACGCTCCTTCAGCGCTGCTGGCCCGGAGGAGCGGGCGACCGCAGCGAACCCGCCGCCCGCGGCTGGGTTCGGCGGTGGGGGCCGCGCGGCCGCCCGCCCCTCCTGCCCGCTTGCTCCTGCGCGGCGGGTCGCTGCGGCGTCTGCAACTAGGCCCCTGCTCCGCCAGACCGCAACTCTGGTTCCGGCCGCGAGTCTGAGTCGCTGAGGGATGCCCGCCCGGGTCTTCACCGCTGCTCGCCGTCCGACGCTGCCCCGCGCGGCGGCGCTCGGTGCGCTGGCGCTGACCCTCGTCGCCGCCGACACCTCAGCGGCCGCCCGGCCTGCGGCACCCCGCATTCGTTCGATCGACTGCTGGCCCGCGCACTGCGCCGGGCTGCGCACTGCGCCGCGGGCGTGGCTGCGCGTCGACGGGGACCGCCTCGCGCAGGCGACCTACGTGCAGTTCGCCGTCGGCCCGCGACGCATCCGCGCGGTGCGAGCCCGACGGCGCTCGGCCCGTCGCGTGCTCGTGCAGGTCCCCGGCAACGCGGTCAGCGGGCGGCTGCGCCTGCGGATCGCGGGGCGCCCGGTCTCGCGCGCGTCGCGGTGGGTGACGATCGTCCGCGCGCGACGGCCCGCCGCGCCGCGGCCGAGCGCGGGCCCCGGTGTGTTCGCCGGCCAGGGCATGTGGATCTGGGAGCTGCCCAGGTCGGAGGGAGGCAACGTCTCGGCGATCATCGCCCGGGCCCGTGCGGCCAACGTCCAGAGCGTGTTCGTCAAGGGTGCCGACGGCACGAACCTCTGGGCGCAGTTCACACCGGCGCTCGTCGCGAGCCTCAAGAGCGCCGGGCTGCGCGTGTGCGCCTGGCAGTACACGTACGGCTCCGATCCCACCGGCGAGGCGGCGACGGCCGCCCAGGCGATCGCCCGCGGCGCCGACTGCTTCGTGATCGACGCC
>DASYIJ010000161.1:0-20043 GCA_035997675.1 Solirubrobacteraceae bacterium
GCTGCCGCCGGCCGCGGCGCCCGAACGGCCGGTGCTGTTCTACAACCCGAAGTCCGGGGGCGGGAAGGCGGAGAAGTTCAGGCTGGCCGACGAGGCGCGCACGCGGGGCATCGAGGCCGTCGAGCTGCGGCGCGGGGACGACCTCGAGACGCTCGTGCGTGACGCTGTCTCCAGCGGTGCCGACGCGCTCGCGATGGCGGGAGGCGACGGCTCGCAGGCCGTCGTTGCGACGGTCGCCGCCGAGAAGGGACTGCCCTACGCCTGCATCCCCGCGGGGACACGGAATCACTTCGCCCTCGACCTCGGTGTCGATCGCGAGGACGTCGTCGGCGCGCTGGACGCGTTCGTCGACGGAGGCGAGCGCACGGTCGACCTCGCCGAGGTCAACGGCCGCGTGTTCGTCAACAACGTCTCGATGGGGCTGTACGCCGAGGCGGTCCAGCGCGAGGGCTACCGCGAGGCGAAGGTGAAGACCCTGCTCGACGCGGTGCCGGACGTCCTCGGCCCCGACCGGGAGCCGCTCGACCTGCACTTCGCCCGCGCCGGCGAGGACAGGCGGGAATCGGTCGTGGCGCTCCTGGTCTCCAACAACAACTACCGGCTCGGCCGCCTGCTCGGCGGGGGCACGCGCCCCCGGATCGACGACGGCGAGCTGGGCATCGTCGCCGTCAACACGCCGGCCGGCGGCGGCCAGGCGTGGGTGGAGTGGTCCGCCACGTCCTTCGAGGTCGAGTCCGGCGCGCCCGTCCCGGCCGGGATCGACGGCGAGGCGACGACCCTCGACCCGCCCCTGCGCTTCCGCATCCTGCCGGGCGCCCTGCGGGTGCGCATCGCGCGCGCTCACCCCGGCGCCTCGCCGTCCGCGCTCGAGCCCGAGGGGATGTGGGAGGCACTGCGCGCGCTGGTGGGCATCGCCGCCGGCCGCTGATCAGCCGGCGGCCGGCGCCGCGGTGGGCCTCTCCGGGCGCGCCTCGACATCGAGGCCGGTCTCGGCGAGCCACGTGCGCAGCACGGCGTGCATCGCCTCGACGCCGACGATCGCCTCGGGCTCAGGGCTCCAGGCGCTTGGGACGATCGCGAAGGGGTGGCTCTGGTCGCCGCCGAGGCCCCCGTGCGACCCCATGAACTCCTCGAAGGGCGCAACCTCGTCCGCCTCCGGGTCGTAGGTGCTGTTGATCAGTAGGTCGGGGCAGTGTGGGAATCCGTCGGTCCGGCGCAGGTGCGCGGCCGCGTTGGGGCCGAAGGGGGCGAGCGGATCCTCGCCCTCGACGACGTCGTCGGCGAGTCGTCGCCGCCCGCTCCCACCGACCGCCACCGGCCCGTCGCGCTCGGAGCGGACCATCACGAAGCCGATGCCGGGATGCTCGGCGAGCGACTCCACGAGGCCGGGGTGGGCCGCGTCGATCTGCTCCAGGGTCATGCGCTCGTCGCGATCCGGCAGGTACACCAAGCCGAGGTTGCCCGACGCCAGCACGATCGCCTTCGCCGCCTCGTCGTCGACCGCCTCGGCTTCCGCCTCACGCCGCTGCTCGAGGGCCGTGCGATTCGGCCCCAGGGTGACCGCGCCGTCGACGACGTGGCGGCGCGTGACGCGGTTGAGCAGGCGCCCGGCGAGCGTGTTGTCCTCGCGCGCCTCCGTGAGGGTCGCGCCCAGGTTCCCCCAGGCTTCGTCGACGGCGGCGGGCGCGCGCACCGAGCCCTCCCGGAGCGCGCGCTGCACGAGCTCCTCCAGGGTGATGTCGTAGCGCTGGCGGAACGGCCTGCCCTGCGTCTGGCCGTGATCGGAGAGCACGACGAGGTGGTAGGGGCGCGGCGCCTGCGCCGTGGCGCGCTCCAAGCGCTCGAGCTGCGCGTCGAGGAGCGCGAGCACGGCGAACGCGTCCGGCTCCGTGATGCCGGAGTGGTGTGCGACCTCGTCGTAGCCGACGAACGTCGCGTAGGCGACCGGCACCCCTTCGACGATGTCGGCCAGCAGCGTCGCGACGTTGAGGTCGCGCATCGCCACCGTGATGGCGCCGCGCGCGAACGGGTAGATCCCCCCGCGGGCCACGTGCTGCTCGCCCCGTTTGCGCTGCCGGCGCGCCGCCCGTCGCTCGAGCACGACGTCCCACAGGAACAGCGCGATGGTGCGGGCGAACCCGTATGGGGCCGCGAAATAGGAGAAGAACTCGTTCGACTGCGAGCGCTTGCGGTCGCGAACCACGCTCATCGTCGCCATGCAGCGCGGCGCGTCGCCCGACACCAGGTTGCCGCGGCTCGCGCCGTTCGCCGCGAGCAGGCCGCCGCCGTCCGAGCGCCGGCGCTCGATCTCGGCCGCGTCCTTGGGATGGTTGGACACGACCAGCTCGCCGCGCTCCTTCTCGTACCAGCGGAATGCCGGCATGTCGAAGTTGCTGCCGAGCAGCAGTCCCGCCTGGCTGGCCCCGGTCTGCGAGGACAGGTCGCATTCCCACGAGACGATTCGATGGCTGCCGTCCGCCAGCCAGCGGGCGAGCGTCGGCGCGTGGCCCTCGTCGAGCGCACGGCGAAGCACGGGCTCGGCGAGCCCGTCGATCTCGAACAGGATCACCCCGGGGACGTCGGTCGTGTTGCGCTCGCGCAGGCGGCGGCGCCGGCGCCTGACGAGGCGCAGGTGGTGAGCGTCGCCGTCGATGCCGAGCACGGGGATGGCGATCATCGTCACGATCGCCAGGCCGAAGGCGGCGGCGAGCGCCCCTCCGAAGCTGGGGTGCGACCCATCCACGATGTTGACCGCCAACCCGATGATCAGCGCGTTGCCCACCAGCGTGGCCAGGCCCAGCGTCAACACGGTGATCGGCAGGAACAGCCGGGTCAGCAGCGGCCAGAGCAGCCGGTTGAGGATCGCGATCAGCAGCGTGGTGACGAGCGCGCCGTCGAACGACGGAACGGCGATGCCGGGCAGCAGCGCGGCCAACACCAGGAAGGCCAGCGCCGTCACCACCCACAGCGCCAGCACTCGAACGAACACGCCCAGTCGGCTGTGGCGAGTGCGGGTCATCGGTACGCGAGGATGGTGTCATGCCGCCGAACCCCCCGCCCGGGAATGGTTCCGGGGACCGGCTCACGTGGGTCGGGCACGCCACGGTGCTGCTCGAGCTCGGCGGCCGGCGCCTGCTGACCGACCCGCTGCTGCGCTCGCGCGTCGGACCGCTCGCCCGCGCGAGCGAGGACGCCGACCCCGCCGTCGCCCGCGGCCTGGACGCGGTGCTCGTCTCGCATCTCCACCCCGACCATCTCGACGCGCGTTCGCTGCGTCGGATCGACGACGCCACGCCGGTGATCGCGCCGCGCGGCGCCGGGAGCGTCGTGCGACGCCTCGGGTTCGCGGAGGTCACCGAGCTCGCCGTCGGCGAGGCCGTGGACGTCGGCGGGGTCGGAGTACGGGCGGTCCCGGCGCACCACGACGGGCGCCGCCGGCCCTTCGGCGCGCGCGCCGACACCATCGGCTTCGTGGCCACCGCCGAGCACCGCGTGTACTTCGCCGGCGACACCGGGCTCTTCGACGGCATGGCCGAGGTCGACGACGCGCTCGACGTCGCGCTGCTGCCCATCGCGGGTTGGGGTCCGACCCTGGGTTCGGGCCACCTCGGGCCGCGCGAGGCGGCCGTCGCCCTCGCCCGGCTGCGCCCCCGCCTCGCCGTCCCCATCCACTGGGGCACGCTCTACCCGCGCGGCCTGCGCTTCCGGCGCGCCCGCGTGCTCGCGGACCCGCCCCAGGAGTTCGCCCGGCGCGCGGCCGAGCTGGCGCCCGAGGTCGACGTGCGCGTGCTCGCCCCGGGCGGGGCGCTCAGGCTGGACGAGCGCCGGGGATCATGACCGGCGCGCGGCGATCCGCTCGATCACGCGGAGCGACTGCGGGGGGCCCGGCCAGTGCTGGCGCAGGATCGACCGCCTCACGCCGCGGCGTACGGTGCGCAGGACCACCGCGGCGATGAGCACGTCGTCGAGCTGACCGATGATCGGGATGAAGTCCGGGATCAGGTCCAGCGGGCTCGCGAGGTAGCCCACGAGTCCCGCGAGCAGCGCCTTGTGACGGCGGGGCACCCGTGAGTCGCCGAGCAGGCGCCGGCAGAGCACGAGGCAGTCGGGGACGAAGCCGGCCACCGCCCGCGCGTCGGTGCGCCGCCCCACGACGACGAGCGCCAGCACGGCGGAGACGTACACGAGCAGAACGCCGGCGAGCGCGATCAGGATCCAGGTCACGGACGCATTTTCGCCGATGTCCGTCCCACACCTCTCCCAGCGACCGGCGCCGGCCCGGTTGGCGCGGCGGTGCTCCACGCGTTACGGTCGCCGTGGTTCCGCCCCCTCCTCGGCGGATGCTCGATACCGCAACCCGAGAGGCCGTCACATGGTCATTGCCGACTTCACCGCGAGCGACGCGTTCCTGACCGTCCTCGAGATCTTCTTCTTCGTCGTCTACTTCTGGATCCTGATCACGATCCTTTCCGACCTGTTCCGCGACCACGAGCTGTCGGGATGGGCGAAGGCCGCGTGGGTGCTGTTCCTCGTGCTGGTCCCGATGGTGACGGCGCTGATCTACCTCATCGTCCGCGGCCAGGGGATGCGCGAGCGGGCCGTCAAGGAGCAGGCCGAGGCGCGCAAGCACTTCGAGAGCTACGTCCGCGAGACGGCCAGCACGTCGCCGGTCGACGAGCTGCACAAGCTCGCCGACCTCAAGGACCGGGGCGCGATCTCGGACGCCGAGTACGAGAAGCTGAAGGCGAAGCTGGTCGCCTAGCGCCGCGGCGGTCGGACCCCGACCCCGACCGACACCGAGGGCGCACTCAGGGTCATCCCCAATAGGCACGGCGCGGCTCCCCGGCCATTCTCTGGTCGAACGCGATACTCGAACCAGAGGAGTCCGAAATGACCGACCAATCCGAACACCCACAGCCGCCCACGCCGGGCCCACGACGCTTCCTCCGCAGCCGCGACGACCGCTTCATAGCGGGCGTGTGCGGCGGTCTCGGGCGCTACTTCAACGCCGATCCGGTGCTGTTCCGGGTCGGCGCGGTGGTGCTCGTCTTCCTGGGCGGCGTCGCGTTCCTGGCCTACCCCGCCCTGTGGCTCTTCACCTCCATCGACGACGGAACCGGCCAGCCGAGCGGGCCGTCCCCGATCCGCCGGCTGCTCGGCGGCGCCGACGGCCGGATCAGGGCCGGGCGCGTCGCGGCGCTCGTCGCCGCGATCGCGGGGGGCGCCCTGGCGCTGGGCGCGCTGGTGTTGGCCGCCGTCTGGGCGACCGGCTCGGGCGGCGGCGCCTGGGTGGCCGCCGTCCTGATCGCGATCGGCCTGGCCGCCGTCGCCGGTGCCCTGACCGGGCACCGGCGGGCGGCGTGGCTGCTTGTTCCCGCGCTCGTGATCGCCGCGCCCGCCGGCTTCGTGGCCGCCGCCGACGTGCGCTTCGACGGCGGCTTCGGCGACAAGCACTACCGCCCGACCGCGCTGTCGGCGCTGCCCGCGCACGGATACAAGCTCGGCGCCGGTCGCCTGCGCGTGGATCTACGGAACCTGTCGTTTGCGCCCGGCACCACCACCCGGCTGCCGATCCAGATCGGCATGGGCGCGGCCACGGTCATCGTCCCGCCGCAGGTGTGTGTCCAGTCCGACACCCACTTGGGCGCCGGGTACGTGAACGTGCTCGGCGACGAGGAGGGCGGCCTCGATGTCACGCGCGACCTCAGCGGCGCGCGCAGCCCGGCGCCCAGGGTCCAGTTGAAGGCCAAGCTCGGGATGGGCGCCCTCGAGGTCGTCCACCGGCCCCAGGACTCCGCCTTCGACAACCATGGCCACGGCCGGTTCCACTCAGGCGACGCAACGCTGCAGAACGCAGCGTGCACCGGACCGCTCACGGGGTGAGCGTCCCGGGCCCCAGGCGCCGTGACGTGCCCACGCTGGTCGGCGGCCTGGCCGCGACCGGCGTGGGCATCCTGCTGCTGCTCGACAGCGTGGGCGCGATCCGGCTGAGCTTCGGCTGGCTCGGCCCGGCGCTGCTCGCGGCGGTCGGCGCCTACCTGCTCGCCGGCGGACTCGCACAGCGACGCCGCTGAGCGTCACCATGCAACCGATGGCCGCCCCCGCGTATCGCTCGTTGTGGCGCGATCCCGAGCACGGGCTCGTGGCGGGCGTCTGTGCGGGACTGGCCGAACGGATCGGCGTCGATCCGCTGCTGCTGCGCGCCGCCTTCGTGGCCGCAACCGCGGCCGGCGGCGTCGGCATCGTCGCCTACGGCGTCCTCTGGCTCCTGCTTCCCGCGGTCGGCGAGGATCGCGCCCCGCTGCGCGGCCTGCGCAAGCGCGCCCCGGGTAGCTGGCGCACCGCGGCCGGCGTGGCCCTGCTGACGCTCAGCGGCCTGCTGGTGCTGCGCCAGTTGGGCCTGTGGTTCTCCGACGCGATCGTGTGGCCGGTGGTCCTCGCCGCAGCGGGCGTGGCACTGGCGTGGCGCCTGGCGGGGCCCGGACCCGACAGCGCGACCGAGGAGCCCGAAGCGGCGGACGCGGACGCCCCGGCCGCGATCCAGCGCCGCCGCGCGCTGCGGGGCGCCTACGGCGGCGGGTTCGGCGTCGCGCTGATCGTCGGTGCGGCGCTGCTCTTCCTGTACGCCAACGGGCTGCTGGCCGGTCTCGGCGACCTGGTGCTCACCGTCGTGGTGGTCGTGGCCGCGGTCGGGCTCATCCTCGCCCCGTTCTGGTGGCGGCTCGTCCGCAGCCTGTCGGCCGAGCGCGCCGCGCGGATACGCTCGCAGGAGCGCACCGAGGTATCGGCCCATCTCCACGACTCGGTGCTGCAGACGCTCGCGCTCGTCCAGCGCCAGGCCGCGGACCCGCGCGCCGTGTCCGCGCTGGCCCGGCGACAGGAGCGGGAACTGCGGGCGTGGCTCCAGGACCGCGACGCACCGGGAGCCGACGAGAGCCTGGCCGGCGCGCTGACCGCCGCCGCCGAGGAGGTCGAGGCGGCGCACGGCGTGGGCGTCGACGTCGTCACGGTCGGCGACGCCGCGCTCGACGACCACACGCGCGCGCTGACCGCCGCCGCGCGCGAGGCGCTCGTCAACGCCGCCAAGTTCGCCGGCGACGCCGGCCCGGTGTCGCTCTACGCCGAAGCCGACGGCGAGCGGCTGCAGGTCTTCGTGCGCGACCGCGGCCCGGGCTTCGACCCCGAGGCGACGCCGGCGGACCGGCGCGGGGTGCGCGACTCCATCGTCGGCCGCATGGCGCGGCACGGCGGCCACGCCGCGATCCGCCCGGCCCCCGGGCGCGGCACCGAGGTCGAGTTGACGCTGGAGCGCCCGCGATGACGGCCGGCCTGCCCAGCGTCGTGATCGTGGACGACCACGACCTCTTCCGGGCCGGCGTGCGGAGCGAACTGGAGGGGCGAGTGGAGGTGCGCGGCGAGGCGGGCAGCGTCGCGGCGGCCGAGACCGCCGTCCTAGACGCCGTGCCCGACGTGGTGCTGGTCGACGTCCACATGCCCGGCGGCGGCGGCGTGGAGGTCATCCGCCGCGTGCTCGCGCGCCGGCCGGCGCAGCGGTTCCTCGCGCTGTCGGTGTCCGACGCCCCTGAGGACGTCATCGCGGTTATCCGCGCGGGCGCGCGCGGATACGTGACCAAGACGATCTCGGGCGAGGACCTCGCCGATGCGGTGGCGCGCGTGCGCGACGGTGATGCCGTGTTCTCGCCGCGGCTCGCCGGTTTCGTCCTGGACGCCTTCGCCGGGGAGTTCGAGCCCGCCGAGGTCGACCCGGAGCTGGACCAGCTGACCCCGCGCGAGCGCGAGGTGCTGCAGCTCATCGCCCGGGGGTACCTCTACAAGGAGATTGCGCTCGAGCTGGGCATCTCGGCCAAGACCGTCGAGGCGCATGTCAGTGCGGTGCTGCGCAAGCTCCAGCTCTCCAACCGTCACCAGCTCAGCCGCTGGGCGGTCGAGCGCCGCCTGCTCGAGTGACGGCGGCGGGGCACCCGGGTGCGTCGGTTGCCTGCTGCACGGCGTCGCGGATCGCCGCGGCGCTGACGTCGGCCGCCAGCGCCGAGACGGCGAACGGCTCCACCGGCACCCGGCCCGTGGCCATCACGTAGACCACGTCGCCGTCGACGGCGGTCGCGCTGGGATGGACGGCGCGAGAGACGCCCCCGGTCGCGGCGCGGGCGACCAGCCAGGCCTGTGTCTTGCTCAGCGCGGCGTCGGTGAGGACGGCGACGAGCGTGGTCGACTCGCGCGCGGGCGGCCCGGGCACGCCTTCCGCGAGCAGCTCGCTGGTCCGGACGTAGGCGCCGTCGCGCCACGCGCCTGCCGCGACCGCCCCGTCCGCTCCCACGACCTCTCCGAACGGGTTGGCGACGGCGACCGCCGCGATGATCGCGTCCCCGAGCCGCATGCTGGCGGCGCCCACGCCGCCCTTCGTCCATCCGTCGGGGCCCAGCAGCTTGCCGACGGTGCAGCCGGTGCCGGCACCGACGCTCCCGCGCTCGAAATCGGGCGCCGCCGCATCGCAGGCCGCGTACGCGTCGTCGGGGTCGGGAGGCTCGGGCCGGCCGAGGAACAGGTCGTACACGACGGCCCCCGGGACGAGCGGCACCGCCGCGACCGGCGTCGGCGATCCGATCTCGCGCTCGGCCAACCAGCGCACGACGCCGGCCGCCGCCGACAGACCGAACGCGCTGCCACCCGTGAGCAGCAGCGCGTGCACGCCGGGCGACGCCGACGCCGGCGAGAGCTGGTCGCTCTCGCGCGTCCCCGGGCCTCCGCCGCGAACCTCGCACGAGGCCACGGTGCCCTCGGGCGGCAGGATCACCGTGCAGCCGGTCCAGCGCTCGCGGTCGGTGTGGTGCCCGACGCGGACGCCGGCGGGCAGCTCCACCGGGGGGACGGTCATCGCCGCCATTGTCACATCCGCGCCGCGCGCTAGCGCGCGGCCGGACCGTACACGGTGAGCGCCTCGTCGCGCTGCGGGAACACCTCGAGCCGGACGACGACCTCGTCGCGGAACCGCCAGACGTGGGCCGGATGGTTGTCCGGACGCGCATCCGTGTAGGAGATGGACACCAACGCGACGGTCGTGTCGCCGGCGTCGGCGAACTCCTCGACCGTGTGGATCGGGGCGGCCGAGGCATGCCAACCGATCAGCCAGCCGGCCACCTGGTTGCGTCCGGAGATCCTCCGTGTCGGCGTCACCCACACGATGTCGGCGTGGAGCCGTGCGAGCAGGGCGTCGAAGTCGCCGCGGTTCGCCGCGTCGTAGATCTCGCGCAGGAGTCGGTGACGGCTCCCTTGGCCGCTTACCCCGTCCACGAGCGGCACGTTACCCGCTCGACGCCGTGACGATCGGGTGATCTTTCCTGGCCAAACCTCCCACGGGGGCTCAGCCCGGGCCCCAGACCTGCCGATACGTGCAGCAACCGGCGGGCCGTCGGCCCGTCGCCTCATCGTCCTCGACACCTTCGAAAGCCCCATGGCCGACGCCGCCCTCTCCCCCGTCTCACAACCGAACACGCTGACCGTCCCGAACCGCCCGGGCAAGCTCATCGGCGAGGTCATCGTGGAGGCCGGCTTCGCGACCGCGGAGGCGGTCGAGCGGGCCGTCGCCGTCGCGCGCGAGACCGGGCGCCCGACCGGCAACGTGCTGGTCTCGGAGGGGACGATCACCACCGACCAGCTCGCACAGGCCGTCGCCCGCCGCTTCGGGATGGACCACGTCGACCTCTCGCAGTACCCGGTCGACGCGTCGGCCACCAGCCTCGTCTCACCGGTCGCGGCCAAGCGCCTCCAGGCCATCCCGGTGGGGTTCATCGACAAGGCGACCCTGCTCGTGGCCGTGTCCGACCCCGCCAACGTGCTCGCGATCGACGACATCGCGATGCTCACGGGCTACGGGGTCCGCCCGGCCGTCGCCGCCAGCGAGGCCATCGCGGCCCTGATCGCCAAGCTCAACCGGCTCGACGACGCGGTGCAGGAGGTCGAGGAGGAGGAGGTCCACGAGGTCACGGAGCTGCGCGAGTCGGCCGAGGACGCCCCGGTCATCAAGCTCGTCAACTCGCTCGTGGCCCAGGCCGTCGAGCAGGGCGCCTCCGACATCCACTTCGAGCCCGAGGAGAGCGGCCTCGTCGTCCGCTTCCGCATCGACGGCGTGCTGATGGACTCGGCCACGGTGCCCAAGAAGCTCGCCCTCGGCGTCATCTCGCGGATGAAGGTCATGGCCGACCTCGACATCGCGCAGAAGTTCATGCCCCAGGACGGGCGCATCGGGCTCACCGTCGAGAAGCGCCAGGTCGACCTGCGCGTCGTCTCGCTCCCGCTCGTCCACGGCGAGTCCGTCGTGCTCCGGATCCTCGACCAGGGATCGGTGCCCATGGGCCTCGACGAGCTGGGTCTCGTGGAGGACGCTCAGGCTCGCCTGCAGACCGCGCTCGGGCGCTCGCACGGCGCCGTGCTCGCGACCGGCCCGACCGGCGCCGGCAAGTCGACCACCCTGTACGCCGCGCTGATGCAGATCCGCACGCGGGAGAAGAGCATCCTCACGATCGAGGACCCGGTCGAGTACCACGTCGAGGGCATCAAGCAGGTCCAGGTCAACGAGCGCACCGGCCTGACGTTCGCCACCGGCCTGCGCTCGATGATGCGCGCCGACCCCGACGTGATCATGGTGGGCGAGATCCGCGACACCGAGAGCGCACTGATCGGCATCGAGGCCGCCCTCACCGGGCACCTGGTGCTCTCGTCGCTGCACACGAACGACGCACCGTCGTCCCTGACCCGTCTCGTGGAAATGGGGGTCGAGCCCTTCCTCGTGGCCTCGGCCATCGAGTGCGTCGTCGCCCAGCGGCTGGTCCGCCGGCTGTGTCCGAGCTGCCGCCGAGAGACCACGGTGCCCGCCGTCGCGCTGGACCCCGACGCGGACTCGAGCCAGGTCACGGTGTACGAGGCGGTCGGCTGCGACCGCTGCGCCTACACCGGCTACCGCGGCCGTCTCGGGCTGTTCGAGGTCATGGCGGTGACCGACGAGCTCCGCGCGCTGGTCGTCGAGCGTGCCTCGGTCGATCGCATCGCCGCCGTGGCCGCCGAGCAGGGCATGAGCACGCTTCGCGAGGACGGTCTGACCAAGGTGGCGGCGGGGGAAACCTCGCTTGCCGAGGTCGGCCGGGTCACCGGCGTCCAGTGATCGGGGACTAGGCTGCCGTGATGGACAACCGCCAGCAGCGCGTGATGATCGAGACCGACCGGCACCGCATCACGGGCAGCATCACCATGCCGTCCGGCGGCTTTCGCAGCCGGCTCTCGGATTTTCTCAACCACGCCGAGAAGGAGTTCATCGCCCTGACCGAAGCCGTGGTCGCGCCGCTGGACGGGGACGGCGCGGTCGAGCGCCGCGAGTTCGTCGTGGTCGGGCGCCAGCACATCGTGCTCGCGATGCCCGAGGACGCCGCGGTCGGCGCCAACGGCGCCTGATCGCCCGGGTCAGGCGCGGGCCAGCCGGTCGACGAGGTCGACCAGGACGCGCGACTCCGCGTCCCACGTGAGCTCGGCCGCCGCGTCCCGAGCGGCCGCGCGCAGGCGCCGGTGGCGATCCGGATCGTCGAGCGCCCATTCGATCGCCTGCGCGATCGCGACCGGGTCGTCGGGATCGCAGACCGCCCCGAGGCCGCGCCCCTCCACGACCGCGCGCAGCTCGGGGAAGTCGCTGGCCACCACCGGCAGCCCCGCGGCCACGTACTCGAAGAGCTTGTTGGGCAGCGACAGGTAGTAGGACAGCGACACGTTCTGGATCAGGGCGAGCCCGAGGTCGGCCCCCGCCGCCCACCGCACGATGTCCTCGGGCGGCACCGGCGGCGCCAGCACGACGCGTCCGGACGCGCCGCCGCGCTTCGCGCGCGCCCGCAGACCCGCGACGTAGTCGGGGTGCCCGGGGCCCATGAGGACGACCACGTCACGGTCGGGCAGGCGCGGCGCGATGTCCACCAGCGCCTCGAGCCCGCGCCCGGGCTGAAGCCCGCCGAGGTAGAGCGCGATCCGCGCGTCGTCTCCCAGCCCGAGGGCACCGCGCAGCGGCGAGGCGTCACGCACCCCGACCGGAGCGGAGGCCGGGAGGTTGCGCACCACGGTGGGCGGGGGCATGCGATAGCGACGGCCCAGCTCCGCGGCCACCCCGTCGCCCACCGTGATCACGGCGTCGGCGCGCGGCGCGAGACGGCCTTCGAGCGCCCGCCAGAACGGCCGGGCGGCGGCGCTGACGGCGATGCGCTCGGAGAACAGCTCGTGAGAGTCGTAGAGCAGGCGCCCGCCGTGGCGGCGGCGTGCCAGCCACGCGGCCGGCAGGGCGTCGAGGTCGTGGGCCATCCACACCTGCGCCGGTGTCGTCGCGGCCGCCGCGGCCGCGCGCCGCACGTAGCGCGCCAGCTCCGCGGCGAGGTGGGCGCGCAGAGCCAGGCGCTGCGCGGCCCGGCGGAGTCCCGGGCGTCCGCCGTGCAGCGGGGCGGCGACGGTGCCGATGTCGGCGCCGTGGCCGCGCGCGGTCAGCGCGCGGCGGACGGCACGGGTCGGCGCCGGGTCGGAGTCCACGCGCTCGACCTCGAAGCCGTCGCGCCGCTCCCGCGCCGGTGTGCCCGCGCCGAGCGCGGCGATGACGCGGACGTCGTAGCCCGCCGCCGCCAGGGCCGACGCCTCGCGCTCCACGCGCGCGTCGTGCAGCAGCGCGTTGTGGACGAACATACACACGCGCGGTGCGCTCACGGTGTCCGCCCTCCGCGGGCGAACCGGCGCCGGGCGGCGCGCATCGCCGAGCCCCAATCCCGCAGGTCCTCGCGCGTGGGCACCAGCACGGTGCGCAGCGGCAGGTGGACGACCCGGCGGAAGAAGACGAACGAGATCACGCCGGTCAGCGCGTAGGAGATGGACGAGGCGACGGCGGCGCCCGTGGCCCCGTGGGCGGGGATGAGGACGAAGTACAGGACGGCGGTGATCGGCATGTCGATGAGCCGGCCGTACAGCGAGTACTGGGGGTACCCGCGGCCGGAGGTGACGGCGACGAGCACGCGCGCGAGGCCGAGGGCGAGCGTGCCGGGCACGAGGATCAGGCCCAGCTCGACGGTGCGGTCGAAGCGCGGGCCGTACAGCAGGGGAACCAGCACGAGCAGGGCGAACACCAACGCCACCGCGGTCGGGACGAGCAGCAGGACCGCCTGGCGCGTCCCTCGCGAGGCGGCCAGCTCGACGTCGGTCAGCCCGGCTCCCGGGACCTCGTCGCCGGCGTCGAGACGCGCGGTTCGGGGAAACAGCACGGTCTGCAGCGCCGAGGGGAGGATCCAGGCGAAGCTGGTCACGGTAAGCGCGACGGAGTACACCCCCACATCGGCGATCACGCCGAAGGCGTTGAGCACGAACAGGTCGAGCCGGTAGTTGAGGTTCTGCAGCACCTCCGAACCCCACGAGAGCAGCCCGAAACGCGCGGCGGCGCGGAGCTCTCCGGGCCGGGTGGGCGGCGTCGGACCGGCCTCGCGCCGGCGAAAGATGGCGGCGGCGGCCGCCGCGGCCACGACCTGCGAGATCGCGAAGCCGATCACGGCGCCGAGCGTCCCGACGGTCGCGGCCAGCGTCACGGCGAGCACGACCTGGGCGACCGGCTGGACGATCGTGATCGCGCCATAGGCCTCGTAGCGGTCGACCGCGAGCGCAACCGCCGCGATGAACAGCCACACCAGCGCGAAGGGGAGTGAGGCGAACGTGACGATCGCCATCGTCGGGCTGAGTCCATGGAGCACGGAACCCGAGGTCAGGGCGTAGAAGCCGAGCCCCAGGATCGTCCCGATCGCGCCGAGGACCAGCGCGCCGGCGGCGGCCGCGCGCACGGCGGCACGCGGCGCCCAGGCGCCGCGTGAGACGCGGTAGATCACTCCCGACCGCAGGCCGAGCGAGAAGACCGTGGTCGACACGGCCACGAGCGTCACCGCGAGGGCGAGCGTGCCCGTGCCGGTCGGGCCGAGCAGCCGGGCGACGGCGACGCTGGTGATGCCCGCGGCGGCGATCGTCGCCACCTGCGCGGCGACGTTGATCGACGCGCCGGCGGCCAAATGGCGCGGCGGGCGCTCAGCGCTCCTCGTCGCCACCGGTCCTCCGGCCCGTGACCGTCGCGTACACGGCATCCCAGGCGCCGGCTACCGCGTCCGGGCCGTACCGCGCACGCACGAGAGCCGACGACGCCGCGGTGTCGAAGCGCCCGAGGCCCTCCAGCGCGCGGTCGATGCCGGCAGCGAGCGCACCGGCGTCGCCCGGCGGCACGATCACGCCCGCGCGCTCGTCCACGACCTCGCCGGCCACGCCGACGTCGGTGGCCACCACCGGCAGCCCGGTCGCAAGCGCCTCGACCAGCGCCACACCGAACGTCTCGACGTGGCTGGGCAGCACGAAGACGTCGGACTCGGCCATTCGGCGGGCGACGGCGTCGCGGCTCTGGAGGCCGTGGAAGCGCACCGCTCCGTCGAGCCCGAGATCGCGGGCCCGGGCGTCGAGCGCCGCTCGTTCGGGCCCGTCGCCGACGACGTCCAGGCTGACGGGCGGGCGGCCGTCGGCCGCGCGGCGGGCGAGCGCGTCGAGCAGCACGTCCAGGCCCTTCTTGTCGCTGAGCAGCGCGACGGCCAGCAGCCGGACGGGGCCGTCGTGGGCGGGTCGCTCGCGGGCCGGGGGCGCGAACAGGGCGGTGTCGACGACGTTGCCGACGACCTGCATCCGGGCGCGGGGCGCGTAGGGCTCGATCGCGCGGCGCAGCGACTCGCTGACGGGGCACACCGCGTCGGCGGCCTCGAACACGCGGCGCGCGAGCACGCGCTGCCACGGGGTCAGGCGTCCCAGCGGGAACCCCGACCAGTGCTCCGACACCACCACCGGGATGCGATGGACCCTTCCCAGCATGACCGCCGGGATGGCGGCCTCGAGCGTGTGGGCATGCAGCACGTCGGGCGCAAAGCCCTCCCGCCGCAGGCGGGCGAGCGCGCCCGAGAGGCCGAGTACCGTGAGCGCCGAGTCGGCCCGCGGAAGCGCTAACGGGCGCTGGCGCAACCGCAGCACCCGCAGGCCGTCCTCGGCGCGGTCGCCCAGGGTGAACAGGCGCCGCACCCCCGCGTCGGGGCCCTCCGAGAACAGGACCACGACGCGGTGGCGCCGCGCCACGAGGCGCGCCTGGTCCCGGGCGAACACACCGGCGACAGGGTTCGCCGGCGTGGCGTACCAGGACGGGACCACGAGAACGTTGAGCCCGGCCACGCGGATATCATCGCGGGCATCGCGCCGCCCCCGCTGCCCGCCGACGCCGACACCGACGCGCTCCGCGACTATTGGGAAGAGCGGCTGCGCGGGGATTACAGCCTGGGCGGCGTCGGCTACCAGGGTCTCGGGCAGGCGTTCAACCGCTGGGGCTACCGCGCGCGGCGACGCGTGTTCCTGCGCCTCGTACGCCCCCTCGTCCCCCCGGGGGCGCGGGTGCTCGACGTGGGATCGGGCACCGGGTTCTACCTCGAACTGTGGCGCGAGCTGGGCGCCGGCTCGATCGTCGGGTCCGATCTGACGCAGGTGGCCGTGGAGGGCCTGGCCCGTCGGCACCCGGGAGTCGAGGCCGTGCGCGTGGACATCGGCGACGAGACGATCGACCTCCCGGACGCGTCGTTCGACGCCGTCAGCGCGATGGACGTGCTCTTTCACATCACCGATGACCGACGCTTCGATCGCGCCCTGGCCAACGCCGCGCGCGTCCTGCGCCCCGGCGGTGTGCTCGTGTTCAGCGACCTGTTCGTCCACGGCCGACCGTGGCGCGCGCCGCACCAGGCCATCCGCTCGCTGTCCGAGGTGCGCGCGGCGGTGGCCGCGGCGGGACTGCGCGAGGAGCTGCGCCGCCCGATGCTCGTGCTGCTCAACGCGCCCGTCGACACGCGCAGCCGCGCCGCCCGCGCGGCGTGGTGGACCCTGCGCACCGCGGCGCTCCGCGGCGAGGCGGCGGGGTGGCTCGCGGGCGCGGCCGCCTATCCGTTCGAGGTCGGCCTGGCCCGCGCGCGGCGCGAAGGGCCGAGCACCGAGCTCATGGTCTGCCGCCGGCCGGCGTGAGTCCGCGCCTCTCCGTCATCGTCGTGACGTACGACAGCGCCGAGGCCGTGGCGCGCTGCATGCCGCGACTGGTCGAGCAGCTGGCGCCGGGCGACGAGCTGATCGTCGTCGACAACGCGTCCCGCGACGGGACGCTGGAGGCGGTTTCCACCGCCGCGCCCGCCGCCCGCGTCCTCCCGCAGCCGCGCAACCTCGGGTTCGCCGCCGGCGCGAACGCGGGCGCCGCCGCCGCGAGCGGCGACCTGCTGCTCTTCCTCAACCCGGACGCCGAGCCCGCCGCCGGTTTCGTCGAGGCGATCAAGGCGCCGGCACGGGTCGATCGGGGCTGGGCGGCGTGGATGGGCCTGGTCACGATGGACGGCGGGGGCCGGATCAACACCAGCGGTGGGGTCATCCACTTCACGGGTATCGCGTGGTCCGGGGAGGCGCGGCGGCCGGTGGCCGCGGCGCCGGCCGGGCCCACCGAGGTGGCGTTCCTGTCCGGGACGTGCCTCGCGCTGCCGCGTTCCGCCTGGGAGCGCCTGGGCGGCTTTCCCGAGGAGTTCTTCATGTACTGCGAGGACGTGGACCTCTCACTGCGCGCGCGGCTTGCGGGTGGGCGGCTGGGCGTCGAGCCCGCGGCGCGCGTCGACCACGACTACGACTTCGCCAAGGGTGCTGCCAAGTGGCGGCGGCTGGAGCGCAATCGCTGGGCGGTGCTGCTGCGCGACTACCCAGGCCCCCTGCTCGGGCTCATCGCGCCCGCGCTGCTGGCGACGGAGGTCGCGCTCCTCGCCATCGCCGCCGCCGGCGGGTGGCTCCCGGCGAAGCTGCTCGCTTGGGGGGACACGCTCCGCTCCCTACCGCGACTGCGGCGCGAGCGCCGCGCCGTCCAGGCCACCCGCACGATCAGCGCCGCGGAGTTCGCCGGCCGGCTCACGCCCGACCTCGACTCGGCCTACCTCGGCCGCGCGGCGACCCTGGCGCCGCTTCGCTGGTCGCTGCGCGCGTATTGGCACCTCGTCGTGGCGGCGTTGAGCGCCAGCGAGGTACGGCCACGCGAGCGAGACCGGAGTTGAGCCCCGCATAGGGGCTTAACCGCGGCCTCGCCCCGCGGGCGAGGAAACCACCGCCTCGATGACGCGGTTCATCGCGCCCGCGCACGCTCGATCGCGTACTCGACCTGCTCGGCCATCCGCGCCGCGAGCGTCGCGTAGGAGTAGCGGTCGATGGCGCCGCCCACAGCCGGCGCTCCCTCGGCCGCGATCAGCATCCGCAGCGCGTCGGCGATCGCGGCCGGGTCGTCGGCCGGCGCGACGATCCCCGCGCCGGCGCCCTCCACGATCCGCGCGGCCTCCGTGTCCTCTCCGAGGACGGCGATCGGCTTGCCGGCGGCGAGGTACTCGAACACCTTCTGGGTCGCCTCGCCACGGCGGCGTCCGCTGGTCAGGACGAGCAGGCTGTCGCTCGCCGCCTCGAGCGCGAGCGTCTGTGCGCGGCCCAGCGAGCCCACGGCGCGCGCGGCGGGTGCGCGTTCGATCAGGTCGCGCTCCTCGAGGGACAGCGGACCGGCGAACAGGACCTCGAGACGTCCTTCGAGGTCCGGCGCGCCCTCGAGCGCGGCCAGGAGGGGCCGCGGCGAGCGCCCCGCGTAGGCCATGCGGCCGGCGTGCAGGAGCGTGTGCCGGTCCGCCGCCGGCACGGTGCCGTCGATCGCGGCCGGCACCACGTGCTCCTCGGGATCGAAGCCGTTGGTGATCGTCGCGACCTCCCGGCCGAAGCGGGCGCGCAGATCCGCCGCGATCGGTTCGGTGACGGCGACCACGGCGTCGGCTCCACGGGCGACCGCGCGCTCGAGTCCCGCGTCGAGCGCGCGCTGGGCGGCGAGCGGCCAGCCCGGGCGGTCGGACTCGAACGTCCATCCGTCGCGGAAGTCCGCCACCCACGGCAGCCCGCGGGCGCGCAGGGCCAGGCCCGCGAGATGCCCCGAGTGCGGCGGCGAGCTGGTGATGACCGCGTCGGCGGCGCCCGCCAGGCCCAGCGCTCGCGGGAGGGCGAAGGGCAGCCAGCCCGCCAGCGCGAGGTCGGGCACGAGCACGGAGGCGAGCCGGCTCGGCGAGGTCTCGTAGCCACCGTCCCCGCCGCCCCCGGCCAGCGTTTCGAAGCTCGCGCGGCGCCAGTTGAGCCGGCTCACCATCGCGTCCCGCGTACGCACCACGCGCGCGCCCGGGACGGGCCCGCGGCCGCTCGAGAGCGACGTGAGCACGGTGACCCGGTGTCCGAGACGGTCGAGGTATTTCGCGAGGCCGGCGACGCGCCGCGCCGCCGACAGGTCGGACGGCGGCGCGAACTGCGCGAGGATCAGGATCGAGCGGCCCACGGGCATATCGTTCCAAGCCGTGGCCGCGGACAACGGGGACATCACCGCGGTCGTCGCCTGCTTCAACTACGGCGCCTATCTCGGCGAGGCCGTGGACAGCCTCCTCGGCCAGGCGGGCGGCGCGCCGCGCGTCGTGGTCGTCGACGACGGCTCCGACGATCCAGCCACGCTCGCCACCCTCGACTCCCTCGAGGAACGGGTCGAGCTCGTGCGCCAGCCCAACCGCGGCGTGGGCGCCGCCCGCAACGCCGGCCTGGAGCGCGTGGAGACGGCCTACGCGATCGTGCTCGACGCCGACGACCGGCTTGCGCCGGGCGCGCTGGCCGCGCTGCGCGCCCCGCTCGACGCGGACGCCGGGCTCGGCTTCGCCTACGGGACGATGCGCTTCTTCGGTGACTGGACCGGCGACCTGCGCTTCCCCGCCTACGACCCGTACGCGCTGCTGTATCGCCACACGATCGGGCTCAGCGCGCTCGTTCGGCGGGAGGTGATCGCGGCGACCGGTGGCTTCGACCCCGAGTTCGAGCAGTTCGAGGACTGGGAGCTGTGGGTGAACGCGCTGGCCCACGGCTGGCGTGGACGCCAGGTCGACGCCGTCACGCTGGAGTACCGCCGCCACGGCGCCACCAAGCTCGCTGCGGATCGGGGGGCGTACCGCCGCGCGTTCCGGCGGCTGCGCGCCAAGCACGCCGGGCTCTACGCCGACCGCGCGCGGCTCGCCCACGAGAGCCGGCTCGGCCCGGCCGGGCGGGCGTGGTACCGGGCGTGGTGGGGCGCGCGTCCGGTACCGGCGCGGCTCGAGCGCGCGCTGCACGCCGCGCGCTGGCGCGGCGCGCGGACAGGCGGCGACGCCTGACTAGGATCCCGGCCATCCTCAGCCGCGTCCCCCGACCGCTGCTCGCATTGTGGGGCGTCCTGCTCGTCGTGACGGTGGCCTGGGCCCTGTTCCTACCCCCGTGGCAGAGCCCGGACGAGTCACAGCACTTCGCCTACGCCCAGTCCGTCGCGGAGCGCTTCGCGCTACCGGGCGACCGCACGCGCAAGACGTTCTCGACCGAGCAGGGGCTGGCGGACAACCGCTCGCGCACCGGCCGCGAGGGTCGCATCCCGGGCGCCGAGTGGCGCCCCGACGCGTTCGACAGGTGGCAGAAGAAGGCGGCCAAGCTCCCCGCCTCCGCACGCAGCGACGGCGGCGGACGCAACACGGCGTCGGCGAACCCGCCGCTGTACTACCTCTACGTGGCGCTGCCCTACCGGGTGTTCGAGGGCTCGTCGATCTTCGGACGGCTGCTGGCCATGCGCATCTGGTCGGGCCTGTTGCTCCTCGTCACCGCCACCGCCACCTGGTTGCTCGCCGGCGAGCTGCTGGGGCGCTCACGCAGCCTCCAGCTCGCGGCGTCCGCGACCGCCGGACTCGTCCCCATGACCGCGTTCATGAGCGCTTCCGTCAACCCCGACGCGCTGCTCTATGCGCTCTGGAGCCTCGCCCTGTGGCTCGGCGTGCGGACCCTCAGGCGCGGGCTCACGCTCGCCGACGCCGCCGGGCTGTTCGCGGTCGTCGGCCTCGCCGTCACCAC